>NZ_AP029028.1:1520817-1824981 GCF_037076565.1 Herbaspirillum sp. DW155 | reverse complement strand
AGCGCGCGCGAAGCGCTGTGGTCCGACACCTGGCGCGTCACACCCAACAGCAACCGCATGGGCTATCGCCTCGAAGGCCCGGAACTCAAGCGCAAGCAAGGTCGCGACATGCTCTCGCATGGCGTGGTGCCGGGCGTGATCCAGGTACCACCCTCGGGCCAGCCCATCATCCTGATGGGCGATGCACAGACTACCGGCGGCTATCCCAAGATCGGCGTGATCATCGGCGCGGACCTGTGGAAGCTGGCGCAAGCCCCGCTGAACGCCACGTTGCGGCTGGAGCCCTGCGAGATGGCCGATGCTCTGGCCGCCGCCGAAGAACAGCAACGCTATCTCGACTCCATCCGCGCCACGGTCGCCGCACTGGACTGGTCGCGCGCCACGCTCTACAAGAAATAAGGGAACGCCATGCATATCGATCTCAATGCCGACCTCGGCGAAGGCTGCGACACCGACGAACAACTGCTGACCCTGGTCAGCTCTGCCAACATCGCCTGCGGCTGGCATGCAGGCGATGCCAACACCATGCGCCGCAGCGTGCGCTGGGCGATCCAGAATCACGTGGCCATCGGCGCCCACCCCAGCTTCCCCGACCGTGAAAACTTCGGCCGCAGCGCCATGCAACTGCCGCCCGAGGAAATCGTCAGCGGCATGCTCTATCAACTCGGCGCGCTCGACGCCATCGTGCGCGCCGAAGGTGGCCGCATGACGCACGTCAAGCCGCACGGCGCGCTCTACAACCAGGCCGCCAAGGATGCCGTACTGGCCAATGCCATCTGCGCGGCCATCCGCACCTTCAATCCCGAACTGAGCCTGTATGGCCTGGCCGGCAGCGAACTGATCGCCGCCGCCCGCCATGCCGATCTCAATGCGGTGGAAGAAGTCTTCGCCGATCGCGCCTATGAGCCCGATGGCAGCCTGGTCGCACGCAGCAAACCGGGCGCCATGATCGACAACGATGCCGATGCCATCGCCCAGACCCTGATGCTGGTCAAGCAGAAGAAGGTCAAGGCCATCGACGGCAGCATCGTCGAGGTCAATGCACAGACCGTGTGCCTGCACGGAGATGGCGCGCATGCCCTGGATTTTGCGCGCCAGATTCGGGCACGCCTGCACGCCGAGCAGATTGCCGTACGCGCGGCGTTATGAACGTTTTTTCCCGCATCGTCGCAGCAGGCGGGAAGGACGGCCCCCGCTGTTGATTGAAGGTCGTCGCAAACTGTAGTTCCGTTCCAAAAACCACAAGAAAAGTCGCCGATCCGAGGCCCATGAGGTCGCAGGAAAAGTCACGCCCCTACGCCTGAGCATTCTTCGAAAAGGCAGACTGGGCGCGGCTTTCCGCGCCATGGCTGGCATGGACCTTGCACACTGGCGTATGGATTTTTTCTCATTCAACTAGGGAGTTTTTCATGGAGAGTTCGACACTGCTGCCGCTGATCGGGATACCGATCGTCGTGGCCGGTTTTGCCTTGCGTTTCAACCCGCTGCTGGTGGTCACGGTCGCGGGTCTTACCACCGGCCTGTCGGTCGGAATGGACTTCGGCATGCTGCTGGAAACCTTCGGCGAGAAGTTCGTCAACAGCCGTTCGCTGGCGACCTTCCTGCTGATCCTGCCGATCATCGGCCTGCTGGAACATTACGGCCTGAAGGAACGCGCCCAGGCGTGGATCTCCAGCATCGCCAGCGCCACTTCTGCGCGCATCCTCATGCTCTACTTCATCCTGCGCGAAGGCACGGCCGCACTGGGCCTGATCTATCTCGGCGGCCAGGCGCAGACGGTGCGCCCGCTGCTGGCACCGATGGCCGAAGGTGCAGCGGTCAACGCCTATGGCGAAGACCTGCCGCAACACATCCGCGACAAGATCAAGGCCCATGCCGCCGCCTGCGACAACATCGCCGTGTTCTTCGGCGAGGACATCTTCATCGCCTTCGGCGCGGTGCTGCTGATGGATGCGTTCCTGAAGGAAAACGGCATCACCAACATCGAGCCGCTGCACATCGGCCTGTGGGCCATCCCCACTGCCCTGTCGGCACTGGTGATCCACATGTTCCGCCTGACCCGCCTCGACGCTTCCATCCGCCGCGATGTCGATGCGTGGAAAGCCACCCAATCCGCTGCCAAGGTGTCCGCATGAATACGCTCATCTCGATCAACCGCATCTACTACCTCATCGGCATCATCGTCATGATGCTGACCGTGATGACCCTGCGCGACAAGGGCAATCCCAAGCGCTTCCCCACGGCGCTGTTCTGGTTCCTCTTCGGCGCCGTGTTCCTGTTCGGCGACCTGCTGGTGGAAAACCTGGGCAAGTCCATGGCCCACCGCATCATCGGCGGCACCGTCATCATCATCTCGCTCATCGCCGGTACCGGCATGCTCTCCATGGGCAGCTACGCGACCTCCACGCATGACGAGCGCGTGGCCTCTTCCAGGAAGCTCGGCAACTGGCTGTTCTTCCCGGCCGTGCTGATTCCGGTCATCACAGTGGCCTGTACCGTGCTGCTCAAGGGCGTCTCGATTGGCGGCCTGATGCTGCTGGACCAGAAACAACTGACCCTGGCCGCACTGTGCGTGGCTTGCGTGTGCGCGCTCATCGCCGGTTGCGTACTCACCCGCGGCACGCCGCTGCAGGCAGTGCGCCAGTCGCGCCGCCTGGTGGACTCCATCGGCTGGGCCGCCATCCTGCCGCTGATGCTGGCCATGCTGGGCGGCGTCTTCGTCGCCGCCAAGACCGGTACCTCGGTGCAGCAGGTGGTGAGCCTGTTCGTCAATCCGGACAATCGCTTCCTGGTAGTGGTGATCTACTGCGTGGGCATGGCGCTGTTCACGATGGTGATGGGCAATGCCTTCGCGGCCTTCCCCGTCATGAGTGCAGGCATCGCCCTGCCCTTCCTGATCGTGGGACACCATGCTGATCCGGCGCCGCTGGTGGCCATCGGCATGTACTCGGGCTACTGCGGTACGCTGATGACGCCGATGGCGGCCAACTACAACATCGTGCCCGCTGCGCTGCTGGAACTGAAGAACAAGTACCAGGTCATCAAGGTGCAGATCCCGACCGCGCTGACGCTGCTGACGGTGAACGTGTTCCTGATGTACTTCCTCGCCTTCCGCTGATCCACAACGGAGGCCGGACCTGACCGGACATGGCGTCTGGTCAGGTCGCCTTACACTGTTTCAAGGAGTCCCCCATGCAACTCACCCTCGAACGGGCAGAAGAATTTGCCCGCATGCCGCTGGCCTATCTGCGCCAGGAATATCCGAACCACATCATGCATCTGCTCAACGACGACGGCGACGTGCTCTCGCCGCGCGCGATGCATCCGGTCTTCTATGGCTGCTATGACTGGCACTCGGCGGTGCACGGGTTCTGGCTGCTGCTGCGCTGCTTACGCCAGTATCCATCCCTGGCAGTGGCAGACCAGATCACGGCAATCTTCGACGAGCATTTCACCCCTGAGTTGATGGAACGCGAGACGGATTATTTCCGCGCGCCCAACCGTGCGCCCTTCGAACGTCCCTACGGCTTTGGCTGGCTGCTGGCGCTGGATCAGGAACTGCTGATGTCGGCTCATCCACGTGCGGCCGGATGGCATGCGGCGATGAAGCCGCTGACGACCGAAATTCGCCGCCGCCTGCTCGACTACCTCTCCAAGCTGAGCTATCCGATCCGGGTAGGTGCGCACTTCAACACCGCCTTCTCGCTGGCACTAGCGCTGGACTATGCCCGTCACGTCAACGACGCAGAACTGGAGACGGTGATCGTCGACTGGTCGCAGCAACACTACGGCAAAGACACCGATTACCCGGCCCACTATGAACCGGGCGGGGATGAATTCATCTCCGGCGCACTGACCGAAGCCCTGTTGATGAGCAAGGTGCTGACGCCCGATGCCTTCGCTGCCTGGTTCGATCTCTATCTGCCGCGCGTGGCCGAGGTGTCGCAGCTCATGCATCCGGCCCATGTGTCCGACCCCACCGATCCCAAGGTGGCTCACCTCGACGGCCTGAACCTTTCTCGCGCGTGGTGCATGAAGAATGTGCTGCGTCACCTTCCTACAGCACACGCCGCCCGTAGCGCTATCGAGGCAGCCATCCAACGCCACATCGCCGCATCCATCGACCAGGTGGTCGGCAGCCACTACAGTGGCGGTCACTGGCTGGCCACATACGCCATGCTGGCCCTGGAGGACTGAGCCACACCGCGCAGCAAAGCAACAAGAAAGAACAAAGCCCTCGCTCCCGGTCACGGAAGCGAGGGCTTTTTGCTGATGCGTACAGAGCGCCTACTCAGCCACTTCCTTGCGCAAGGCCGTCTGCCCGGACTGTACCGGTACAGTGGACGAGATCACCCGCGCACTGCGCTTGAAGGTGAAATACGCCCAGGCCCAGTCCGCCATCACCATGATGCGGTTGCGGAATCCGATCAGGAAATACACGTGCACGAACAGCCAGAACAACCACGCCGGATAGCCCGAGAACTTGAGCTTGCCGACCATCGCAATGGCAGCCCGGCGCCCGATGGTGGCCAGCGATCCGTAATCCTTGTAGACGAAGGTCTCTGCTGCCCGCCCTGCAATGTGATGCTTGATGTTGCGCGCCGCCACCCGCCCCATCTGCTTGGCCGCCGGTGACACGCCCGGCACCGGCTTGCCTTCCGACTGTGCGGCGGCCAGGTCACCGATCACGAACACTTCCTCGTGGTCACCGATACAGAGCGTCGGCGTGACCGGTACACGACCAGCACGGTCCACCGGTACACCCAGCTTCTTGCCCAGCGGCGAGGCCGCTACACCTGCCGACCAGATCACGGTGCGCGTAGCCAGGCTCTGCTCGCCATCGAAATTGGCATAGCGCACGCAGGTCTCGTCAATGTGCACCACACGGCAGCCGGTGCGCACGTCCACGCCGAGCTTGTGCAACTGTTCGCGCGCCTTCTCGGACAGATCCTCCGGATACGCTCCCAGCACGCGCTCGGAACCTTCCACCAGTACCACCCGCGCCGAATGCGGATCGATATTGCGGAATTCGCCCGACAAGGTATGCCGCGCAATTTCCACCAGCGTACCGGCCATCTCCACGCCGGTGGCGCCACCGCCGATGACGGTGAAAGTCAGCCATTCCTGGCGGCGCCGTGCATCGGTCTCGCGCTCGGCGCGTTCGAAGGCCATCAGGATGCGTTTGCGAATCTCGAAGGCGTCTTCCAGTGTCTTCAGGCCGGGGGCCAGCGTGCGCCACTCATCGTGGCCGAAGTAGCTGTGCGTGGAGCCTGCGGCAACGATGAGGTAGTCATAGCCGAGCACGCTGCCGTCTTCCAACGTGACGGATTTGCCGGCGGTATCGATCCCGGTCACGGCGGCCATCAGCGTGGTGAGATTGCGCTGCTGCGCCAGGATGGCGCGGATCGGTGCGCTGATGGCCGGGGCCGACAGCCCGGCCGTGGCGACCTGGTACAGCAAGGGCTGGAACAGGTGGTGATTGCTGCGATCGATCATGGTGATGCGCACATCGGCATGGGCCAGTTCACGCGCAGCGGCCAGACCGCCGAAGCCGCAACCGATGATGATGACGTGGGGCATTGCCTTCCTTTCAAAAGTAACGTGTTGTTCTGTCCGCGCATGCCGGTCACTTGGCGTTGTGACCTGGCGGCGCAGCTGTCCCCTACTCTCTATTCGGATCTGCAGGTCTATCTGCAGGCATGACCGCGCCTCCCCTGATGAGCGCGGCACACCGGAACCTTGATGTCCCTCAAAGCAGACGGACAGAATCGCATACTTTTGGTTCGAAATCACTTGGGCAGATTGTCCGCATCCTCTTGCGCGCATAAAAAAAAAAATCCCCCGGCCTTGCGGCACGGGGGATTTCCTTGTTGCCTGTGCAGGCAGAAGGATTACTGCGCTTCTTGCCCAGCGGCAGCGTCGCCTTCTTCAGCCTGGGCAGCCTTCATCGACAGCTTCAGGCGGCCGCGGTCATCGGTTTCCAGAACCTTGACGCGCACTTGCTGGCCTTCCTTCAGGTAGTCGGCCACGGCGTTGACGCGCTCGTTGGCGATCTGGCTGATGTGCAGCAGGCCATCCTTGCCCGGCAGGACCTGGACGATGGCGCCGAAGTCCAGCAGCTTCAGGACGGTGCCTTCGTAGACCTTGCCCACTTCCACGGAAGCGGTCAGCTCTTCGATGCGGCGCTTGGCTTCCTGACCAGCCGAGGCATCCACGGAGGCGATGGTGACCACGCCTTCGTCGCTGATGTCGATCTGAGTGCCGGTTTCTTCGGTCAGCGCGCGGATGACGGCGCCGCCCTTGCCGATCACGTCACGGATCTTTTCCGGATTGATCTTGATGGTGATCAGACGCGGTGCGAAGTCGGACAGCTCGGCACGGCCGGCCGGCACGGCTTCCTGCATCTTGCCCAGGATGTGGTGGCGGCCTTCCTTGGCCTGCTCCAGCGCGACCTGCATGATTTCCTTGGTGATGCCCTGGATCTTGATGTCCATCTGCAGGGCGGTAATGCCGTTGGCAGTACCGGCCACCTTGAAGTCCATGTCGCCCAGGTGATCTTCATCGCCCAGGATGTCGGTCAGCACGGCAAACTTGTTGCCTTCCTTGATGAGGCCCATGGCGATGCCGGCCACGTGGGCTTTCATCGGCACGCCGGCGTCCATCAGGGCCAGGCAGCCACCGCACACCGATGCCATCGAGGAGGAACCGTTGGACTCGGTGATTTCCGAGACCAGGCGCACCGAGTAGCTGAACTCGTCAGCGGCCGGCAGCGCAGCGATCAGCGCGCGCTTGGCCAGGCGGCCGTGGCCGATTTCGCGGCGCTTCGGAGTGCCCACGCGACCGGTTTCGCCGGTGGCGAACGGAGGCATGTTGTAATGGAGCATGAAGCGGTCGGAGTATTCGCCCAGGAGGCCGTCGATCTTCTGCTCGTCGCGTGCGGTACCCAGGGTCGCGATGACCAGGGCTTGCGTTTCGCCACGGGTGAACAGGGCCGAGCCGTGGGTACGCGGCAGCACGCCGGTACGGATCGAGATCGGACGCACGGTGCGGGTGTCCCGGCCGTCGATGCGGGGTTCGCCTTCCAGGATCTGCGAACGCACGATCTTGGCTTCCAGGTCGAAGAGGATGGAACCGACTTCGGCAGCATCCGCAGCCACGCCGTTGTTGGCAGCGGCTTCAGCGACCAGGGCTTCGTTGACCTGGGCCGAGACAGCCTTCAGCTTTTCGGTACGGGCCTGCTTGTCCTTGGTCTGGTAGGCTTCGCGCAGCGGGCCTTCGGCCAGCTGTGCCACGCGCGCGATCAGGGCTTCGTTCTTGGCCGGGGCGGTCCACTGGACTTCCGGCTTGCCGCCGTCACGCACCAGGGCGTGGATGGCTTCGATGACGGCCTTGGACTGTTCATGACCGAACACGACGGCGCCCAGCATGACTTCTTCGGACAGTTGATCGGCTTCGGATTCCACCATCAGCACGGCGGTTTCGGTACCGGCCACCACCAGGTCCAGCTGCGAGGACTTCAGTTGCGAAGTGGTCGGGTTCAGCACGTACTGGCCGTCGATGTAACCGACGCGGGCCGCGCCCACGGGGCCGTTGAAGGGGATGCCGGCCAGCGACAGGGCAGCCGACGCACCGATCATGGCGGGGATGTCCGGATCGATTTCCGGGTTCACCGACAGCACGTGGATGATCACCTGCACTTCGTTGAGGTAGCCTTCCGGGAACAGCGGGCGGATCGGGCGATCGATCAGGCGCGAGGTCAGGGTTTCCTTTTCGGAAGGCTTGCCTTCACGCTTGAAGAAACCGCCGGGGATACGGCCGGCTGCATAGGTCTTTTCGATGTAGTCGACGGTCAGGGGGAAGAAGTCCTGGCCGGGCTTGGCTTCCTTGCGGGCCACGACGGTCGCCAGGATAACGGTGTCTTCCACCGACACCATCACGGCGCCAGAAGCCTGGCGAGCGATTTCGCCGGTTTCCAGGGTCACTTGATGCTGACCGTACTGGAAGGTCTTGGTTACTTTATTGAACACGGTATTTCCTTTCTTTTATGGAGCCGGCCCCGACTGTGTCCGCGGTGCACGGCTTCCTTTTGCCGACAGATTTTCAGGCGCTGTCGTTCACCTCACCACAGTGGCCGGCGAAACCGGTCACTCACGACGAACGCGGCATTGATCACACAAACAGCCTGCCGCGATGAAACGATGATGCATTCCTGCCCGAGGGGGGCGTTTGCGATGACGCTCGCTCCGGCTTATGCCTGAGCTTGCGGAATCGCAAAAAACAAAATGCCCGCGTCAACGAGTGACGCAGGCATTTCGTGGTGGTCCGAGGCGCACACCCCGAGACCCAGACGCGGAGTCAAATTACTTGCGCAGACCGAGTTTCTCGATCAGGGCGCGGTAACGGTCAGCGTCCTTGTTCTTCAGGTAGGACAGCAGGCTCTTGCGACGGTTGACCATCTTGATCAGGCCACGACGGGAGTGGTGATCCTTGACGTGGGCCTTGAAGTGGCCGTTCAGGTCGTTGATACGTGCGGTCAGCAGCGCCACTTGCACTTCCGGAGAACCGGTGTCGTTCGTGCCGCGGGCGTTTTCGGAGATAATGGCAGCCTTGGCTGCTTTTTCGATGGACATTGCTTTTACCTTTCACAAGCGGTGTGCGGAGCGTCGGAAAATTCCTGCCCTGCATACCGTGAACAAAAAATGAGAATCCGGTCAAACCGACCGGACGCGAAATTATATAGCAAAAAGTCATTCCGACCAACATTGGCAAGCAAGCGCGTCCGCCAGCCGGCCAATAACGCGGCGCCGCTGCCACAGAATGCCGGAATGACAATCCAACCAGGAGTCGACATGCAATCCCCCGCTTCCCTCATGCAAGCCGCCCGTCCCAGGCTGGCTGCCGCCCTGTTGGCCGCTGCCGCGCTGTCGGGCTGCGCTTCCCTGCTGCAGCCACCGGTACAGCCGGGCGAACCTGAAGACCAGGTGGTGGCCCGCCTGGGTGCGCCCACCAACGTGTATCCGGACGGCAACGGCCGGGTCTTCGAATATGCGGCAGGCGCCTTCGGTCAGTACCAGTACATGGCCCGCATCGGCGCGGACCATCGCCTCATTTCCTATGAGCAAGTCTGGACCCTGCAGAATTTCCACGCCATCCGCCCCAAGCTCGACACCAAGCTCGACGTCCTGCGCTGGGTCGGCCGTCCCACCGAAGTGACGCGCTATGCGCGCATTCCCTTTGAAGCCTGGAACTACGGCTTCAAGGAAAGCGGCGTCTGGAATTCGCAGATGACGGTGTACTTCAACGACCAGGGCATCGTGGAAAAGGTCGAGAACGGACCGGATCCGCGCTTCGACGATTCGCGTTTGCGCAACTGAGAACAGCACGCGGGCGTTACGCCTGAGCAAGAAAGAAAGGCTGTCCGGATCGCTCCGGACAGCCTTTCATTTTTCAGCAGGGCGATCTGCGCAACATCAGATCACGGTGGCCAGTGCCAGCGTGAACAGCAGCGCCAGCACCGAGACCAGGGTTTCCATCACGGTCCAGGTCTTGAAGGTCTGCGGCACGGTCATGTTGAAATACTCCTTGACCAGCCAGAAGCCGCCATCGTTGACGTGCGACAGGATCAGCGAACCGGCGCCGGTGGCCAGCACCATCAGTTCCGGGCGCACGCCGCCCACGGTAGAGACGATGGGGGCAACGATGCCGCAGGCGGTGGTCATGGCCACCGTCGCCGAACCCGTCGCCACGCGGATGAGCGCCGCCACGAACCAGCCCAGCAGCAGCGGCGAGAGATGCGCATCGGTAGCGATGCCGACGATGGCCTTGGAGACGCCGCCATCCATCAGGATGCGTCCGAAGCCCGCACCCGCACCCACCACCAGCGTAATGCTGGCGATCGGTGCCAGACATTCGTTGGTGAACTTCAGGATCTGGTCGGCCCCGAAACCACGGGCGCGGCCGAAGGTCCAGAAGCTCACCAGCGTGGCGATCAGCAGGGCGATCACGGAGTTGCCGATCAGCCTCAGGAAATCATTGGCGAAGGTCTTGGGCGCGAAGAACAGGTCGGCCCAGCTGCCGATCAACATCAGCACCACCGGCAACAGGATGGTGAAGAGCGTGATGCCGAAGCCCGGCAGTTCACGGTCCTTCTTGCCCTCGTCGACGAACTGCGAGACCAGCGGATTATCCGGATTGGGGATCACCACCCTGGAGATCAGCTTGCCGAAGATCGGGCCGGCAATGATGGCCGTAGGAATACCGACGATCAACGCATACAGGATGGTGCGGCCGATGTCGGCGCTATAGGCGGTCACCGCCAGCAGCGCGGCCGGGTGCGGCGGGATCAGGCCGTGCACCACCGACAGGCCGGCCACCATGGGGATACCGACCAGCACCATGTTGGTACCGGTGCGTCTGGCGACGTTGAAGGCAATCGGCACCAGCAGCACGAAGCCGACTTCGAAGAACACCGGCAGGCCGACGATGAAGGCCACCGTCATCATGGCCCAGTGCACGTTCTTTTCACCGAAGGCCTGGATCATCGTATTGGCGATGCGCTCGGCACCGCCCGACTCGGCCATCATCTTGCCCAGCATGGTACCCAGACCCACCACCAGCGCGATGTGACCCAGGGCACCACCCACGCCGGTCTCGAAGGCCTTGACGATATTGCCCATCGGCATGCCCACCGCCAGGCCCAGCACCAGCGACACCACAATCAGCACGATGAAGGGATTCATCTTGAATTTGGCGATCAGCACGATCAGTGCGATCACCGCTACCAGTGCATAGACCAGTAGCGCACTTCCTTGTACAGCCTCCATCTGTTGCTCCTCTTCAGAAGGTAAAAGACACCGCCAGCGATACAGCACCCCTGCCGGCAAACATGAACTGCCACATCCACAAATCTTTTATATCGTTTAAATCTTTTATTTTTTTTGTTCTTTTCGTTCTATTCATTCGTCACTGCACATGACCAGGCAGCGCCAGGCACTGCCCTGCCGTGACCAGGCTCAACGCTTGAAGGCCACGCAATCCACCTCGACCTTGCAGTCCACCACCATGCTGGAGACCACGCAGGCGCGGGCCGGCGGGTTGGCGCCGAAATATTCCTTGAAGACCTTGTTGAAGGACGGGAAGTCGCGTGCATCATCGAGCCACACGCCACAGCGCACCACGTGCTCGGGGCCGTAGCCGGCTTCCTTCAGGATGGCCAGCACGTTCTGGATGGCCTTGTGCGACTGCGCCACGATGCCGCCGTCGATCACTTCGCCATTTTCCATGGGCACCTGGCCCGATACGTACAGCCAGCCATCAGCGGCGACCGCACGCGCAAAGGGAAGATGCTGACCACCGGTGCCACTGCCGCCTTCCACACCAAATCGTTGAATGCTCATTGCTGCTCCTCTGTTGAACTTGAATTTGAATTTGAATTTGAATTTGAAAAATCGATTTGAAACCTGAAGTTAAGAATCCAGCCCTGACGTTTTCTGCACCGTGCGCGCCAGGAAGCGTCCCGCACGGGCGCTGGTGGCCTGCTTGTCCTTGCCGCGATAGGCCAGTTCTCCATTGACCCACACCGCCTCGATGCCATGTGCGGGCTGCATGGGATCGGTGAAGCTGGCGGCATCGCGGATGGTCTCGGGATCGAACAGCACCAGATCGGCGTGATAGCCCGCGCGTACCAGACCACGCTGCGCCAGGCCGAAGCGCTGCGCCGACAGGCCGGTCATCTTGTGGACCGCCGTGGCCAGCGAAAAGAGTTTCTGCTCGCGGCTGTAATAGCCCAGCACGCGCGGGAAGGCGCCCCACAGGCGCGGGTGCGGCAATGGATCGTTGGGCAGCCCGTCAGAACCCACCACGGTGGCCGGGTGCGAGAGGATGCGATTGACGTCATCGTCCGCCATGCAGTGATACACCGCCCCCGCCGGCATCAGGCGCGCGGCTGCCGCATGCAGGTCGACACCCCACTCGGCGGCGATCTGCTTCAACATCTTGCCGCCCTGCTCCGGATGGGGCTCCGACCAGGTGACCTGGATGTCGTAGTCGGACGTCACCTGTTTGAGGTCCAGCGTGGACGAGCTGGCGGTATAGGGATAGCAGTCGCAGCCCACGTGCTGGTGGCGCGAGGCCGCTTCCAGCGCTTGCAGCACTTCGCTGCTGCGCCCCCAGTTTTCCACGCCGGCGCACTTGAGGTGCGAGATCACCACCGGCACCCGTGCATGCTTGCCGATGCGGAAGGCTTCTTCCATTGCATCGAGGATGTCGGCGAACTCGCTGCGCAGGTGGGTGGCATACAGCCCGCCGAATTGCGCCAGCGGCTCGGCCAGAGCCACCACCTCTTCAGTGGGCGCATTGATGGCATTGCCATAGGCCAGGCCGGTGGATAGTCCCAGCGCACCATGTTCGAGCGCCTCGCACAATTGCGCGCGCATGCCGGCGATTTCTTCGTCGGTGGCCGCGCGGTCGAGGCGATCCATATGGTTGTTGCGTAGCGCCGTGTGCCCCACCAGCGCGGCCACGTTGATCGATGGCTGAGCCGCATTGACGGCCTCGACGTAGCTGGCAAAGCTGGGATAGTGGAAGGCTTCGGACTTGCCCAGCAGATTCATCGGGTCCGGCGGATCGCCCTTGAGCGTGACCGGTGCAGCGCTGATGCCGCAGTTGCCGACCACTACCGTGGTCACGCCCTGCGACAGCTTGGGGAACATCTCGGGCGTGCGGATGACGTTGGTATCGTCATGCGTGTGCACGTCGATGAAGCCGGGCGAAAGCACGCGGCCACGGCCATCGATTTCCTGTGCGGCGCGCCAGCCGTCAAGCTGACCGATGGCGGCGATACGGCCGGCGCGGATCGCCACGTCGGCCGGCACCGGCTCGGCGCCGCTGCCATCGATGACCAGCGCATGGCGGATCAGGGTGTCACAGTGTTGGTCGCCACCTGCAGCATGCGCAGTGGATGTCATGTCAGTCTCCCAGGGGCTGGTGCAGGTCACCGCCGCCACGGTGCGCGTCGAGCACGTACTTGAGGCGGCGCAGGCGTTCCTGGCTGCTTTCCTTGTGCAGCAGGGCCAGCTCCAGCACCAGCATGTCCAGCGTCGCCATCATGGCGTAGCGCGACGAGGACGGTTTGAAAATCAGGTCGGTTTCCAGCGTCTTGATGGGCAGCAGCACATCGGCCATCTTCGCCAGCGGCGAGCCCAGTGCGGTGATGGCGATGAGCTTCACGCCGTATTCGCGCGCCACTTCACAACTGGCCAGCAGCTCCGGCACGCTGCCGGTGGTGGAGAAGACCAGCAGCACGTCATCCTTGTCGAGGGTGGCCGCCACCATCTTCTGCAGTACCGCATCGTGATAGGTCGCCACCGGACGGCCCAGGCGCACCAGCCGGTAGCGCGCCTCGTCGGACATCATGGTGGAACCGCCCCCCATGCCGAAGCAGTAGATCATGCGCGCCTCCAGCAGCAGGTACGCGGCTTGCATGAGCATCTCCGGGTTGAGCATGGCGCGGTTCAGTTCCAGCACGGCGTGGATGTCGCGATAAACCACGTCGGCCAGTTCCGGCGGCTGGTCGGAGGGCACCGTTCTGGCCCCATCGAAAAAGCGCTGCCCCACGGCCACCGCCTGCGCCAGCAGGAACTTGAACTCGCGCACATCGCGGCAGCCCATGGCCTTGGCAAAGCGCGTCACGCTGGCCACCGACACCCCGGCCTTGTCGGCCAGTTCGCCAATGCTGGCACTGGCGGCCGCAGAGAGATCGCCCAGGATCGCTTCGGCCACCTTCTGTTCGGCAAAACGCAAGGTGCTGCTGCGCTCGGTGATGCGGGAAATGATGTCCAGTGTCTGTGCCATGGGAAGGAAAGAATCAGTCTGCGGGAACCTGCCGGCGAAGAAGAAACCGGCCCCGGAGGGCGCCATGCAAACAATTTATGTTATTTACTAACACGGCGTAAACATACTAGATTCAAGGATATTATTACGTCAATCCTAATTTCACAGGAATTAAATCGATGAGTGATACAAATTACCAAGCACAGTTTCAGGCCGGCATGATCGACCCGCTCAACAAGGGCTTGGGCGCACTGGCCCAGCCGCTCGCGCCGCATCAGGCTGGCAGCGTGCGCTGGAACCTGCTCAATGAAGACATCAGCCTGCCGGCTGCGGTGCTGTATGAGGAAAAGATCGCGCACAACCTGAAGTGGATGCAGGATTTCGTCGGCCAGTACCAGGTCAAGCTGGCACCGCACGGCAAGACCACCATGGCGCCCAAGCTGTTCGCGCGCCAGCTCGACACGGGCGCCTGGGGCATCACCCTGGCCACCGCCCATCAGACCCTGGCCGCCTATCACCACGGCGTGCGCCGCGTGATCATGGCCAACCAGCTGGTGGGCAAGCGCAACATGGCGATCATCTCGGACATGCTGGCCGATCACTCTTTCGAGTTTTTCTGCCTGGTCGATTCGGCCGCGCTGGTCGATCAGCTCGGCCGCTTCTTCGCCGAGCGCAAGCAAACCCTGAACGTGCTGCTGGAACTGGGTCCGGCGGGTGGCCGCACCGGCGTGCGCGACGAAGCGCAACAACAGGCCGTGCTGCAGGCCGTGGCGCGCTGGGACAGCATCGCGCTGGCCGGTGTGGAAGTGTATGAAGGCGTGCTCAAGGAAGAGGCCGACATCCGGCGCTTCCTGCAACGTGCGGTGGCCTGCCTCAAGGAGCTGGCCGCAGAAGGCCATCTGGCGCGCCGCCTGGCAAGGGGGCCGGCCGTGCTGACCGGTGCCGGCTCGGCCTGGTACGACGTGGTGGCCGAGGAATTCGGCCAGGCCGACATCGGTGCGCCGCTGGAGGTGGTGCTGCGCCCGGGCTGTTATCTCACCCACGACGTGGGCATCTACCGTGCCGCGCAGTCGCAGATCCAGGTGCGCAATCCGGTGGCGCACAGCATGCGCAGCCAGTTGCAGCCTGCCCTGCAACTGTGGGCGTACGTGCAATCGATCCCCGAATCCGACAAGGCGATCATCGCCCTGGGCAAGCGCGATGCCGCCTTCGACGCCGGACTGCCGGCCCCGGTCACGCGCTTCCGCCCGGGCCAGGACACGCAACCGCAAGCCACCCCGGCGCACTGGGAAGTGACCGGCATGATGGACCAGCACGCCTACCTGAAGATTGCCGAGGGCGACGACATCCGGGTCGGCGACATGATCGCCTTCGACATCTCGCATCCCTGCCTCACCTTCGACAAGTGGCGTCACCTGGTGGTGGTGGATCAGCGCTTCGATGTGACCGACATCGTGCAGACCTTCTTCTGATGCAGCGATGGGCGCCAAGAACATGAGCAAACCCATCCTCGCCTACGGCGAAGCCATGGTCGAATTCAACCAGCGCATCGAGTCGCCGCGCCAGTACCTGCAGGGCTTTGGCGGCGACACCTCCAACTTCGCCATCGCCGCAGCCCGCCAGGGTGCGGCCTGCGCTTACCTCAGCGCAGTGGGCGACGATCATTTCGGCCAGGACCTGCTGGACCTGTGGCGGCGCGAGAACGTCGATGCGCAACACGTGGCGGTACAAGCCGGTGGCAGCACGGGCCTGTATTTCGTCACGCATGACCAGGAGGGCCACCACTTCCACTATCGCCGCGCCGGCTCGGCGGCCAGCCGCTATCGCACAGCGGACCTGCCCTTGCAGGCCATTGCTTCTGCGGGCGCGCTGCACCTCTCCGGCATCAGCCTGGCCATCAGCGAGAGTGCCTGTGACGCCGGCCTGGCGGCCCTGGCCCATGCCCGCGCAGCGGGCGTGACCACCTCTCTGGACACCAACCTGCGGCTGCGCCTGTGGCCGCTGGAACGTGCGCGCGAGAAGATGGCCGAGGCCTTCCGGCTGTGCGATGTCTGCCTGCCGAGCTGGGAAGATGTGTCGATGCTGACCGGGCTGGATGACCGCGATGCCATCGTCGATCAGTTGCTGGACTATGGCGTGAGGCTGGTGGCCTTCAAGCTGGGCCACGAAGGCTGCTACGTAGCCACGCCGCAAGAGCGCCGGATGGTCGCGCCCTATCCTGTCGTGGCGCTGGATGCGACGGGCGCGGGCGACTGCTTTGGCGGAGCCTTCATGGCCGAGCTGATGGCGGGGAGCGATCCCTTCCGTGCGGCGCGCTACGCCAACGTCGCCGCCGCTCTCTCCACTACCGGCTACGGTGCGGTGGAACCCATCCCCCGCCGCGCCAAGGTAGAAGCCGCACTCCAGGCTGCTGCCTGATCGCAGCCATTCACCGGGGCCGCCGGTTTACAGCCGGCGCGCCACGAAGAGCATGCCGGCCACCGGCTGGCGCACTTCTTCGCGCAAGACCTGGTCGCTGTCGTGAAGAATCTCCAGCCCCTCGGCCTGCAAGCGGGTACGCACATAATCACGGCCATGACGATAGCGTCCGCTGGCATGCAGGCAATATCCCTCCCCGGCCGCATCCTGCGGCGTCAGCGCCTCCACCGTGAAGATGAAGTAGCCGCCCGGTTTCAAGGCGGTGGCCACCGCCCTCAGCACCCCGTGCAGATCCCCGAAGTAGATCATCGCGTCAGCGGCCGTCATGAGATCCCAGGACTGCGGATGACGCCCCAGGTAGTCACTGATCTCGGCCTTGTCGAGCTGGTCGTAATGGCCGGTCGCGGCGGCTTTTTCCAGCATCTTGCCGGCCAGGTCGATGCCGGTCAGATGGCGTGAATACGCCCGCAGCCCGAGACCGCACAGGCCGGTGCCGCAACCGATGTCCACCGTAATGAACTGGCGCGCCGGCTGCGCCACCAGCGCCACCCCCTGGGCGATCAGGCTGGGCCCGCGATAGCCGAGGCCTTGCAGCAGATGGGTTTCGAAGGTCTCGGCATAGCGGTCGAAATGCGCTTCGATGTAGCGGTCCGAGGCGCGCGCCGGCACGTCGCGCTGCGAGCAGGCGGCCAGCATGTGGGCCGCAATCGGATTGTCGGGTTCGCTGGCCAGCCATTGGCGATAGGCTTGTGCCGCTTCTTCCAGACGCCCCAGAAAGTAAAAGGAAATCCCGACCATCTGCCAGGACTTGCCCTCCATGGGCGGCAGCACGTAGGCGCGACACTGATAGTGCGACGCCTGCATCTTGTCGCCGGCCGCTTCGAAGAGGCTGCCCAGATGCAGCAGCGACGGCACGAAATCGGGCGCGATGGCCACGGCGCGCTCAAAGGCGGCGATGGCCTCGTCATTGCGGTTCTGCTGCAGGCGGGCCGCGCCCAGATTGTTCCAGACCGTATGGTCTTGCGGCGTGATCTCCAGCGCCGCACCGTAGGCCTGCGCCGCCGCTTCCAGCTCGCCCAGCGCGAACAGCACATTGCCCAGGTCGTTGTGCCAGGCCGGATTGTCAGGTTCGAGAGCGCTGGAGAGTTCCAGCTTGTCCAGCGCCTCGGCGTGGCGGCCGGCCTGATGCAGCCAGATGCCGTAAAAATGCAGCGCCACCGGTTCGATGGGATCTTCTTCAAGCACCGCCTCATAGACAGCGCGGGCCTCTTCCAGCCGGCCGGCCATATGGGCATCGATGGCCGCGTGCAGGCGTGCCATGGGGTGCGGCTGGATTTCCAAACTGTGCTGCGGCTCAGGCATGGCCTGCTCTCCCCTCGTAAAGCGCATGCGGCGCGGCATGGTCGACCCGCGCTCTTTACATTGTCTTTACAAGTCTGCAGCAGACTGTCCTTTCGGGCAATGCCTGATTCACCGGGATGTTTGCCCGACGCTACAGGCCTGCCAGGCTGTGACCGATACTCCCCAGCCGGCGCAGTGCCTGGTCCAGCTCGCGGGTGAAGGGATGGCCGCAGCAGATACGCAGGAAATGGCCATAGCGGTTGGAATTGGAGAAGATCGCCCCCGGCGAGACACCCACGCCCTCGGCCAGGGCGCGTTCGAACAACTGCTGGGAACAGACCTGCACCGGCAGCTCCACCCACAGCCCCACCCCGCCATTGGGGACGTTCAGGCGCGTACCTTCGGGAAAATAGGCCGCAATCGACTCGGCCATGCGTTCGCGCTGCTCCTTGAGCAACTGGCGCAGGCGGCGCAGGTGGCGGTCGTAGGCGGGGCTGGCGATGAAATCGGCGGCGGTCACCTGAGTCCATTCCTCGTTGGCGCGGGTATGGGTGAACTTGAGCATCTTGACCCGTTCATGCCAGCGTCCGCCATTCATCCAGCCCAGCCGCATGCCCGGCGCCAGCACCTTGTTCAGGGACGCACAATAGATCACATTGCCGCTGCGGTCGCGGCTCTTGAGGCTGGACGGGGCGGCGCTGCCGTCGGCCAGCTCGGAGTAGGCGTCGTCTTCGATCAGGGGCAGGCGCAATTCTTCACACAGGCGTACCAGCTTGTCCTTGTGCTCGTCGGGCATGATGCAGCCCAGCGGATTCTGCAGATTGGGCACCACCACCACGCCCTTGATGTTGCCGTAGGTACGCACCGCCAGTTCCAGCGCTTCGACCGAGATGCCGGTGTGCGGGCTGGTGGGGATTTCCAGCGCCTTCATGCCCAGGTTTTCCAGCGCCTGCAGCAAACCGAAATAGGTGGGCGACTCCACCGCAATGGTGTCGCCCGGCCCGGCCACGGCACGCAGGGCCAGGTTGAGCGCTTCGATGCAGCCGTGGGTGACCACCACTTCTTCATGATCGATGCGCATGCCGTGATGCAGTGCGCGCCGCGCCACCGCCTGGCGGAAGGTGGCATTGCCGTTGTGCGGCATGGCGCTGGTGAGCAGTTCGGGCCGCTCGCGCAGGGCGCGCATGGCGGCCTGCTTCAGGGTTTCCACCGCATACAGTTCGGGGGCACAGGTCATGCCGGAGAGGTCGATGCGGGGCGCACCGCTCTGGCGCAAGGCGATGTACCTGGAGACCTTTTCATGGATGCCCGCGTATTGCTCGGGATCGATCGCCATCAGGCTCTTGGGCTCCTGCACCGGGCGGATCGCCGAGCGGCGCGGCTGGCGCACGAAATAGCCGGAGCGCGGACGCGCCTCCAGCCAGCCGCCCTCTTCCATATGGCGCAAAGTCTGCAGGGAGGTCGACAGGCTGACCTGGTGCTGGCGCATCAGGTCGCGGACCGAGGGCATGCGATCGCCCGCCACCAGGGTGCCGGACTGGATGGCGCCCTGGTAATGCTCGGCCAGACGTCGATACAGCGGCTGGCGGCCGGTTTCCGGGGTGCCGGGCAGCGGTGCCGCAGGCGCGAGATCGGGGAGGTGCAGGCGGGTATCCATAACAGTCATCATCTTATTGAGGCTGAGACCAGAACAGATACAGAGTAGGCCAAATGCAGGGGTAACAGAACAAAAAAGCGCCGCCTGTTGCGCAGCAGAGTGCATTTTCCTGTGCCTGTTTGCCTTGGGCGGCCCTGCCTAGACTGCAGGCTGACCCATCAACAAGGAGAACACCATGCCCAGCCCGCTCCCCGCCCGGACCACCACGCAAGCGCTGCCCCTGCTGCCGGGCCAGCCTCTGCAACTGTGGCTGCCCGCCGGCACCCAGTTGCTCTGCCATGCTGCCGAGTTGCGGGTAACCGAACCGGCGCAATGGCAACTGGACCGGCTGGTCAGCCGCCAGACCCGACTCGCCGATGGCGAACGGCTGGTGTTGTCGCAGGCGGGCTGGATTGGCGTGCTCTCGCCGCAGGGTGGCGAACTGCTGTGCCTGCGTCCTGTTGGCCGGCCCGGGTGGGCGTCGGTGACGGCGCTGCTGCGCCGTCTGCAGCAGTCGCGTCCCCGCCTGGGTTGGGGGCCGGGACGCTGACCGGCTTCGTCGCAGAAATGCAGATTTATCGGCCCAAACACGGCCTGCGTCAATGAATCTGCAAGTTAACTGATATTTCAGTCATCAACTTGCACAAATAGTGAGAATGCAGTGAGGGAAGTGATGCGACAGTTTCGGTAAAACATTACACTTCATCATCCGTAGAAGATGAAATGTTATGCCGACCACAACCTCCCTCGCCAGCGTCGCCCCGGATGCCATCCCGGCCCTTTCCGAACAAGAGACTTTCGATCTGACCCCTGTTTCACTCTGGAAAGAGGATTACAGCGGCTTGAAACGCCTGTTCGACCAGTGGCGCGCCGAAGGCGTCACCGACCTGCGCAGCTACCTCACCCAGGATCACCGCCGTGCACAGGCCTGCGCCATGCAGATCCGCGTGGTCGATGTGAACCGCCGCACCCTGGAATGGTACGAAGCACGCGACCTGGAACATCTGGTGGCGAACCTGGACAAGGTGTTCCGGGATGACATGATCGAGACCTTCATCGATGAGATGGTGCAGCTGTGGAATGGCGGCACCACTTTCTCCAGCTATACCGTCAACTACACCCTGGGCGGCAAGCGGCTGGACATCCAGCTGTCCGGCCGCATCATGCCTGGCAGCGAAGAAAGCTGGGACTACGTGCTGCTGGCTATTGAAAACGTCACCGAACGCGAGACCGCGCGCAAGAAGCTCTCGCGCAGCGAAAACTATGCGCGCGGGCTGTTCGAATATTCACCCATTTCGCTGTGGGTGGAAGATTTCAGCGCGGTCAAGCGCCTCTTCGATGATCTGCACCGCATCGGCATCACCGACTTTCGCACCTTCACGGACGTGCATCCTGAATTCGTGGAGCGCTGCATGCAGGAAATCCGCGTCATCGACGTCAACCTGCAGACCCTTTCCATGTTCGGTGCGCCGGACAAGGCGACCTTGTTCTCGCGCCTGTCCGACGTATTCCGCGACGACATGCGCCCGCACTTCAACGAACAACTGATCGAGCTGTGGAACGGCAACCTGTTACATCAACGGGAAGTGATCAACTATTCGCTCAGCGGCGAAACACTGCACGTACACCTGCAGTTCTCGGTCTTCCCCGGCCATGAAGACAACTGGGACCTGGTCCTGGTGGCACTGACCGACATCACCGCCCGCAAGAAGGCCGAAGCCTATCTGGAATTCCTGGGCAAGCATGACGAACTGACCAAGCTGTACAACCGCGCCTACATGGTGGATGAACTGAACCGCCTGGAGCGCAAGGGCCCCTTCCCGATCAGCGTGATCGTGGCCGACCTCAATGGTCTGAAGGAAGTCAACGACGAGCTGGGCCATGCCGCCGGTGACGCCTTGCTGCGCCGTGCCGGCGAGGTGCTGGGCAAGGCGGTGGAACGCCCCGGCAGCGTGGCGCGCACCGGGGGGGACGAATTCGCCATCCTGCTGCCGGCCACCGACGAACGCGGCAGCCAGTTGCTGATGGATCAGATCCAGAAACTAGTCGAAGTGAACAATCAGTACTACTCGGGCCACCCGCTGAGCCTGTCGATGGGCGCGGCCACCGCCACACCGGGCGAACGCCTGGAACACGTGGTGCAACGTGCCGACACCCTGATGTATGAAGCAAAACGCCATTATTACGCCACCACCCCCGGCCTCGAACGCCGTCATCCGGACAACTGAGGCGATGTCCACGCCTGAGGCCTGTCTGCGCGAAGAGCTGGCCCTGGCAGTGGGCGCGGAAACGCTGGCGGCCGATCTGCTGCGCAGCAGGCCCGGCCAGCAGGTCCACACGCTGGTCCACCGCCTCCAGCGCCTGCCGCATCATCGACCTGCCGGGCGCGTGGATCACCGCATCAGCGAACGCAGTGCGCAGGATGCCGCGCTGTGCGCACAGCTGGCATCTTTCATCGACACTTGAATTGATCTGAACGAAAAGGGAAGTTGCTCAGGCCGTGGTCGAGATCAGTCCGCCGACCACGTTCTGGTTGACGATATCTTCGACGATGGAGCCTGTCAGGTCAGGTTCGGACTTGAGCAGCAGGGACAGCTGCGAACTGAGCCCCTGCCCGGCAAAGATGCCCGAGCCGTCATAGACGCCCGAGGTGCTGCCCGGCATGACGATGCTGCCCAGCACGCCCTGGTAGTAGGACTGCGTGGCCTGGTTCTGGGTGAGATCGGAGGAAGTGCCCGCCGATGAGCCGGCATTGACGATGGAATTGAACAGCCCGGCCGCGTTGTAGGTCTGCGCCGAATTGCCGGATGATCCCCCGCCCAGGGTGACGATCACCGACGCCTCCGAAGACAGCTCCACCGCCTGCGCGACGGCCGCAGGATTGCTGCCGGCGCTCACCGGATTGGTGGTCGAGGGGAGACTGCCCAGACTGTAAGGGTTCGGGCTGCCCAACGAATTCAAGGAGGAAGAATCGATCACCATATTCATACCGGCCATGCGGGATATGCAGTAACAGGTCTACATGGGGATTCTAGGAGACTCCTGCCTGCCCGGCAAGGCCGAACGGACGGCGGTGGCTGGCCGGAATGAAAAACACCCGGCATAAGGCCGGGTGTTTCTCGTTCTACAGGAAGAAAGTCAGGCTGACTCAGTGCGGAGCTTCGCCATGTTCATCCTTGGTCTGCACGATGCTGACTGGCTTGCCCTTGAGCCGGCGCCAGATGTAGACGCCATAGCCGGACAGGCCATACAGCACGAACAAGCCGAACAGCACCTTGGACGGATCGCTGGAAATGAGCACCAGCGCCACCACCACCAGCAGCGCCGCAATGAAGGGCACCGGCTTGCGGAAGTTAACATCCTTAAAACTGTAGAACGGTACATTGGTGACCATGGTGATACCGGCATACAGGGTGATGACCCAGCCGTACCAGCTGAGGTCAGTGCCGGCAAAGCGCAGGTCATCCATCAGCCAGACGAAACCGGCCACCAGGGCGGCTGCCGCCGGGCTGGGCAAGCCCTGGAAGTAGCGCTTGTCGACCACGGCGATGTTGGTATTGAAGCGGGCCAGGCGCAGCGCCCCGCCCGCGCAGTACACGAAGGCCGCCAGCCAGCCCAGCTTGCCCATGCCGCGCAGCGACCATTCATAGACCACCAGAGCCGGGGCGGCACCGAAGGAAACCATGTCGGACAGGCTGTCGTACTGGGCACCGAATTCGCTTTGGGTGTTGGTCATGCGGGCCACGCGGCCATCCAGGCTGTCCAGCACCATGGCCACGAAGATGGCGATGGCGGCGAAGTCGAACTTCAGGTTCATGGCCATGACGATGGCGTAGAAGCCGCAGAAAAGCGCGGCCGTCGTGAAGGCATTGGGCAACAGGTAGATGCCGCGCGAGCGCCGCCGCGCCACGACCTGCCCGGCCTCGTCCAGTTGCACCGCCTTGGGCTTGCGCAGGGATTTCGGGAAGGGAATGCCGGCTTTGGCCTTGCGTCGTCTTAGTGTGGGCATCGATGTCTATCAGTGAGGAGGACGGAAATCGCAGCATGCAGTCTGCGTGCGGGCCTCATCCGTGGCGGCACGGTGAGGCCATCAAGGTGTGATCAGAGTTCGGCCAGAATGGTTTCGGTGGCCGAGACCTTTTCACCGACGGTGACCTTGGGAGTGGCCGTCAGCGGCAGGTAGACGTCCACGCGCGAGCCGAAGCGGATGAAACCGTAGCGCTGGCCACGTGCCAGGGTGTCACCGGCCTTCACATAGCACAGGATGCGGCGGGCGATCAGGCCGGCCACCTGCACGCAGGTCACGCTGTGACCGCTGGTGGTGGTGATGGCCAGGGCATTGCGCTCGTTTTCCAGCGAAGCCTTGTCGAGGTCGGCATTGACGAACTTGCCGGGGAAGTACTGCACCTTCTCGATCTTGCCATCCACCGGGGCGCGGTTGGAGTGAACGTTGAAGACGTTCATGAAGACGCTGATCTTCAGGGCTTCGCGGTCGGTGTAGGGGTCATGGGCACGGGCCACCACGACGATGCGGCCATCGGCCGGCGACAGCACGGCATTGGCGGCTTGCGGAATCACGCGCGGCGGATCGCGGAAGAATTGCAGCACGAACAGCGCGATGATCCACAGCGGGAAGGACCAGGCGCCGCAGAAATAGGTTGCCAGCGCTGCCACGACCACGGCGATGGTCAGGAAGGGCCAGCCTTCGCGGGCGATGATGGGATGGGGATAGTGGTTATTGTTCAATGTTGCTCCAGGGATCGCGCGGTACTCGCGGAAAGTTCAAAAGTAAAAGCGTGCCTATTCTAGTCCAGCGCCCGTTAAATGCAATGAAATGCACCGCCCGGAAGCCTGTGGCGGTGCATTGCGGGCCGATGGTGCGCTGTTTTTGAGGAGCGAAGCTGCGCCGCCTCATGCGCGGCGCCTCAGGTTGACTGCAGGGTGACCTCAGCGCGGCTGCGGACGCGAGAAGCTCAGCTTGAGTTCGTTACGCGCCAGACCGCGCGGACCGCTCAGTTGCATCTGGCCGATCAGAATCGTCACTTCGGCATCGGCGTAATCCAGGCCGGTCACTTCCGTGATCTGGCGCAGGTCGCCCTGACGGCGCTCTTGGGGTTCGTCGGCGATGATGCCGGGCGGCTCCTTGGCCAGCGGTGCACAAGCCTTCACATTGCTCACCAGCCGCTGGTAGGCGCGCCCCATGTCAGCGGGCGAGGGATAGCGCCAGATGCAGGTATAGACCGAGGAATTGCTGGTAATGGCGCAGCTCTCGGCGCCATCGAGCATGAAGTTGGAGAGATAGATGGGACCGCGCTTGTCTTCCTTCATCACCGAATCGGGCCCATCCTTCTTCCAGCCATCGAAATGCGATTGCGACTGCTGGTGGATGGCGCGCAGGTCGGCGCAGATGTCGGCGTGGGCGGTACTGGCCACCAGGGCGGTAAAGAGCGGCAAGAGCAGCTTGGTGAAAGTCCGCATGATGAGATGATCTTCTTGAAACGGAAAGGGAGGCCGATTATAGCCTCCCTCCCTGCCAACCCGAGGCGGTTGACGATTCTTGACATGGCCACCGAGGGCGGCCGGCGGGTTACTTGAAGCGCACCTTGCCCACCAGGCGCATGGTGACGGTAGATTCGCCCGGTTCGAAGCTGGGCTCGGCGACGCTGTCGCTTTCCTGGGCGATGTTGTTGCGCATCATCATGGACTTGGCCATGGGGGCGGCGGCCGGCGCCGCATAATTGCCGGAACCCTCGAAGTCCACGGTATCAATCACGGCATCCGACGGGGCACGATGCATGGCATTGGCGATGAAGCCGATGCGCTCTTCGAGATTGCGATATGTGGCGTTGACCAGCGTGGCATCCAGCTTGCGTGCAGCGGCCGGGCTGAGGCCGAATTGCAGGCCATTCAGGCTCATCAGCGCTTGTGCGGACGAGACGGTCTTGGGCAGTGCGGCCAGGTTCTCGGTGGTCATCTCCAGATACTGACCTACGCGCCACCCCACCACCTGACGCGGCCTGGCCGGCTGGCGCGGCTGCTGCGGGCTCACCTGCGGCGGCTCGGCATAGACGGCGTAGGTGTAGTAGCCGTAGCTCTTCAAGACCGCTTGCGGGTCCTGACGCCTGAGCAGCTCGATACCCTGCTTCATCTTCTGGTTCACGCGCGAGGCGGCGGCGGACTTGTCCTTGTCCTGCTCCTCGACTTGCAGTGTCACGCGCGCCTGGTCGTTGGGCACGCTGATCTCGCCGTTGGCCGGTACTACGACCAGGGTGCCGCTGGTCGGCACGGGGGCCGGGGCGCTGGCGGACATCTGGGTCTGGGCTTGCGCAGCGATGCAGGCAGCGGCCAGGGCCGCGCCCAGCATCAGTTTGCGGGAAGGTGTCATAGGAATCCTCTTTATTCTTGGTCGGGGACGGGTGAAGATAGCTTCATATGGGAAGCAGCTACCCGCCACTTCGACGACCAGTGTAAAGAATTGGTTCTTGGCCAAGTGCAACAAGCCGTAACGACAAGGCAATGCCCTGCCCCCCCCCCTTTTGTCTGCGGACGAAAAAAAACGCCACGGCGAAGCGTGGCGTTTTTCTCATCAAGAGACCGATCAGTTCTTGCTTTGGTCGACCAGCTTGTTGGCCTTGATCCAGGGCATCATGGCGCGCAGCTTCTCGCCCACGATTTCGATCTGGTGTTCAGCGTTGATACGACGACGCGACATCAGGGTCGGTGCACCGGCCTTGTTTTCCAGGATGAAGCTCTTGGCGTATTCGCCGGTCTGGATGTCTTCCAGCACCTTCTTCATGGCAGCCTTGCTCTCGGCGTTGATCACGCGCGGGCCGGTCACGTACTCGCCGTATTCGGCGTTGTTGGAGATCGAGTAGTTCATGTTGGCGATGCCGCCTTCATAGATCAGGTCGACGATCAGCTTCAGTTCGTGCAGGCACTCGAAGTAAGCCATTTCCGGCGCGTAGCCAGCTTCGACCAGGGTTTCGAAACCGGCCTTGATCAGTTCCACGGTACCGCCGCACAGCACGGCCTGTTCGCCGAACAGGTCGGTTTCGGTTTCTTCGCGGAAGTTGGTTTCGATGATGCCGGCACGGCCGCCGCCGTTGGCGGTAGCGTACGACAGGGCCAGGTCACGGGCGGAGCCGGACTTGTCCTGGTGCACGGCGATCAGGTGCGGCACGCCGCCACCCTGGCTGTAGGTCGAACGCACGGTGTGGCCGGGAGCCTTGGGGGCGATCATGATGATATCCAGGTCAGCGCGCGGCACGACCTGGCCATAGTGGATGTTGAAGCCGTGCGCGAAGGCGACGGTGGCGCCTTGCTTGGCGAAGGGTGCGACGTTTTCGGCATAGACCTGGCCGATGTTTTCGTCCGGCAGCAGGATCATGATGACGTCGGCATCCTTGACCGCTTCGTTGACTTCAGCGACCTTCAGGCCGGCTTGTTCAGCCTTGTTCCACGATGCACCACCCTTGCGCAGACCAACGGTCACCTTGACGCCGGAATCCTTCAGGTTCAGGGCGTGGGCGTGGCCTTGCGAACCGTAACCGATGATGGTCACGTTCTTGTTCTTGATCAGGGACAGGTCTGCGTCTTTGTCGTAGAAAACTTTCATGATTTTTTCCTATGTTCCGAGTAACTCGAATTTGAATGTATGTATGTGTGTGTGATGCGTACTGCTGGCGCGGTCGATCAGATCTTCAGGATCCGTTCGCCGCGGCCGATGCCGGAGCCGCCGGTACGGACCGTTTCCAGGATCGCGGTGCGATCCAGGGCGTCGATGAAGGCGTCCAGCTTGCTCTTGGCGCCGGTCAGCTCGATCGTGTAGGTCTTTTCGGTGACGTCGATGATGCGGCCACGGAAGATATCCGCAGTACGCTTCATCTCTTCCCGTTCCTTGCCCACTGCGCGCACCTTGATCAGCATCAGTTCGCGCTCGATGTGCGCGCCTTCGGTCAGATCGACGACCTTCACCACCTCGATCAGGCGGTTCAGGTGTTTGGTGATCTGTTCGATCACATCATCCGAACCCGAGGTCACGATGGTCATGCGTGAGAGGGTCGAATCTTCGGTGGGTGCAACGGTGAGCGTTTCGATGTTGTAGCCGCGTGCGGAGAACAGGCCCACGACACGGGACAATGCGCCGGCTTCGTTTTCCAGCAGCACAGAAATGATATGGCGCATGTTAGAGATCCTCCGAACCCAGCAACATTTCAGTCAAACCCTTGCCCGCCTTGACCATCGGCCAGACGTTCTCGGTTTGATCCGTGATGAAGTTCATGAAGACCAGCCTGTCCTTCATGGCGAAGGCTTCGCGCAGCGCGCCGTCGACATCGCCCGGTTTCTCGATTTTCATGCCGACGTGACCGTAGGACTCCGCCAGCTTGTTGAAGTCCGGCAGCGAATCCATGTAGGACTCGGAATAGCGCGAACCATAGTCGATCTGCTGCCACTGGCGCACCATGCCCAGGAAGCGGTTGTTCAGGAGAATGATCTTGGGCGTCAGGTGATACTGCTTGCAGGTCGCCAGTTCCTGGATGCACATCTGGATCGAGGCTTCACCGGTGATGCAGGCGACCGTCGCGTCCGGGTTGGCCATCTGCACGCCCATGGCGTATGGCAGGCCCACGCCCATGGTGCCCAGGCCACCGGAATTGATCCAGCGGCGCGGCTTGTCGAAACCGTAGTATTGCGCGGCCCACATCTGGTGCTGGCCGACGTCGGAGGTGATGAAGGCATCGCCCTTGGTCACTTCCCACACCTTCTGCACCACCGATTGCGGCTTGATGAATTCGTCGGAGGTGGCGAACTTCAGGCAATCACGCTTGCGCCATTCGTTGATCTGCTTCCACCAGGCATCCAGCGCCGCGCCGTTCTGGCGGGTCTCGGCCGAATCCAGTTGCGCCAGCAGTTCCTGCAGCACGTCCTTGACGTTGCCCACGATGGGGATGTCGACCTTGACGCGCTTGGAAATCGACGACGGATCGATATCGATATGAATGATCTTGCGGGCATGCGAGGCGAAATGCTTCGGGTTGCCGATCACGCGGTCATCGAAGCGCGCGCCGATGGCGATCAACACGTCGCAATGCTGCATGGACATGTTGGCTTCGTAGGTACCGTGCATGCCGGGCATGCCCACGAACTTGTCGCTGGAGGCGCGATAGGCACCCAAGCCCATCAGGGTATTGGTACAGGGATAGCCCAGGCGATCGACCAGCTTGTTCAGCTCCGGCGCCGCATTGGCCAGGATGATGCCGCCGCCGGTGTAGATCATCGGGCGCTCGGCCGACAGCAACAGCTGCAGCGCCTTGCGGATCTGGCCCGAGTGACCCTTGTCGACCGGCTTGTAGGAACGCATTTCCACCGCCTTCGGATACTCGTAGGCGCAGGTATGCATGGTGATGTCCTTCGGGATATCGACCAGGACCGGGCCGGGACGGCCGGTGGTGGCGATATAGAAGGCCTTCTTGACGGTTTCCGCCAGATCCTTCACATCCTTCACGAGGAAGTTGTGCTTCACGCAGGGGCGGGTGATACCGACGGTATCGCACTCCTGGAACGCGTCCTGGCCGATGGCGGTCGACGGCACCTGGCCGGAGATCACCACCATGGGAATCGAATCCATATAGGCCGTCGCCAGGCCGGTGACCGCATTGGTCACGCCGGGGCCGGAGGTGACGATGGCCACGCCGACCTTCTGCGAACTGCGCGAATACGCGTCCGCAGCGTGCACGGCGGCCTGTTCGTGACGAACCAGGATGTGCTGGAATTTGTCTTGCTTGAAGATTGCGTCGTAGATGTAGAGGACGGCGCCACCAGGATAGCCGAAGACGTGTTCAACACCCTCTTCAGCCAGGCATCGGACGAGTATGTCCGCGCCGGTGAGTTGCTCAGCACTCATGCTGCTTCCTTTCAAGGTCCATTGGAAATTGATCGGATGTTCTCTCCTGACGGAATCGCATTCGTCGTCTTGCCGGCAGCATCCCTTTATTGTGCGGTCACGCCGTTTCTGCGCTCCAACCGTAGTGGAGTTTGAAACGCCGCTCAACGCGACTCGTTCAGCCTTGGATCAAGTTCGACTTTTACTGATTCCTCGCGCTTGTGGCGCGGGTTAGAACAAACAAGCTTTAAACCTATAAAGCGCTTCCTCGAACCGGCACGACCTTATGTGAAGCACCGGCGAGAAATAAAAACGCCCCAGATGTGGGAGGCGGAGAACAGGACAGTAATGCGTTGCATCATTTTGGTCAAGCGAATTCCGGTGAAATCGTTGCCAATACTCGCGTTCCCGCCTGCCTGCACGGATAAACTTCAGGACAAAGAGGGCCATTTTTGCTAGGATTCGGTCTGCTTTTTGACGATTTATTGCATTTTTCGCATCTCAGCCGACCCACATGAAGGTTTTTACCTGATTTGATCGGCCATACCCATCCGGCACACCGTATTGCATGGCAACTGACAAAGAACTCTCCGATTTTCTTGAAAGTGTCGAACGCCGCGCCTTCAAACAGGCGGTGTATGCCGTGCGCAAGGATGAAGCCGCGTTGGACATCGTTCAGGATGCAATGATCAAGCTGGCCGAGAAGTACGGCGACAAGCCGGTGGATGAGCTGCCGATGCTGTTCCAGCGCATCCTGCAGAACACCATCCATGATTTCTTCCGCCGCGAAAAGGTGCGCAACACCTGGGTGAGCCTGTTCTCCAGCTTTGGCGGCAATGGCGGCGACGGCGAGGGTGCCGAGGATTTCGACCTGCTCGAGAGCCTGGAATCGGAAGACGGCTCGGAAGCCGCCGAATCCAGCGCCGACAAGGTGGAGCGCCAGCAAACCTTGAATCTCATCGATGCCGAAATACAAAAGCTGCCAACGCGTCAACGGGAAGCATTCCTGATGCGTTATTGGCAGGACATGGACGTGGCGGAAACAGCCGCCGCCATGGGTTGCTCCGAAGGTAGCGTCAAAACCCATTGCTCCCGCGCAACGCACGCGCTGGCTCAAGCTCTCAGAGCCAAAGGAATCTCATTATGACCAACAAGGAAATGCAATTCGCCTACAAGGTGAAGCTGGCGCTTGACGCCAATCTTGACAACCTGTCCGACGACACGTTGCAAAGCCTGTCGGCCGCGCGCCGCGTGGCGCTGGCGCGCAAGAAGCAGGCGCCGATCCACAAGCGCGTGGAGCAGCCCGTGCTGGCCGGCGCCTTTGGCGGCACCCTGACATCGCCTGAAAAACCGTCGTGGTGGAGCCGCCTGGGCGTGGCTGCCCCGCTGCTGGTGGGCATCATCCTGTTCGCCGGCATCTACCAGCACGAAAATGCCAAGCGCGTCAGCTACCTGGCTGACATCGACGCGGCCGTGCTGTCCGACGAGCTGCCGCTGTCGGCCTATCTGGATCATGGTTTCAACGCTTTCCTGGCTGAAAAGGGACAATAAGACGATGCAAAAAACCACCGGCACTTCTGTCATGGCTTCCGCCCGCTTTTCGCGCATTGCGCTGGCGCTGGCGGTGCTGGCCGGTGGATTGAGCTGCGCCTGGACGGTCGCGCAGAACGCACCGGCCACCGCGCCGACCTCTGCTGCGGCTGCCGCACCGGCTGCAGCAGTCGCACCTCCCCCTCCCGCTGCCCCGGCAAACAATGCAGCCAGCGCAACCGCAGCGGCGAGTCAGCCGCCCGCCAATGCGGCTGCCGCTCACGCCAACAAATCGGGCGGCAAGCTGCTCCCGCGCAAGACCGAGAACCGTCTGGCCTGGGCCAATCTGTCCCCTGCCCAGCGCCAGGCGCTGGAGCCGCTGACCGGTGAATGGCCGCGCATGAGCGAGCTGCAGAAGGAAAAATGGCTGGAGATCGGCCGCCGCTACGCCAAGATGAAGCCGGAAGAACAGCAGCGCCTGCATGAACGCATGCGCGATTGGGTCAAGCTGACTCCGGCCGAGCGCAGCGCCGCACGCACCAATTACGCCCGCGCCAAGAAGCTGGATGCGGAAGAAAAGCACGAGCAGTGGGCCAAGTACCAGCAGCTTTCCGAAGAACAGAAAAAGAAGCTGGCCGAATCCAAGCTGCCCAAGCGCGTCGCCAAGCTGCCCACCTCGCCGTCTGCGGCGGCGCCGACCATTCAGCTGCCCGCTGAAGCACTGGAGCGCCCGCTGCCGGTCGCACCGGCACTGGTGCCGGCACCTGCCCCGGCGGCAGCCCCTGCACCCGCCGTGGTTCCGGGCTCGCAAGCCACGCCGGTACCGGCGATTGCGCCGACCGCCGCTGCCACCACGACCGTGGCATTGAGCTCGGCGGCAGCACCGGCTCCCGCCGTGACCACCACGACAAACGACAGCAAGTAAGCCGCAGCTGCGAACATCAGCTTCCGAATCCGGCATCACCCTGGACGCTGGCGTCCACCGCACATGGCCTTAAGCCCGTGCGTCAGGCAGGACACAGCGCACCACCCTCTTCCCGCTGAACCCCTCCTTGCTCTGCCTCAAGCACCCGCATAGGCAAGCGTCTCCGATTGCATTACCATCTGCCGGCCGCAGCGCACGCTGTCGGCCCAATATCTTCACTCCACCCAAGCCAGAATGGAACAAACAGGAACCATGCCGGAACTCACCACGCCCTCCCTGCGCCGCCGTATGAGCAGCATGCTCTATGAGTCCATGCTGCTGTTTGGCGTCCTGTTCATGTCGGGCTGGCTGTTTTCCACGCTGTTGCAGCAGCGCCATGCGCTCTACCTGCGCCACGCGCTGGAAGGCTGGTTGTTCCTGGTGCTGGCGGTGTACTTCATCTGGTTCTGGACCCACGGTGGCCAGACCCTCGCCATGAAGACCTGGCGTTTCCGCGTGGTGGACCGCAACGGCCAGCCGCTGCGCGCGTGGCGTGCCGGCCTGCGCTTCCTGCTGGCCTGGCTGTGGATCCTGCCAGGACTGGCGCTGGCCTCGCTGGCACGCGGCCAGGCCTGGCTGCTGGTGCTGATCCCTGCCGCCAACCTGCTGCTGTGGGCCATGACTGCCCGCCTGGACCCGCACGGCCAGTTCCTGCATGACCGCCTGGCCGGCACCCGGCTGGTCGATGCTCTTCCGGTTGCCAAGGCTGCAGCGGCCGCTCGCGCCAAGTCATGAAGCCGACATGAGCGCGTCGCTGCGCTCTGTTATGCTCTGGGGCGAACGCATGCAGCCGCATGCCCCCCCCCGTACCTGATCGCCCGGACTGACGCCCGCATGATTTCACGCATCTCCAGAACGCTGCTCCTCATCCAGTTCGGCATCGCGATCCTGTTTTACTTCCTGCTGCGGCATTTCGACTGGTCCATCCCGGCCGCGGCGGCGGGCGGACTGTTGATCGTGCTGCTGCTGCGCGCCCAGATCACCGCCAACAGCTTCTTCCTGACCTGGCCCTATCGCGGCCGCACTTCCAATCCCGTCGAGATCAGCTGGCTGCAAATGGCCACCCTGTTCCTGCGCGAATACCGCGCCACCATGCTGTGCTCTTCCTGGGCCATGCCCTTCCTGCGCTTCGACCAGTTCAGCTATCCCGACACCACGTCGCTACCGGTACTGCTCATCCACGGATACGGCTGCAACAGCGGCTACTGGCGCTGGATGAGCCTGGAACTGCGCGAAGCCCACATCACCCATTACGCGCTGGACATGGAGCCGGTCTTTGGCAGCATCGACGACTACGCCCCGCTGGTCCATGCGGCCGTCCAGCGCGTGCTGGCCGAGACCGGGCAAAAAAAGATCGTCATCGTCGCCCACAGCATGGGCGGACTGGCCGCCCGCGCCTACCTGCGCGACCACGGCTGCGACCGCGTGGCGCGCGTGATCACGCTGGGCAGCCCGCATCACGGCACTGCCATCGCCAACTTCGGCATCGGCATCAACTGTGGCGAGATGAACTGGCTGGGCCGCTATGAAGAAGGACGCAGCAGCGAATGGCTGCAGAAGCTGGCCGCCACCGAAGAAGCCGATGCGTTGAGCCACATCGTGTCCATCTACTCCCATCACGACAACATCATTTCGCCGCAAAGCTCGGCCCATCTGGAAGGCGCCTGGAACATCCCCGTCATCGGCATCGGCCACGTCGCGCTGGCGCTGGAACCGTCCATCCAGAAGCTGGTGATCGACCTGATCCACAACGCGCGCGACTGAGCAACGCCGCCCCCAAAAGCAAGATGCCGTCCGGCAAGCGCGGGACGGCATCCTGACAAACGCTGCGCAGCCTGAGGCTGCCTGCGTGAAGGGGGAAGAGCTTACTTCTTGGAAGCTTCCTGAATCTTCTTGCCCGCTTCTTCCATCTTTTCACCGGTCTTCTGGGCCAGATCCTTGGCGCCTTCCTTGGTCTTCTCGTAGGCTTCCTTGGCATCGGCCTTGGCCTGGTCCAGGGCGCTGTCGAGCTTGGAGCCGGACTCGGCCGCCTGGTCCTTGGACTGGCCGGTCACTTCATCGAGCTTCCTGCCGGCATCCTGCACGGCGCCATCGATTTTCTTGCCCAGCGTTTCGGCCGGACCCGGTTCTTCCTTCTTCTGGCAGGCCGACAGCAGGGAGATGGCGGCCAGGCTCAAGGCCGCACCGGCCAGCAGTTTGGACATCTTGTTCATGTTCTCATCCTTTCCGTTCATGGTTGACGATCCCGTCGTAGCGGGATTGGCGGTGACGATAGCACAGGGACGAGCCGCTGCCCGCCGCTGCGAAAATTGCTTACATTTCTTGCAAATCCGTCGATCATCGGGAAACGTCGGCGAACATCAGCATTTCTTCCTCCGAGAACCCGGCTGCGCGGCGCGCCTCGATATTGAAGGGGCCACGCAAAGGCGGAGCCCGATGGCGCTGGCACAGTTCCGCAAAGGTGCTCACCGGATCAAGCTGGCGCTGTTCGCAGAGCCAGTTGAACCAGCGATTGCCGATCAGCACGTGGCCGACCTCATCGCGCATGATGATGTCCAGTATCTCGGCGGCCGCCAGGTCGCCGGCCTGGGCCAGCTTGGCCCGCACCGGCGGTGCTGCGTCCAGGCCGCGCGCCTCCAGCGTGCGCGGCACCAGGGCGATGCGGGCCAGCACATCGCCCTTGGTCGACTCGGCCATGTCCCACAAGGCGTTGTGGGCGGTGAAGTCGCCATAGGCATGGCCCAGCGTGGCCAGGTGATCGGCCAGCAGAGTGAAGTGATAGGCTTCCTCGTCGGCCACGCGCAGCCAGTCGTCGTAGAAATCGCGCGGCATGCCGGCAAAGCGCCAGACCGCATCCAGCGCCAGGTTGATGGCATTGAATTCGATATGCGCCAGGGCATGGATCAGCGCCGCCCTGCCCTCCGGCGTGCCCATGGAGCGATGCTTCACCTGCAAGGGCGAGACCAGCTCGGGACGCACGGGACGGCCGGGAATGCCGCTGCCGGACTCGGTGGCGGCCAGGTCTTCGGTTTCCAGAGGTAAGTGGCCCTGCAGCCAGGTTGCGCGCAAGGCACGCACAAACCTGCACTTGGCCGCGGGATGTCTCTCCTTCAGGCAAGACAGCGCGGCGCTACGCAGGCTGGTGAATGAAAAGACTTCATCTGGGGACGGGACGTGATCCAAGGAGCTGACTTTCAGGGAAGGTAAAATACGGTTGAGGATGATGGTTTTGTCTCCATATGAAGACAAATGTCCGCCATGACAAGGCATCAAGGCATCCACCACCGACCGGCAGATAACGAGGAGACAATTTTATTATGGCAATCTACCAATTGGCGCAGGACATTCCCGAGATTGACGACACCGCCTTCGTGGCCGAGTCGGCCACGGTGGTGGGCAAGGTCAAGATGGAGGCGAATTCCAGCGTCTGGTTCAACGTGGCTATCCGTGGCGACAATGAACTCATCACCATCGGCGAGAACAGCAACGTGCAGGAAGGTGCGGTATTGCATACCGATCACGGCTATCCGATGGTGATCGGCAAGAACGTCACCGTGGGCCACCAGGCCATGCTGCACGGCTGCACCATCGGCGAGGGTGCCCTGATCGGCATCCAGGCGGTGGTGCTCAATGGCGCCAGGATCGGCAAGAACTGCCTGGTCGGGGCCGGTGCCCTGGTGACCGAGGGCAAGGAGTTTCCCGACAACTCCCTGATCATCGGTGCGCCTGCCAAGGCGGTTCGCCAGTTGAGTGAAGAAGATATCGCGCGCATGCGGGCTGGCACCGACAGCTACGTGCAGCGCGCGCAACAGTTCAAGACCCAGCTCAAGCGCATTGCCTGAGCGGGCAAGCAAAGGAAACGATGAAAGACACGCTGCAAAAATTCCTGGTCGACAACGCGCCCGTGCGGGGCGAGCTGGTCGAGATTTCCGACACCTGGCGCCAGGTGCAGGCGCGCCGCGACTATCCCGTTGCGGTCCGCACGCTCCTGGGTGAAATGCTGGCCGCCTCGGCCCTGCTGTCGGCCAATCTGAAGTTCAACGGCATGATCGTCATGCAGATCCACGGCGATGGTCCGGTCAAGCTGCTGGTGGTCGAATGCGACTCCGAGCTGCAACTGCGCGCCACCGCCAAGCTGGCCGATGGCGCCGAGATCGCCGACGAGGCCAGCCTGACCGATCTGGTCAATGCCAGTGGCAATGGCCGCTTCGTCATCACCCTCGACCCCAAGGACAAGCTGCCCGGCCAGCAGGCCTACCAGGGCGTGGTGCCGCTGGATGGCGAGAGCGTGGCCACCGTGATCGAGAACTACATGCTGCGTTCCGAACAGCTCGATACCAAGCTGTGGCTGGCCGCCGACGAAAACGTCTCGCGCGGCCTGCTGCTGCAGAAGCTGCCCTCCATCGGCGGCACCGCAGCCCCGACCGCCAAGCCGGAAGGCGAACTGGAAGCCTGGAACCACATGGTCATGCTGGGCGATACCTTGAAGCGCGAGGAATTGCTCTGCACCGACATCGCCACGCTGATGCATCGCCTGTTCTGGGAACAGACCATCCGCGTGTTCGATCCGGTGCATCCGCAATTCCACTGCTCCTGCTCGCGCGAGAAGGTCGGCAACATGCTCAAAATGCTGGGCCAGGAAGAAGTCGCCGAAGCCCTGTCACAGATGGAAAAACTGGCCATCGACTGCGATTTCTGCGGCCAGCATTACGAGTTCGATGCAGTGGATTGTGCGCAGTTGTTCGTGGCCGATGTGGGTGGCGCGAGCGAGGCCGGTGACGCGCGGCATTGAGCCCTCCGCGACGATCGGTCAGCCATGAAAAAACGCCATCGGTTTGAAGCCGATGGCGTTTTTCCTTGTGAGCCGGACTCGCCCGTCACTCCGCATCCGGCACCAGCAGTGCCATCTGCTCCGCATCCAGATACGTCCACTCCCCTTCTTCCAGTTCCAGGGCCGCCAGCTGCAGGCCACCGATGGCGGTGCGCTGCAAGGCGCTGCAATGGTTGCCGGCCGCCGCCAGCATGCGCTTGACCTGGTGATACTTGCCCTGCTCCAGCACGATTTCGAGCAGATTCTCGCCCAGCTGGCGGCAACGGGTGGCGGCCAGCGGTGCCGGTTCGTCATGCAGCTGCACGCCCGCCTTCAGTTGCGCGATCAGGGCATCAGTGACCGGCTCGGCCGTGGTGGCCGCGTAGACCTTGGGCACGTGGCGCTTGGGTGAGGACTGGGCGTGAATGAAAGCGCCGTCATCGGACATCAGCAGCAGGCCGGTCGTGTCGTGATCCAGCCGGCCCACCGGCTGCACGTCACGCCAGGTGAACTGTTCGGGCAGCAGCGTCAACACTCCCGGATGGTGGCTGGGCTTGCGCGAGCATTCGATATTTTGCGGCTTGTTGATGGCGATGTAGACGTGCTCGCGGTATTCCCAGTCTTCCTCGAAGATGGTCAGCACCAGGCCATTGGTATCCGGCGTGGCGCGGTAATCGTCCACCACTTCGCCATTGATCGACACTTCACCATCGTCGATCAGTTCACGACAATATTTGCGCGAACCGAAACCCTGCGATTGCAGGATGCGGTCCAGGGTCAGCTTGGCCATGTCAGCCTTCTCCTTGTTCGTTTTGTTCTTGCCGGCCGGCCTTGGCCTGCTTCGGTTCCAGTATCTGGCGGGCGATGCCGCGCAGGATGTTGACCTCTTCGGTCTCCAGCCGGGCGCGCGAGAACATGCGTTTCAGGCGCGGCATCAGCTTCTTGGGGTTATCTGGGTTGAGGAAATCGATGGCCACCAGCGCCTGTTCCAGATGCGCGAACATGCCCTCGATCTCCGCCACGCTGGCACTCTGCCCGTGAAAGCCCACCTCGCCCGGCGCGCGCGCATCGCCGCTGGTCTGCATGGGGCCGCCCTGCACTTCCAGCTCGGTCATGCGGCATTCATAGGCCAGCACCTGCACCGCCTGCGACAGGTTCAGCGAGGAATACTCGGGATTGGCCGGAATATTGAGCAAGGCATTGCACTTCTGCACCACCTCATTGGGCAGGCCGAAGCGCTCATTGCCGAACAGCAGCGCGGCGTTCAGCCCGGTATCGCGCGACAGTTGCCCCGCCAGCTCGCGTGGCGAGACCACAGGCGGCGAAAATTCCCGCAAACGGGCGCTGACGGCGGCGGCGAAGTTGCATCCCTGCAACGCTTCTTCCACGCTGCCGACGATGCGTGCATTTTCCAACACATCGATGGCGCCGCTGGCGAAGGCAATGGCTTCATCTTCCTTCACCGCGTCCGGAAAGCGCGGATTGACCAGCACCAGCTCCGAAAAGCCCATGGTCTTGATGGCCCGTGCGGCCGAGCCGATGTTGCCGGGACTGCTGGTATTGACCAGCACGAAACGCAAACGGCTGAAAAGAGATTGTCCTGACACTTGCTTGTTCATTTAAAATAGCGGGATTCGCGCCCCAGGATAAGACATTGGCAAAACGTCAATATTGCAGCAACGAGGTCAACCCAGGTCGACCGTTGTTCCTGCCCCTGGACTGCATGGCAAACCCGCAAGCATAACAGCCGCGGGTGGCGCAACGCTCATTAATTTCATCGTCGCACTGGTTTGACTGCCGGGTTTCGCCTGGCCAGCTGTTCCGCATGTTTGTCGCGGAGGGCCGGCCGGTCGGCCATGGCGACGATGAGCAACGCAGCCATCGTCTTCGATGGCCGCAATTTTAACGGAACCATCGGAATGATCATCCCACCCATGCTCAATACGGCGATCAAGGCAGCCCGCCGCGCCGCTACCATCATCAACCGCGCGTCCTTCGACGTGTCGCTGCTGAAAGTGTCGAAGAAGGCCCACAACGATTTCGTGACCGAAGTCGACAAGGCCGCCGAGGATGCCATCATCGACGTGCTCAAGAACGCCTACCCCGACCACGCCATCCTGGCCGAGGAATCCGGTGCTTCCGACAACCTGCACGATGAAAACGAAAACGTCTGGATCATCGATCCGCTGGACGGCACCACCAACTTCATCCACGGTTTCCCGCAATACTGCGTCTCGATCGCCCTGCAACAGCGCGGTGTCATCACGCAAGCCGTGGTCTACGACCCGACCCGCAACGACCTCTTCACCGCCTCCAAGGGTGCCGGCGCCTACCTGAACGAAAAGCGCATCCGCGTGGGCAAGCGCGACAAGATCGCCGATGCCTTGATCGGTACCGGCTTCCCCTTCCGCGACCTCGATGGCCTGAACGAATACGTGACCATGTTCAAGGTCATGACCGAGCACAGCGCCGGCCTGCGCCGCCCGGGCGCCGCTGCCCTGGACCTGGCCTATGTGGCTGCCGGCCGCCTGGATGGCTTCTTCGAGAAGGGCCTGAAGCCCTGGGACATCGCCGCCGGCTCCCTGCTGGTGACCGAAGCGGGCGGTATCGTGGGCACCTTCAAGGGTGACTCCGACTACCTCTACAAGGGCGACGTCATCGCCGGCAGCCCGAAGATCTTCGCGCAGCAGGTCAATCTGCTGTCCGAATTCGCCTGAACGGCGCTGCTGCAATAACCCCGTCTCCTCATTGCGTCCGGCATTGCTGCTATAGTGCGGCTACCGGCGCAGACCGAGGAGACGACATGAACATCCCTTCCCAGCAAGCCAGCAACGAGCAGACCCATTGCGCGTTGCCGCCCGGCTACCACAGCGTCACTCCCTACCTGATCGTCAAGGCCTCGGCGGAAGCCATCGCCTTCTACCGGCGCGCCTTCGACGCGGCCGAGATCATGCGGCTGGACGGCCCGCACGGCAAGGTCTGGCATGCCGAGATCCAGATCGGCAATGCGCGCGTGATGCTGGCCGACGAACATCCCGAACTCGGCTTCCTCAGCCCCCAGACCCTGGGCGGCGCCGGCGTGAGCCTGCTGGTCTACGTGGCCGATGTCGATGCCGTCTTCACCCAGGCGTTGGCGGCCGGCGCGGTCCAACTGCGGCCGGTGCAGAACCAGTTCTATGGTGATCGCTCCGGCACGCTGCGCGATCCCTTTGGCCATGTCTGGTCGATTGCCACGCATATCGAAGACCTCAGCAATGAAGAAATCTGCGCGCGCTCGCGCGAGATGCTGGCGCGCCGCTGCAAGAAGCTGGCTGACGAAAAGAACTGAATCACCCCCACCAGAATACGCACGAAAGCACCATGCCCTTTGCCCTCAGCGACAACCGCAAGATCCACTATCAGGTCGAGGGCAACGGCCCGCCCCTGCTGCTGCACCACGGCTTTACCAGCAGCCTGGAAGCCTGGCGCTTCTTCGGTTTCACGGCAGTGCTGCGCGAGCACTATGAGCTCATCCTCTTCGATGCGCTGGGCCACGGCCAGAGCGACAAGCCGCACGATCCGGCCGCCTACACCCAACTGCAGCGCTGCCGCGATGCGCTGGCCGTGCTCGATGCGGTGGGTATTGAGCGCGCCCATTTCTTCGGCTATTCGCTGGGCGGCTGGGTCGGTTACGGCCTGGTGCGCCATGCGCCCGAACGGCTGCACAGCATGATCCTGGGCGCAGCGCACCCGTATGAAGATCGCAGCTGGGACGGCTTCCACGGCATCGACGGACGCGACCCGGAAGCCTTCATCGCCACCTTCGAAGGCTTGCTCGACGAACGGATTTCGCCACAGGTGAAGATGCTCATCCGTGCCAATGACCTGGTGGCGCTGGCCGCTGCCGCCCAGCAGCCGCGCCCTTCGCAGGAAGACCTGCTGGCCCGCATGGAGCTGCCCTGCCTGCTCTTCTGTGGCGACGCCGATGCCCGCCATGCGGCGGTCCAGCGCACGGCGGCCCTGCTGCCGCAGGGAGAATTCGTCAGCTTGCCGGGCGTCACGCACTTCGGCGGACTGATGCAAAGCGCGCTGGTTTTGCCACCGGTGCTCCGCTTTTTGGCGCGCCAGCAAGGATGAGCTCAAGCCCGCAGCTTCTCAAAATAAATCACGTGATGCGCGGGTTGCGCTGTTATACTGCGGCCTGCGCGGCGTATAGCCAGTCAAGTCCGCGCCCTCCTCCAGTTCCAACCCGTTTGCCTGCGACTGGCGCCCGTACGGGGCCACAGGCCAAACCCAATTTCAGAGTCTCATGTCATTTTCCGCGCTCGGCTTGTCCGACGAAATCGTTCGTGCCGTTTCCGAACAAGGCTATACCTCCCCGACCCCGATTCAGGCCCAGGCCGTCCCCGCAGTGCTCTCCGGCGGTGACCTGCTGGCCGGCGCCCAGACCGGCACCGGCAAGACCGCCGGTTTTACCCTGCCGCTGCTGCAACGCTTGTCCACCATGCCGCGCCAGAAGATCAACGGCCACCTGCCGATCCGCGCGCTGATCCTGGCGCCCACCCGCGAACTGGCCGCCCAGGTCGAAGAAAGCGTGCGCCAGTACGGCAAGTATTTGCCACTGACTTCGGCCTGCATCTTCGGCGGCGTCGGCATCAATCCGCAGATCACCCTGTTGAAGCGCGGCGTGGACATCCTGGTCGCCACCCCCGGTCGCCTGCTGGATCACATGCAGCAAGGTACCGTGAACCTGCAGCACATCCAGATTCTGGTGCTGGACGAAGCCGACCGCATGCTGGACATGGGCTTCATCCGCGACATCCGCAAGGTGCTGGCCGCCCTACCGCCCAAGCGCCAGAACCTGCTGTTCTCGGCCACCTTCGCCGATGAAATCAAGAAGCTGGCCGACAGCCTGTTGAACAACCCGGCCCTGATCGAAGTGGCCCGCCGCAATTCCACCGTGGAAGTGATCGCGCAAAAGATCCACCCTGTCGACCGCGACAAGAAGCACCCCATGCTGGCGCACCTGATCAAGACCCACCAGTGGAAGCAGGTGCTGGTCTTCACCCGCACCAAGCACGGCGCCAACAAGCTGGTCGAACAGCTGGCCCGCGACGGCATCACCGCCATGGCGATCCACGGCAACAAGAGCCAGTCGGCCCGCACCAAGGCGCTGGCTGAATTCAAGGACGGCAAGCTGACCGCCCTGATCGCCACCGACATCGCCGCACGCGGCATCGACATCGACCAGTTGCCGCACGTGGTCAACTATGACCTGCCCAACGTGCCCGAAGATTACGTCCACCGCATCGGCCGCACCGGCCGCGCCGGCGCTACCGGCGAAGCCGTGTCGCTGGTCTGCGTGGACGAACGCGACCTGCTGCACGACATCGAGCGTTTCATCAAGCGCGAAATCCCGGTGGAAGTGATCGCCGGCTTCGAACCCGATCCGACCGCCAAGCCGCAACCGATCCAACTGCGCAGCGGCCAGGGCCGTCACCAGAACGGTGGCGGGCGCGGCGGTCAGCGCAGCGCCCCGCGCAAGCCGGCCGGCAGCGGCAATGCGGCAGCGCCCAAGCCGGCCGGTGGCAACGCCGGTCATGGCCAGGCCGCCAAGCCGCGCACGGCAGCCAATGGCAACGGTAACGGCAATGCCGCCCGTGGCCAGGGTGGACGTGGCAATGGCGGTGGCAATGGCAGCAATGGCGGCAATGCCGGCAACGGCGGCAACAATGCCAACCGCGCACCCAAGCCGGCCAATGCCAACAGCCAGCCGCGCAATGCCGGCCAGCAGCAGCGCCAGGGTGGTCCGCGTCCGTCGGCCCTGACCCACGGCGGCCAGCGCGCAGCGGGCAAGTAAGTCAGCAGGCTGCCCCTGCTGCCAGACATCGTTCATCGTCCATCACAAGAAAAGGAACGACATGAGTGTGACCGTCATCAAGGCCGACCTCGGCAACGCCGCCCACGCGGCAGCGCTGTTCGAGACCCTCAATGCCTACGCTTGCGACGCCATGGGCGGCGGCCAGCAGCTCTCCGACTACGTGCGAGAGAACCTGGCCGCCGAGCTGAAGAAGCGTCCCACGGCCTATGTCTTCCTGGCCTTCGATGGCGATACCCCGGCCGGTCTGGCGACCTGCATCGAAGGTTTTTCCACCTTTTCCTGCAAGCCGCTGCTGAACCTGCATGACCTGGCGGTGATGCCCGCTTATCGCGGCCAGGGCGTGGCCCGGCTGCTGCTGGCAGCGGTCGAGGAAGAAGCCCGCAAGCTGGGCTGCTGCAAGCTCACGCTGGAAGTCCTGGAAGGCAACACAGTGGCGCGTTCGCTGTATCGCTCCTGCGGCTTCGAGGGTTACGAACTCAAAGCTGAAACCGGCAAGGCCATGTTCATGCACAAGCCGCTGGCCTGAGTGCTGCCTGCCTGAACGCAAATGCCCGCATCTGATGATGCGGGCATTTTCGTTTTTGGGCCTGATCCTTCACGTGCCATCCGCCCTTGTGCGCCAGGCTCCGGATATCACGCCGGGCAGCATGCACAAACTTTCATACAGCCGCTTAGCCAGGCCCGGAGCGGGCTCCAGCCTGGTCGCGGAGCAGCTGTCATCAAGCCGCCATCGCCATCCCGCGCGACTTGCCGGAGCTGAGATAGCTGGCGATGGAATCCTGCGTCACTTCGCCCAGATAGCTGCCATCGTTGGCGATGACCGGCATCCAGCTGGTGCTGTGCTTGTACATCTTGGAGAGCACCACGCGCAGGTTCTCGTCCGGTGCGGCATTCATGGTGAAGGGCCGCACCTTGTCCTCGGCCACGCCCGTGTTGCCGCGCACGTCGCGGCGGGTCAGGTAACCCAGCGCCCGGTTGTCGGCATCGATGATGGTGAGATAGCGCGCATCCTGGTCATCCATCAGCGCCAGCGCCTGGTCGCAGGACACGTCCGGCCGGGCCGTGGCCGGGGTGGTCGCGGCCTCGCCGGCACGCACCAGCAGCAGGCGCTTCAGGGTGTGATCCTGGCCCACGAAGGCGCTCACGAAATCATCCTTGGGGCGCGCCAGCAAGGTATCGGGATTGTCGAACTGCACCAGTTTGCCGGCGCGAAAGACGGCCACCTTGTCGCCCAGCTTGATGGCTTCGTCGATGTCGTGGCTGACCATGATGACGGTCTTGTTCAGCTGGCGCTGCATCTGGAAGAACTCGTTCTGGATCGATTCGCGGTTGATCGGATCGACCGCGCCGAAGGGTTCGTCCATCAGCAGTACCGGCGCGTCAGCGGCCAGGGCGCGGATGACGCCGATACGCTGCTGCTGCCCGCCCGACAATTCACGCGGATAGCGCTTGAGGAATTTCTTCGGGTCCAGCGCCACCATGGCCATCAGCTCGGTGGCACGCTCCTGGCAGCGTTTCTTGTCCCAGCCCAGCAAGCGCGGGACGATGGTGATGTTTTCCTCGATGGTCATGTTGGGGAACAGGCCGATCTGCTGGATCACGTAGCCGATGTGGCGACGCAGTTCCACCTCATCGATGCCGGAGGTGTCCTGGCCGTTCAGGAGCACACGGCCCGAGGTCGGGTTGATCAGGCGATTGATCATCTTGAGGGTAGTGGTCTTGCCGCACCCCGACGGGCCGAGGAAGACGCAGATCTCGCCTTCGGCCACCTTCAGGCTGACGGCATCCACCGCCTTGACCTGCGTGCCATCCTTTTGAGTGTAGGTCTTGCTCAGTTGGTCCAGTTCGATCATTTTTGTACTCCTTTCGGTGTCAGGATTTTCTGCAGACGTTGCAGCAGCGTGTCCGCGATGATGGCCAGCACGCTGATCATCACCGCGCCCACCACGAGTTTTTGCATGTTGCTCTGGCTGATCGCATGCAGGATCAGCACGCCCAGCCCGCCCGCGCCAATGACGGCGGCAATGGCCATCACGCCGATGTTCATCACCACCGCCGTGCGCACACCCCCAAGGATGACCGGCACGGCCAGCGGCAGGTCCACCATGCGCAGGCGCTGCCAGAAGGTCATGCCGATGCCGATGCCGGCTTCCTTGATGCCGGCTTCGATGTTCTCCAGCGCCAGGTAGGTGTTTCGCATGATGGGCAGCAGCGAATACAGGAACACGGCGGTAATGGCCGGCAAGGGCCCGATGCCGGCGCCGAATTGCGAGAACACCGGAATCATCAGACCGAAGAGCGCGATGGAAGGCAGCGTCAGCACGATGGTCGCCAGTCCCATCAAAGGACCGGCCAGCCAGCGCACCCGCACGATCAGGATGCCCAGCGGTACGCCGATGGCAATGGCCAGGCTCACCGCAATGCCCACCAGTTCAAGATGCTGCAGGGTCAGGTCGAGGATGTTGCGCCAGTCCGAGTGCAGGTATTGGAAGATGTTCATGGTTCCCTCCTCAGATCAGGCCGGCTTGCTTGAGGAAATCGGCGGCCACCTTGGCTACCGGTTCCTGGTCGATGTCGACGCGCTTGTTCAGTTCGGTCATGGTGGCCGTGTCGATCTTGGCGGCCAGTTCGTTCAATTGTTCGGCCAGCCTGGGGTTCTTCTCCAGCACCTCCTGACGCACCACCGGGGTGGCCTTGTAGGCGGCGAAGTATCCCTTGTCGTCCTCCAGCAATTGCAGGTCGAAGCCCTTGATGCGGCCATCGGAGGCATAGGTCAGGCCGACGAACAATTGTTCATTCTTCAGCGCCGTGTAGACCAGACCCGGGTCCATCTGCTTGACCTCGCTGCGGTCCAGCCTGAAGCCATACAGCGCCTGCATGGGACCGAGACCGTCAGGGCGCGAAGCGAACTCGTAGTCCACGCCCATGAGGTGCGGCTTGCCACCCTCCTTGTCATCCTCATTGATGCGATCGGCGAGATCCTGTAGTGAACGGATGTGGTACTTCTCTGCCAGCTCGCGCGGCATGGCGAAGGCGTAGGTGTTGTTCAGTTCGGACTCGTTGAGCCAGGTCAGGCCGCGCGGCGCGTCCAGTTCCTTGACCTTCTGGTAGATCTGGTCGGGATCAAGCTTGTCCTCGATGTGGTTGTAGACGATCAGGGCGGTGCCGGTGTAATCCCAGACGATATCGAGCTGACCGCTTTCCAGCGCCGAACGCATCAGCGTGGTGCCAAGGCCGTTCTTCAGTTCGGTGTCATAGCCCTTGGCGCGCAGGTATTGCGCGGTCATGTCCGAGAGCAGCAATTGCTCGGTGAAGTTCTTGCCGCCGATGACCAGGTTCTGGGCCTGCGCACGGGCCGTGCCGAACAGGGCCAGCCCAATTGCGAGGGCGCACAGGGCGTATTTTGCGATGGTCTTCTTTGTCATGCTTTCCTCTCTGCCGCTGTGCCGGGATCTGCTGGCGTGCGGTCGTTCTTGTGATGGAAATGAGCTGCCGGATCAGGTGCGCAGCCCGCGACGCGCCAGGTAGAAACCCGACAGCGAGGTCACCAGGGCATCCAGCACCAGCGCCAGCAAGGCGGTGGCGGCCGCACCCAGCAGCAGTTGGCCGTGATTGTTCAGGTAGATGCCGGGGAAGATCAGGCCACCCAGGCTCTCGCCGCCGATGAGCATCGACAGCGGTGCGGTGCCCACATTGATCGCCAGCGCCGTGCGGACGCCGCCGACGATGATGGGCAGCGCATTGGGCAGCTCCACCCGGAACAGGATCTGATGCGGCTTCATGCCGATGCCGCGCGCGGCTTCCTTCATCGACGCCGGCACGTTTTTCAAACCCTCGTAGGTATTGCGCACGATGGGCAGGAGCGACGCCAGCCACAAGGCCAGGATGGTCGGGCCATTGCCGATGCCGAAGGCGGCCAATGCCAGCGCCAGCACGGCGATGGAAGGAATGGTGTTGCCGATGTTGAAGATCTGGATGAACTTCTCTGCACTGCGCTGCGCACCCGGGCGGGACAGCGCGATACCGGCCGGAATGCCGGTGATCAGGGCCAGCATCATCGAACTGAAGACCAGTTCCAGATGCTTGCCGGTGTAGTACACCAGGTCACCGCGATATTTCTGGATGACGTCCGGGCCTATCCACCAGACCAGGCCTGCAAGGACCAGCGCAAAACCGAACGCGCCGGCGAAGACGTGACGAACACGTGTCATGTTACCCCCTGTTGGTATAGCCGAGGCGACATGACGCCGCGACGACGGGTTTCTGGGATCAAGTTTTAAAGGGTTCGCTTGCCCGCTGGGCATATCGTTTGGATGCGAACCGAAAGCTGCAAAGGCAGCGATGAAACCGAAGCGATGACGCCAGCCCCGGCATGATGCATACCGGACAGGGATGGGAACGGGTCACCGTGGAGAACGGGAGAGCATTCGCGCTGCCAGCCGGAAATTTGGACAACCCGCACTCTGCGGATCGGACACTGCTAAAGGGTCGTTGTTGAACAAGTAATGTCGCGAAGACAAACGATAGTTTAGAGCAATCGCTTAATGCTGTCCAGCAATGAAACAATGTAAATCGATAACTTACTGATCTGAAGCACTTTTAAAAGTTCCCAACGGCAGTCAATATGCTGTCAAAAGTGGTCATCGTGAAAACCGCTGGATCGGTGCTATCCCTTGCCCCACGGGGGTTCCGGCCGAGCTTGAGGGTTGAGCAAGATGGGCAAAAAAATCGCCGGCCCCTTGTTCAGGAACCGGCGAATTTTTTGTGACACGGCGCTGACCAGCCCGATCCTGCCCCGCGTTCATTTGCCGCGCGACAGCTCCAGCCCCGCATTGCGCGGCAGCTTGCCGCTGATGGGCACCGAGGCCACCGAGAACAGGCCGATGACCAGGAAGGCCGGCCAGAAGTCGGCTTCGACGATGGTGGCATGGCCCTGCAGGTGGTTCGACAGTTGCAGCACGATCCCGGCCACCGTCACGCCCAGGCCCAGCGACAGTTGCTGGATCACGCTGGCCAGGCTGGTGACACGGCCGGCGTCGCGGCTGTCGATGTCGGCATAGGCGATCGAGTTCAGGCAGGTGAATTGCAGCGCCGGGAACACGCCGCCCATCAATACGATGGTGACGATCAGCAGATAAGGCGTATGCATGCTGAAGATGCCGTAAGCCGCCAGCGCAATGCCGGCAAACACCGCATTGACCATCAGCACGGTACGGAAGCCATAGCGACGCAGCACCCGGCTGGCCAGCAGACGGATGAAGAGCGAGCCGAACGCCGAGGCACAGGTGATGCTGCCGGCCTGGAAGGCGGTCATGCCCAGCCCTTCCTGCAGGGCCAGCGGCAACAGGAACGGCACCGCACCCAGGCCGATGCGAAACAGCGAGCCGCCCACCACGCTGGCATGCAAGGTGGGGATGCGCAGCAGGCGGAAGTCCAGCAGCGGATACGGGATCTGGGTGGAATGGCGGTAATACATCACCAGCGCAATGGCGCCGATGGAACACATGGCCACCGGCGTAGCGCCGTCGACCAGATGGCTGCCGAACAGCGACAGGCCCAGCATGATCATGGCCGCCCCCACCGAGGTGAGTACAAAACCCTTCACATCCAGCGGCGCCGGATCGTCTTCCTTGAAGTTCTGGATGAAGCGCTTGGCCAGGTACAACCCCAGGAAACAGAACGGGATGTTGATCAGGAACACCCAGCGCCAGTGGAAGTAAGTCGTGATGAATCCGCCCAAAAGCGGCCCGACCACCGGCCCCAGGAGCGCCGGCAAGGTGAGATAGCTGACCGCCTTGACCAGTTCGGATTTGTCGACCGAACGGGCGATGATGACGCGTCCCACCGGCACCATCATGGCTCCGCCGATGCCCTGCAGGAAGCGCGCGGCCACGAAGGTCACCAGCGAACCGGAGACGGCGCAGAGGATGGAGCCGGTCATGAAGACGATCATGGCCGTGCTGAAGACCTTGCGGGCGCCCAGCTTGTCGGCCATCCAGCCCGAGATCGGGATGAACACGCCCAGCGCCGCGACGTAGGCGGTCATGGCCAGTTTCAGGGTGATCGGGTCTTGATTGAGGTCGCGCGCCAGCGCGGGGAGCGAGGTGGCCAGCACGGTGGCGTCCATGTTTTCCATGAACAGCGCACAGCCGACAATGAGCGGAATGAGCAGCGAAGGTCGCACGATTGGCAACAGGGCGGATGACAGTGGCGGAATTTCAGGGAGGTTCTTGCGCCTCCTGAAGTTGCAGAGTTTAACCCAGTTGGCCTTTTCTTGCGGGCAAGCCGTCGGATCGGTGCAACGATATGAAGCCTTTGGCAGACAGATCGCCGCTGGATGGGAAGTTTCTCTGGACCCTGAACGCCCAGATTTCCGAACGCAATCACGGCGCCCGCAGCTGAGCCGCCCTACTTCTTCATCGCCTTCATGCGCCGGGCGGCCAGCTCCACGGTGTGGAGCTGCTGCTTGCGCTTCATGGATTTCCAGTCCTTGATTTCATCCCGGGTGCGGCCGCAGCCGGTACAGATTTCGTGCTTGAGCTTGCAGAGGGATACACAGGGGCTCTTGACGTCTTTTCCCAATTCGGTCTTCCACTTCATTCATGACAGATCCGACTGTACTGCAATGCGGCGAAGGCTGCTGGCGGCCTGGCGAAGCAACGGAAAACGGCGCCGCACAAGGCCAATAAAAAGGCCCGCATCCTTGCGAATACGGGCCAGCCCACGACTACCTTTGCTACTTACTACGGTTGGAACAGCCGCCTGCTTTCCCCGAGTACCAGTCTTTCAAGCAAGCGACTGTGCGGGAGTATCCGGATTTAGACGGCCCGTGAGGATAGGAAAAGTCTGAAAAATCAAGATGAAGTTGTATTGACTGCTATTCCGTTTTGCCGGATTGCACGCTCCTGTCGGATTTTTCTGGCTTGTCCTGCTTGTTGTCCTGCTTGTTGTCCTGCTTGAAGCGCGTCACCAGCAACTGGTTGATGCGGTTGCCCTCGATGTCCACCACCTCGAACTTGAAATCCGAGAAGAGCACGAAATCGGTCTTCTTCGGAATCTTGCGCAGCATGTACATGATGAAGCCCGACAAGGTTTCATAGCCGACCGGATTGGGATATTCCTCGATGTCCAGTTCGTTCATCACATCGTTCAAGGGCGTCAGGCCATCCATGAGCCAGGAATTCTCATCGCGCCGCACGATCTGCTGCTCTTCCTCGGTGATGGCCAGCAGATTGCCCATCAGCACGCCGGTCACGTCGGTGATGCTGATGATGCCCACCACCAGCGCATATTCATTGACCACGATGGCCAGGTCTTCATCCATGGCCTTCATGCGTTCCAGCACTTCCCACAGGTTCAGGGAATCGGGGATGGACAGCGGCGTATGCACCAGCCCCTTGTCGGCCAGGGAAAATTGTTCACCCTTGAGCAGGCGCTTCAACACATCCTTGCTGTCGATGTAGCCCAGCACCGCATCGATGTGCCCATCGCAGACCAGGAAGCGCGAATGCGGATGGTCGATGATCTTCTGGCGGATCGTGTCTTCGCTGTCGGTCAGCAGGAAATAGACGATGCTGTCCCGTGGCGTCATGGCCGACGGCACGTAGCGGCTTTCCAGCTCGAACACGTTTTCGATCAGGTGATGCTCCTGCGTGAGCAGCACGCCGGCCTGGGCACCGGCATCGACGATGGCGTGGATCTCGTTGGGCGTGATCACGTCCTGGCGCACCTGTGGCAAGCCGAACAGCGTGAAGATCGACTTCGACAGACTGTTGAAGAACCACACCAGCGGCTTGAACAGGGTTTCCAGCAGCAGCATGGGCTTGACCAGCACCACGGCCGCACGCTCGGGTGCGGCCATGGCCAGGCGCTTGGGCATGAGGTCGGCAAAGAGGATGAAGAAAGCCGTCACCGCAAGGAAGGACAAGGCGAAACTGATGTTTTCCAGCATCGGTCCGGTGTAGACGGTGCTGACGATCTCGCGCATGTGCGGCGTCAGGGCCGGCTCGCCCACCACGCCACCGAGGATGGCCACGGCATTGAGGCCGATTTGCACCACGGTGAAGAAGTTGCCCGGCTGGGCTTGCAACGACAGCACCCGGTCGGCGTTGTGTACGCCCTCCTTGGACATCATTTCAAGACGGATCTTCCGGGAGGCGGCGATGGAAATCTCGGCGCAGGAAAGAAAGGCGCTGACCACGACCAGGAGCAGGATCAGCAGCAGACTGGTGAATATGCTCATGTTGTTCTTATCTCATTGATTTGACGTGACATTCTCTCGCGCAACGGGGAGAAAAAGCAAATTCACGTCAATCGCGGGCCGCATGAAGCCTGGCGCCTGTGGGCGGCCCCGCATGAGATCAAGCCCGCAGAAATCGCGGTCACGGCGTCAATACACGTCGCGCCGGTAACGCCCTTGCCCGGCCAGCGCCTGCAGGACGTCTTCGCCGAGGATGTCCTGCAGCGCCCGGGCCACGCCACCGGCCATGCCCTGCAGGCTGCCGCAGACGTAGAGGCTGGCGCCCTCCTCCACCCATTGCCGCACGGTATCGGCGGCTTCGACCAGCTTGTCCTGCACGTAGATGCGGCGCTCCTGATCGCGCGAGAAGGCCAGATCCAGCCGTTGCAGCCAGCCCTGCGCCTGCCACTCTTCCAGCTCCTGCTGGTGGAAGAAATCGTACTGGCGCGAACGTTCGCCAAACAGCAGCCAGTTGCGCCGCTGCCCGGCCGCCACGCGCTGGCGCAGATGCGCGCGCAATCCGGCCAGGCCGGTGCCGTTGCCGATCAGGATCAGCGCACGGTCATCGGCAGGACCGTGGAAACTGCTGTTGCTGCGCACCCGCAGGGCAATCTCCTGCCCCGGCTGCGCATGCAAACCCAGCCAGCCGGAACCCAGCCCGGCGCGCCCATCGGGCAGGTGCATCAGGCGCACCATCAGTTCCAGCGCGCCATCCGCGGGCAGCGAGGCAATCGAATAGGCGCGATGTGGCAGTGCCGGCAAGGCCGCCAGCAGTTCGGCGTCCGGCAGCGTGCGCAGTTGCATCAGGGTGTCGGCCGCTTGCGGCAACATCCGGGTGACCAATGCGCTGCGCAGAGTCTCATCCTGGCGGCCAATGGCCTGCAGGAAGGCATCGACGGCCGCCGCACTATTGTGCGGGCCGATCTCGGCGATATCCCCGGCCTGCCAGTCAGGTGCAGGCAGATCCAGGGGCGTGAGGCGCACATGGAAGACCGGCTCGCCCACGCTGCCCGGATTGAGCACGCGGCGCTCTTCCAGGCGCCAGCGGCCATAGGCCGGCGCACTCCAGTCGGCCTCATCGCTGTGGCCGCTCAAGACACCGAGTTGATGCTGCCAGTGGCGCAGCGCGCCTTCATCACCGTTGTCGACCTCGATGGCATCGAACAGCGGCTGCGCATGACGGCGGCACAACCACGCGTGCAGTGCATGGCCGAAGGCGCAGTACTGTTGATAGCTGCGGTCGCCCAGCGCCAGCACGCCAAAGCGCAGCGCCGGCAGCGCCGTCCCTGCGCTGTCGCCCAGGCGCCGGGCCAGTGCGGCGGCATCGTCGGGGGCATCGCCTTCGCCGGTGGTGCTGGCCACAAAGAGGGCCAGCCGGGTAGCTGCCAGATCGGTATCGCTCAACTGTCCGGCCGGCAGGACGCGCACCTCCAGGCCACCTGCACGCAAACTTTGCGCGGTCTGCCAGGCCAGTCGCTCAGCTGTACCGGTCTGGCTGGCAAAGACGACCAGTGCAGTATCCGGGCCAGTGACCGGTACAGTTCCCCAGGCGGTTTGCTGGCGCTGCTGCGCACGGCGGTATCGCAGCGCCGTCATCACGCAGAACACCAGGTAAGTCAGCGCCACCAGCGCGGCCATCAGGTAACGGGTCTGCATCATGCCGCTCACTCCAGCATGGCGGCCAGGGCCGGGGTGAGGCTCTCGCGGAAGCCATCGGCTTCGCGGGTGATGAAAAGAGCGGCAATCCCGCGCTCACGGGCAAAGGACAGTCCGGCCTCCTCGCCCAGTACAGTGAGCACCGTGGCCAGGGCATCGGCCACCATGCATTGCCGGTGCAGTACCGTGACAGAGGCCGGTGCAGTGCGCACAGGTGTACCGGTACGGGGATCGATGGTGTGGGCATAGCGGTGACCATCATGATCGACATAGCGGCGATAGTCGCCCGAGGTGGCAATCGCCAGGCCGTGCAAGGCCACGACCATGCCTGGGCTGTCATCCTGGGGCGGGCGTTCCAGCGCCACCCACCAGGGCTGGCCATCGGTCTTGACGCCCTGACCGGACAACTCGCCGCCGACCTCGGCCAGCCAGCTCACGCAGCCGCACTCCCGCAGCGCCTGCGCCACCCGATCCACCGCGTATCCTTTGGCGATCCCGGAAAAATCCAGATGCACGCCCCCTGCCTGCTGCACCTTGCGCTGCGTGCGATCGAGCACGATGCGCTGCCAGCCGCAGCGCTGGCGCGTGGCCTCCAGCAGCGCCGCATCGGGCGGGCGGAAGGCACCCTGCTGCACGCTGCCGGCCCCGAATCCCCACAGGTCCACCAGCGGGCCCACGGTCGGATCGAAGGCAGCTTCGCTATCGACGGCCATCGTCAGGGCCGCATCCAGCACGGTGAAGAAACCCTCCGGCAATGCATGCCAGCTGCCTGCGGGCGCGCGGTTGAAACGGCTGATGTGCGAGCCGGGCTCCCAGGTGCTCATCTCATCGATGACCCGCTGCAATTGCGCCTCGACCGCGGCGGCGATGGTCTCTTGCGCCACGCTGCGCGCGGCCAGCGCCTGCACGCTCCAGGTCGTGCCCATGGTACGGCCGGACAGGCTGTGCGCCACGACGCCAGCGGGCAATATGGGCGGGGCTTGCAGGTCGACGGGGATCAGTACGCGGTGGGACATCGGCATCTTCGTCAAAGAAAACGGCGCCTGCATTGCAGGCGCCATCGGGGTCGATCAGCGTGGTTCAATCAAGGCAGAAGCGCCTCAGGGCAGCACTTCGAACGTGGCGATGTACATCGCACGGCGCTCTTTGGCCTGCGGCAGCGAGGTCTTGTTATCCGAGACCGTGGCTTCCATCCAGTACATGCCGGGGCCCGCCCACTTCACGCTGAATTTGCCCTCGGCATCGGTCTTGAGCTTGCTGTCCTGCAGCTTGTCGCGATAGCGGATGCCGCCCGGCACCAGTTCCACTTCCAACTCCGGGGCCGGCTTGCCATCGAGCAGGAGCTGGAAGGTGGCGGTATCGCCCGCCACCAGATCGGTGGGATGGGTGATGGGCTGCAACTCCAGGCCCACGCCGGTGGGCGCCAGTGCGGCCTTGGACGGCTTGCCGGCAGTGACGAAGGTTTCCACGCGGCTGTTCACCTGGGTCACCTTCAGTTCGGTGGCATTGGCCGGGACTTCCTTGGCCAGGGTCTCGGCGGTGCCGCGCCAGCGTTTTTGCTGGCCATCCACCTTGTAGCTGGCGAAGACGCCATTGTTGACCACGGCGATCTTGTAGGTGCCGGGCTGGCTCAACTGCACGTCGAAGGTGCTGCGGTACTTGCCGGTGGCGGCGTTGACGGCCTGCACCGGCTTGCCGTCGGGGCCGGTCACGACCAGGCCCTCCAGGCGCAGCGGGAAGTGTTCGAAGTAGAACAGGTCATTGGACACGGCCGCATCCACCGTGACCCAGGGATCATTGCCGGAGAGCACGGTGGCCGAGGGCAGCAGCCACTGGCGGTGGGCGTGGGCCGACAGAGGCAGGCTGATGGCCAGGGCCAGCGCGGCGATCTTCATGGAGCGGGCAGCGAAATGCTTGAGGGAAAACGACATGGCAGCTTCCTTTTTTCTGGTTGATCTTGAAGTGGATTCGGGACGGCTCAGGGCTTCAATTCCAGCGCCACGGCACCCAGCTCGCTGGTGCCTTGCGCCTTGGCGCTCTGGGCCGACCTGGGCGGCCACTGGAACGGCACCTTGACCAGCTCGCGGCCGCCGACTTCACGGGCGGCTTCCACCATCAGCACATAGTCGCCCGGCGCCAGATTGGCGATGGGGCCCTTGCCCGCGCCGAAATTGAGTTTTTGTTCACCAGGAGCGCGGGTGGCACCGCTGACGCCATCGATGGGCATCTGCTGCTCACGCCCGCTGCGACGCCACCACTGGCGCATGTCCTTCAACCACTTCTCGCCTTCCTTGTCCTTTTTCTTCACGTCGTACCAAACCGCCAGGTTGGCGGCCACGCTCTGGTCGGCGCGTTCGATCCAGGCGGCCAGGTAGGGACGGTGGTATTCGGCCACGTTCAGGGTCGGGATCTCGATCTTGATGTTCATCTCGGCCGCGCCCGCCGGGGCGGCCGAGGCAAACAGCGCCGCCATGGCCAGGGCCAGGGCAGTCGGTTTCAACAGGGCAGACTTGCTACGCTTCATGGGACCTCGCTAAAAAACAGGATGACTGGCTGCAAGCCGCAAAGGCTTGTCTGGCTGAGGGAAACGACGAATTCAGTGAATGAAGATCAGGGCCAGCAGCAACGGCGCCACCAGCCCCAGCGCCACCAGCGGCCAGGTCGCCGGGCGCTTGCCGGCATGCATCTGCAACAGGAACAGACCGGTGATGCAGAACACCAGGCAGGCCACCGCAAAGACGTCGATAAACCAGCTCCAGGCCGCGCCCGTATTGCGACCCTTGTGCAGATCGTTGAAGTAGGAAATCCAGCCGCGGTCGGTCTTTTCGTATTCGACCTGGCCATCCTCCAGCGCCACCCGCAGCCAGGCATCCCCACCCGGACGCGGCAGCGCCACATAGACTTCATCGGCCGACCACTCGGCGCTCTGCTGGTCCACCGTCACCGCCAGATCGCGGCTGATCCAGTCGCGCACGGCCGTCGGCAGCGGCGCCTTGCTGCCACCCTTGGACTCAGAGGCTGCGGCCTGCTGGCGCAGCGGCGCCAGCAAGGCGGCCGGCAGCGTGCCGGTGCGGTGCGTGACCTGCGGCCTGGCCTCGATCTGGGCGGCGTGGTTCAGCGTCAGGCCGGTAGCAGCGAAGACCAGCATGGCCACAAGGCAGATGCCCGAACTGATCCAGTGCCACTGATGCAGATGCTTGAGCCAGAAGGCCCGGCGTTTCTGGTCCGGAACGGCAGGCAGGGAAGGAGCGGCAGCGGGCTTCATGGAACGGCGGCGGGATCGTGAGCGAGCGAGGATCAGCGCCCTCGCACCAAATAATAATAGTTCTCAATTATATCTGGACTGAGGCGCACATCGCCAGCCGTTGCAAGCACTTTTACTTTGCGATACATGACGATACAAAAACGGCATCCCGTCCCACCGCAGTGGAATGAGATGCCGTCAGCACTACAATGCGCGAGCGTGATTCAGCGCAACAGCGCGTAAGGTCCGCCCTTTTCCAGCGCCCGCTGGTAAGCCGGTCGCGCGTGGATGGCTTCGAGGAACTTGAGCAGGTTGGGAAAGCGGCCATCCAGTCCGCCCCGCGCCCGCATGCCTTCCACCACGAAACTCATCTGGATGTCCGCACCGCTCAGGGTCTTGCCGGCGAACCAGCCATCCTTGCCCAGCTCCTCTTCCATGTAGCGCATCTGGCGCTCGATCTGCGGCGCCACCAGGCGGCTGCGCATGCCGTCGGCCAGCAGGTTGGCAATCGGCCGGATCAGCACCGGCACCGCCTTGGGCATCTTGCTGAAGATCAGCCCCAGCAACAGCCAGGGCATGGCCGAGCCCTCGGCGAAGTGCAGCCAGTAGCGGTAGCGCAGGCGCTCGGGGGTGCCGGCGGCCGGCAGCAGGCCGCTGTCTGCACCGTAGCGCTCCAGCAGGTATTCGACGATGTTGCCCGATTCCGCAATCGTCAGATCGCCATCGGTGATGACCGGGGATTTGCCCAGCGGATGCACCTTCAGCAGCTCCGGCGGGGCCAGCATGGTCTTAGGGTCGCGCTGGTAGAACCTGATCTCGTAGGCCAGGCCCAGCTCCTCCAGCAGCCACAGTACGCGCTGGGAACGGGAGTTGTTCAGGTGATGCACGGTGATCATGGCACGGTCCTTGTAAAATGCGAGGCGATAACTCTAACATCCACCACGAACCTGCTCCATGGCCGTCACGCCTCTTTACAAACAATTTGCCGACCAGCTCGCGGCCTCCATCCGCGACGGCGTACTGCGCCCGGGCGAGCGCATCGCCTCGGTGCGCATCGCCAGCCAGCAGCACAAGGTCAGCGTCACCACCGTGGTACGCGCCTACGAACTGCTGGAAAGCCGCGGCATCATCGAAAGCCAGCCGCAATCCGGCTACTTCGTACGCGAGCAGCCCGACGCCATTGCACGCCCCGTGGTGAAACCGCCCTCCCGGGCCGACCATCCGGCCTGGCAGGAATCGACCGAGGTCGACGTCAGTCGCCTGGTGCTGGCCACGCTCAAGACCATCCAGCAGGACGGCACCGTGCCGCTCGGTTCGCCCTATCCCAATCCGGCGCTGTTCCCCTCGCACCGGCTGGCGCAATACGCCGGCCGCATCGCGCGGCATGCCAGCCAGTCCAGCGTGTTCGACGATCTGCCGCCGGGCCACCCGGACCTGCTGCGCCAGATCGCCCGGCGTTATCTCGAAAACGGCCTCAAGGTCGATCCCGAAGAAATCGTCGTCACCGTCGGCGCCACCGAAGCCATCAATCTCTGCCTGCAGGCCGTGGCCCGTCCGGGCGACACCATCGCGGTGGAGACACCGACCTTCTACGCCATGCTGCACGCCATCGAACGTCTGGGCATGCGGGCGCTGGAAATCCCGACCGATCCGCAGCGCGGCATCGACGTGGGGGTACTGGAAGAACGGATGAAGACGCAGCCGGTGGCGGCCTGCATGGTGATGCCCAACTTCCAGAATCCGCTGGGTTTCCAGATGCCTGACAGCGAAAAGGAAAGACTGGTGCGCCTGGCCGGGCAACACCAGATGCCGGTGATCGAGAACGCCGTCTATAGCGAACTGTATTACGGCAATGCCCACCCCTCATCGCTGAAGAACTATGACGGCGAGGGCCTGGTGCTGCACTGCTCGTCCTTCTCCAAGAGCCTGACCTCAGCACACCGCATCGGCTGGGCCATGCCGGGGCGCTATCGGGCGCAGGTGGAAAAACTCAAGTTCCTCAACACGCTGGCCACGCCCACCGCACCCCAACGCGCCATTGCGGAATACCTCACGCAAGGCGGCTACGAACGCCACCTGCGACGCGTGCGTCGCGCCTTCGCCCAGCAGCGCGACATGATGCGGCACTTCGTGCTGCGCTTCTTCCCGGCCGGCACGCAGGTGTCCGAGCCGCAGGGCGGGTATGTGCTGTGGGTGGAATTGCCGCATCGGGTTGATGCGATGGAGTTGTATCGCCGCAGCCTGGCGCTGGGGATCACGGTGGCGCCGGGGCGCATCTTTGCGGCGACCAATCGGTACAGCCATTTCATCCGCTTGAATTACAGCTATGCCTGGTCGAAGGAGACTGAGCAGGCCTTGAAGCTGGTGGGGAAACTGGTGGAAGAACTGGCGGGGTGAGCTTGCTTTGGCGTGTCTTCGATACGGCGCTGTCGCGCCTACTCAGTCCGAACGGTTGCATGGATGCAGCCGAAAACAAAAAGCCCGTTCGCACTGATTTGCGCTGGCGTTTCCCTTCGACAAGCTCAGGACTGGCTTCGACACGGCGCTATCGCCCCTGCTCAGTTCGAACGGTTGTATGGATGTAGCCGAAAACAAGAAACCCGTTCGGACTGAGCAGGGGCGATAGCGCCGTATCGAAGGCGCTCCGTCAGCAATGCTTACTGAGGCGACACCAGCAAGCTCACGCTCCCGGTCCCATCCTCATTCATCTCGACCTTCACCACACCAGCCTCTTCCAGCGCCGACAAAAACCGCCGCAAGGTACTCATGCGCAATTGCGTGCGCTTGGACAAGCGCGCCAGCGACAGCGCCCCGCCCTCCTTCTCTTCGGCATCCGCCTGCAGGGTTTCCACGATCAGCAGCACTTCAGGCGGCACGCCCATCTGCTGCGCGCGGGCCTGCAGCCCGGCATCCGGCTGGGCGGACATTTCGATCACGCTCATGTCCACCTCCATCACGCTGCCGAACGCTGCACCGCCGAACGCGACAGCAGCACCGGAATGGATTTGGAAGTCGGCGTGCGCGCCTTGTCGGCAAAGCTTTCCAGCGGCACCAGCGGATTGGTCTCGGGATAGTAACTGCCGATACAACCGCGCGGAATGTCATATTCCACCAGCAGGAAACCTTCGGCCCGGCGCTCCACGCCGTCATCCCAGACGCTGGTGATGTCGACCCATTCACCATCCTTCAAACCCAGCATCTGCAGGTCCGCCGGGTTGATGAAGACCACCCGGCGCTGGCCGAACACACCGCGATAACGGTCGTCCATGCCATAGATGGTGGTGTTGTACTGGTCGTGCGAACGGGTAGTCATCAAGGTCAGCAGCTTCTCGCCATGAATCGCGCGGGCACGATGGATGGGCGTGTCCTTGGGAATCTCATGGACGATGAAATTGGCCTTGCCGCTGGCGGTCTTCCACACGCGGTCGCGCGAGGCCACGCCGAGATGGAAGCCCCCCGGATTGGCGATGCGTTCGTTGTAGCCCTTGAAGGCGTCATACACCTTCTCGATGGCGTCGCGGATGCGCGAGTAATCTTCGGCGTACCACAGCCAGTCGATCTTCGGACCATTGTTGCGCGACTTCATGGTGGCTTCGGCCAGGTGCGCGACGATGGCCGTCTCCGACATCAGGTGCTCGGAAGCCGGCTTGTTGATGCCGTAGGAGACGTGCACCATGCTCATCGAATCTTCCACCGTCACGCCTTGCGGGCCGGACTTCTGCAGGTCGATCTCGGTGCGGCCCATGGTCGGCAGGATCAGCGCATCCTTGCCATGCACCAGGTGGCTGCGGTTGAGCTTGGTGGTGATGTGTACCGTCAGGTTGCACGAGCGCATGGCCTCGAAGGTGCGCGGCGTATCGGGCGTGGCCATGGCGAAGTTGCCGCCCAGTCCGATGAAGACCTTGGTGCGGCCTTCCAGCATGGCCATGACCGAACCCACGGTGTCGTTGCCGTGATGGCGCGGGGCCTTGAAGCCGAACACCTGTTCCAGGCGATCCAGGAAGGCCGGCGTCGGCTTTTCATCGATGCCCACGGTGCGGTCGCCCTGCACGTTGGAGTGGCCGCGCACCGGGCACAGGCCCGCGCCCTTGCGGCCGATGTTCCCGCGCAGCATCATCATGTTCGACAGCAGCTGGATGGTGGCCACTGCGTGCTTGTGCTGGGTCAGACCCATGCCCCAGGTGGCGATGACGGCCTTGCCCTTGACGTAGACCTGGGCCAGCTTCTCGATGTCCTCACGCGAGACACCGGACTCGGCGATGATGTCGTCCCAGCTTTCCGCCCGTGCCTGGGCGGCGAATTCCTCGAAGCCGGCGGTATGTTCCTCGATGAACTTGACGTCGATCACGCGCTCGGTGCCGGCCACCTTGGCCGCGTCATCCAGTTCGATGGTGCGCTTGATGACGCCCTTGATCAGCGCCAGGTCACCGCCCAGCGTGGGGTGGATGAACATGGAACTGATGCGGGTGCTGCCCATGGTCAGCATCTCGACCTTGCTCTGCGGATCGGCAAAGCGTTCAAGGCCGCGCTCCTTCAATGGATTGATGGCGACGATGGTGGCACCGCGCTTGGCCGCGTGGCGCAGTTCGCCCATCATGCGCGGGTGATTGGTGGCCGGGTTCTGGCCGAACAGCAGCAGCGTGTCGCAATGATCGAAGTCTTCCAGCAGCACCGTGCCCTTGCCGATACCGACGGTGCCCGGCAAGCCCACGCTGGTGGGCTCGTGGCACATGTTGGAGCAGTCGGGGAAATTGTTGGTGCCGTACTGACGCACGAACAGCTGGAACAGGAAAGCGGCTTCATTGCTGGCGCGCCCGGAGACATAGAAGTCCGCCATGTCCGGATCGGGCAAGGCGTTCAGGTGCTTGGCCATCAGTTCGAAGGCGGCGGCCCATTCGATCTTCTTGTACTTGTCGGTGGCGGCGTCGTAGACCATGGGATGGGTCAGGCGGCCGTGTTCTTCCAGTTCGTAATCCGATTGCTGCATCAGCTCGGTGACGGTGTGCTGCTCGAAGAACTCGGGGGTGACGCGCTTCTTGGTGGCTTCTGCGGCCACGGCCTTGACGCCGTTTTCGCAGAATTCGAAGGTGGAGGTATGCTCGCGGTCCGGCCATGCGCAACCGGGACAATCAAAGCCGTCGGGCTGGTTCTGCGACAACAGGGTACGCAGGCCACGGCCGTCGGCCACGTGTTCCTTGACCAGGTTCAGCGCGACGTATTTCAGCGCGCCCCAGCCGCCTGCGGGTTGATTGTATTGCTCGATTCTTGGTTTGGAAGGCATGATGTCTCAGGATGGAGTGGAGTCCAGTGTAGAGCAAGTCTAGGCCACGCCAGCGGCCACCGGAATGCACAGGAAGCCCCGCCGGATTCAAGTACAGTGCCCGTCAATCAGCGCGGTCAAACGCACTTGCCACCTCTGATCGTTTATCTGCCCTCCTCTTGCGCGCGATCACGGGATCGCTCAGTCATCCAGCGGCAAGGCCAGGGTTTCCTTGATCTCTTCCATCACCACATAGCTCTTGGACTGCGCCGCGCCCGGCAGCTGCAACAGGATATCGCCCAGCAGCTTGCGGTATTCGGCCATGCCGCGGATGCGCGCCTTGATGAGGTAATCGAAGTCGCCCGACACCAGGTGGCATTCCTGCACTTCGGGAATGCGCAACACCTCGCGGCGGAACTGCTCGAACATGTTGCCGGACTTGTGATTGAGCGTGATTTCCACGAACACCAGCAAGGTCGCCCCCAATGACTCTGGATTGACGCGCGCGTAATAGCCGCTGATCACGCCATCGCGCTCCATGCGCCTGACCCGTTCGATGCAGGGTGTGACCGACAGGCCGACCTGCTCGCCCAGCTCCTTCATGGAGATGCGGCCATCCTTTTGCAGCACCGCCAGGATGCGGTGATCGAGCTTGTCGAGGGTACGGATGGACTGTTGCTGAGTTCTCATGAAATTTTCCCGTTTCAGCGCGATTTTCATGAAATTTTCATGAAATCACCAATAAATACGCGAACAAACACTACTTATTCGCCAATATGATAGCTGAATCTTCTAATCCAACAGCCTTTTGCAGCGGCATCATCAACACGGGGAGTTCAGCATGCGCGTCGTCATTCTTGGAAGCGGTGTCATCGGGGTCACCAGCGCCTGGTATCTGGCCAGGGCCGGCCACGAGGTGACCGTACTGGACCGCCAGCCCGGCCCCGCGCTGGAGACCTCGTTCGGCAATGCCGGCCAGATCTCCCCCGGCTACGCTTCACCGTGGGCTGCCCCCGGCATTCCGCTCAAGGCGATCAAGTGGATGTTCCAGGAGCACGCCCCGCTGGCCATCCGCCCCGACGGCACGCTCAATCAACTGCGCTGGATGTGGCAGATGCTGCGCAACTGCAATGCCCGGAGCTACGCCGTCAACAAGGAACGCATGGTGCGCCTGGCCGAATACAGCCGCGACTGCCTGCGCGACCTGCGTGCCGACGTCGGCATCCCCTATGAAGGCCGCCAGCAAGGCACGCTGCAACTGTTCCGTTCGCAAGAACAACTCGATGGCGCCGCCAAGGACATCGCCGTGCTGCAGGAAGCCGGTGTGCCTTTCGAACTGCTCACCCCGGAACAACTGGGCGGTGCCGAACCGGCGCTGGAGAAAGTGCGCGGCAAGCTGACCGGCGGCCTGCGCCTGCCCAACGATGAAACCGGCGATTGCCAGCTCTTCACCACGCGCCTGGCCGAAATGGCCGCGCAACTGGGGGTGAAATTCCGCTATGACGTCTCCATCGACGCCCTCACCATGGCCGGCGGCAAGATCGCCGGCGTGGTCTGCGGCAAGGAACTGGTACAGGCCGACAGCTACGTGGTCGCCCTGGGCTCCTACTCGCCGCAACTGCTGCGCGACGTGCCGGGCCTGCCGGCCATTCCGGTCTATCCGCTCAAGGGTTATTCGATCACCGTGCCCATCACCGATGCCTCGGCCGCGCCGGTCTCGACCATCCTCGACGAAACCTACAAGATCGCCGTGACCCGCTTCGACGACCGCATCCGCGTGGGCGGCATGGCCGAGATCGTCGGCTATGACACGGCCTTGAAGGCCAAGCGCCGCGCCACGCTGGAGATGGTGGTCAACGACCTCTTCCCCGGCGCGGGCGATACCAGAGAGGCCAGCTTCTGGACCGGCCTGCGCCCCATGACCCCGGACGGCACGCCGGTGGTGGGCGCCACGCCAGTCTCCAACCTGTACATCAACACCGGCCACGGCACGCTGGGCTGGACCATGTCCTGCGGCTCGGGCCAGTTGCTGGCCGACCTGATCTCCGGCCGCCGCCCCGCCATCGCCCATGAAGACCTGTCGGTGGCGCGCTACCTGTCCGCGACCGGCGAGATGCGCACGCCGCGCCTGGCGGAGGCCTGATCCTGCAATAGTCTCTTCTGCTTCCCTCGCAGAATGGTTGGCCGGAGCAGATTGCTCCGGCCTTTTTTACGTCCGCTGTCAGGCCAGCGACAGCGTGGCCGGTCTGCGTACCCCGGCCGATGCAGGCGCCACAGCCACCGCTTCCCCGGCATCGGCAGGCAGCCTGAAGGCCTGCATCAGCGTGACCAGCTTGCTGGCCTGGGCGCTCAGGCTCTCGGCTGCGGCCGCCGACTCCTCTACCAACGCAGCGTTCTGCTGGGTCACGTTATCGAGCTGCTCGACGGCGGTACCGACCTGGGCGATGCCCTGGCTCTGCTCCTGGGTCGATACACCGATCTCGCCCACCAGCGCCGCCACCTGACGCACCTGCGTGACGACGCCGCCAATCGCCTGCGAAGCCTCCTGCACCTTGGCATAGCCGCTATCGGCCTTGGCTACGCTCTCCTCGATGAGGGTCTTGATTTCGCGCGCGGCCTGGGCCGAACGCTGGGCCAGGCTGCGTACCTCGGTGGCCACCACCGCAAAGCCACGTCCCTGCTCGCCCGCACGCGCGGCCTCCACCGCCGCATTGAGGGCCAGGATATTGGTCTGGAAGGCGATGCCATCGATCACCACGATGATTTCCTTGATGCGTTCCGAGCTGGAGGCGATCTCCCCCATCAGCGCCACCACCCCCGAGACCGCTTCACCGCCGTGGCTGGCGGCCTGGCTGACGGATTCAGCGCGTTTGACGGCCTCGCTCACGGTCTGCGAATTGTTCCGGACCGAACCGGTCAGCTCTTCCATGGACGCGGCGGTCTCTTCCAGGTTGGAGGCCTGCTCCTCGGTGCGCTGGCTCAGGTTCAGGTTGCCGTCCGCGATCTCGGCTGCACCGGTATCGATGGCGTGGCAGCTCTTGTAGACCTCCTGCACCAGATGTGACAGGCGCAGTCGCATCCCTTCCATGGCCGCCAGCAGGCTGTGCTGGTCGCCGCTGCGCAAGCGCACCGGACTGGCCAGGTCACCTTGCGCAATCGTCTGCGCCACTTCCCTCGCGTACAGCGGTTCGCCGCCCAGCTGGCGGGTGATGGAACGCTGGACCAACGCACTGAAGGCCAGGCCCAGCACTACCATCGCACCCAGCAGCGCCACCAGCATCCAGGCGGTGCGCTCGACGCTGGCCGCCGACCGGTCGATGTGCTCCTGCACGGCCTGGTCGTACTGCTTGACGATCTTGAGGAACACGTCGCGCAGCTTGACGTGGGCAGGATCGGTATTTTTCTGCAACTCGGCCAGCGCACCGGCGACGTCGCCCTGATCAGCCTTCTCCATGAGACTCTGGAAAGATTGCCGATAGACCGGCCAGGCCTGGTTCAAGGCTGCCACCAGCGGCTCCAGTTCGGGGGTCTTGTCTGCGTGCTGCAGATAGTCGAAGGCTTCCTGGATCTGCGCCTCCGCTTTCTGATTGAAGGTGCGTGTAGCGGCCCGCGAATTGGGGTCGCCTGCGTTCGGATAAATATAGGAATACCCGCGTCTGAAGTGAATCGCCATGGCCAGCGCGGCCGTATTGAGCGTTTGCATCGGCGCCAGCCGTTCCTGGTACATCTGGCGCTCCTGGGCGCTGATGCTGCGCAGACTCAGAATGCTCCAGCTGACCATCACCAGCATGGCCAGCAAGAAAAGTGCAGACAGCAGAGCAAGCCGCGCAGAAACGCGCAGCGTTTGCAGAAAAGACATGGTGAAGCCTCCCAAGTGCAACGTGGTCTAGTTGTGGTTACCTTCGCAGCCCCTGCTGACCGCCCGGCTCCCGCCCGACGCGCCAGCACTGCGAATGACATCGCCAGGCCTGTGTTCGGCCTCTTGTACGATGTCGGTCTAATTTACACCAGAGTGAGCCCAAACATGAAGAAAATTGCCAATAATGCGGCTCAGCGACCGGAGTGCATCGCCCCAAGCGCCGCCGGATGGGTGGAAGGGACCTGCCCTGTCATCTTTTTGAACATCGTCGAGAACGCCGCTGGCCGTTCGTAGCCCAGGTCATAGGCAATGGCCGTCACGGAGTGCCCTAGCGCCAGCCGCGAGATGGCATTGACGATGCACGCGCGCAGGCGCCATTGCTGGAAACCCATGCCCGTCTGCGCCAGGAATTTGCGGTTGAAGCTGCGTTCGCTCATGTGCAGTTGCCCGGCCCACTCAGCCGGCCGAGAGCGGATCGTAGGAGCACGCATGAAGTTGCGGCAGAGCTCGCCCAGTTTGTCTTCCTGCGGCAAGGGCACATGCACGGGGATCTCGCGGGCGCGCCCGATCTCGTGGAGCAACAGATGCATCAGCGTTTCTTCGCGGCTGTGCGCGGCGTAGTGCGGATCGATGCGAGTGGCCTCGATGAGCAGTTCACGCAGCAGCGGATGCACCTCCAGCACCTGGCAGGTGCGCGCTGCGCGCGGCGCAGATTCCGGCTCGACGAAGGCGCTGAAGGTGGTCACCGGCAAGAGCATGCGGCTCTGATGTTCGCGCCCGGACGGAATCCATACCGCGTGCTGCGGCGGCACCACCCAGGCCCCGTCTTGCGTGACCACCTGCATCAGCCCGCCGAGTCCAAACAGCAGCTGCGCCCTGCGGTGGCTGTGCCACGGCTGCAGCGAACCGCTCGCATAATCGGCCCCGGCCGCCACCACCGGCCGGGCGATGCCATCCACCCGGTCGATGGGCAGCGGAGAACGAGACGAAGGCTTGCGCATGCGATGACCTCGGTTGGCGTGAATCCGTGGATTATGGCTCGAGCATCGAAAGTCCGTCAAAACGCAGCCATGCAATCACCCTGGCGTATATTCAAACATTGTTGACCAACCATCGAAAGACAGCCAAGCCACCCTGCTCTACCGTACGGGCTTTGACTGACCTGTTCCGCAATGAACCCACCCATCCTCTCCGGCATCCTGGTCGCGCTGATCTGGGGCATCCAGCCCGTGATCTCGCGCTACGGCTTCCAACAAGGGCTCACGCCACTGGACGCCACGCTGATGCGCTTTCTCACCAGCGGCTTGCTGATCCTGCCCTTTGCCTGGCGCCGTGGCGTACTCAGTGCATGCGGCGTAGGCTGGCGGCGCGGGCTGGTGCTGTTTCTGCTGTCCGGCCCCTTGTTCAGCCTGGTGCTGGTGGCCGGAGTCAACTATGCACCGGCCTCGCATGGCGCGCTGATCCATCCTGCGCTGACGCCCCTGTTCGGCATGGCCATCAGCCGCTTCGCACTGGGGCAGCGCGAACGCATCTCGCCGTGGGGCGTGATGCTGTTGCTGGCGGGCCTGGCACTGGTGGGCCTGAACGGCCTGCTCGCCAGCGGCGGCGTAGCGCCAAACGGAGCGTGGCGCGGCGACCTGCTGTTCGTGCTGTCGGCACTGATGTGGTCGAGCTACCTGGTGCTCAATCGCACCTGGAAGATTGCCCCGCTCGATGCGGTGGCACTGACGCAGGTACTCTCGCTGGCCTGCATGCTGCTGGCGTTGCCGTGGCTCGGAGTACAGACCTTCAGCAAGCCCCTCTCCGCCCTGCTGGTACAGAGCGCCTATCACGGCGTGCTGGTGAGCATCGTGAGTGTGGCCTTGTTCAACTGGGTGGTTGCGCGGCTGGGCGTGAAGGCGCTGATGCTCAATGCGCTCTCGCCCATGTTTGGCGTGCTGGCCTCGGCCTGGTTACTGGGCGAGGCGCTCTCGGTATCGATGATGGCGGGGGCGGCAGCGATTGTGGCCGGCCTGGCGGTGGCGCTGCGGAGTCCGCGCCGCGCGCCATCGCCAGCCGACCCGCGCCGGCTGCCCTGACCTGAGCGGAAGCGTTCAGGGGCGCACGGCCCCATTGACGGCCAGGTAGACCGCGTAGAGCGAGGTCGTGGCCGTGATGAAGAGACGATTTCTGCGCGGCCCGCCAAAGACCACATTGGAGACCACTTCCGGCACGAGGATCTTCCCCAGCAGCGTGCCATCGGGCGCATAGCAATGCACGCCATCGCCGGCCGAGGTCCAGATGTTGCCCTGGTCATCCAGCCGGAAACCGTCGGCCAGGCCTGGGTCGATAGTGGCAAACACTTCCCCGCCCTGGAGGGTGATGCCATCCACCACATCGAACACACGGATGTGATGCGGCCCGCCTGCGCGGTGCGTGAGGCCGGTGTCGGCGATGTAGAGCCGGCTTTCATCGAGGGAGAACGCCAGACCGTTGGGGCGTTCGAGCGCACTGCTGACTACGCTGATTTGTCCGCTCGCGCCATCGATGCGATAGACGTTGCAGGCACCGATCTCGCTGTCGGCCTTGTAGCCTTCGTAGTCGCTGTTGATACCGTAGTCCGGATCGGTGAACCAGATCGAGCCATCGGACTTGACCACCACGTCATTGGGCGAATTGAGGCGCTTGCCCTGCCAGTGCGAGGCCAGCGTTGTGATGCTGCCATCGTGCTCGGTGCGCACGACGGAGCGGCTCCCATGCAGGCAAGCGACGATGCGGCCTTCGCGGTCCAGGGTATTGCCGTTGTTGAAGTGGGACGGCTGGCGGAACACCCCCGCCCCGGCGCCTTCGGACCAGCGCATCAGGCGGTTGTTGGGGATATCGCTCCAGATCAGTTCCTGGGTGGCGGGCAGCCATACCGGGCCTTCGGCCCAGCGGCAGCCCTGGTAGAGGCGATCGAGCTGGGCGGTGTTGATGACCAGTCGGCTAAAGCGAGGGTCGAGGTGCTGGAAGGGGGTTTCTGGGAGGGGCATGGGGTGTCTCCTGCGTGGTTGGGTTTTAGCGGCAATCGAGACGGCGGACGGACAGGTGGTCAGTGCTGACATCGGTGCCGATGCTGATGTTGTTGACACCGCTGCGGACAACGAGCCTTCGGGGGTGACGTAAGGTGCCTGAGCGTTGATGTCACGGCCAGCGTATACGCTGATCTCTTCGCCTCGGAGCGTTCTTCTGTTTGTATTATCAAAGGCAATTTTTCGGTTCATCGCATATTTCCGGGGAACGCGGCTTTGAATTTGAGGAAGAAGTACTCCTCATCTCGATATCCGTATGAACTGCGCCGACTTTCGCGGAGGCTATTTGGTTTAAGTTATGCCGATACTGCGGTATTGCTGGCGAACCAGCTATAGTAGCTTTCCTCAACTTCTGCCGGAAAGGTATAGCCGATGGATTCGAGCAATCAATGATGGTTTCGGCCAAGGCGCTATCGTAGCTGTCGCCACGGCTGCCAACCGATGGCACAATGCCCGTCTCCGCTAGACGTTCACTATAGCGAATCCCGACGTATTGGGATCCACTGTCAGAATGAAGGATCAGGTTACCGTTACCTTGAGGCTGGCCAGCTTAGAGCGTCTGCTTCAGCGCAGCCAACTTTTGAATGCCATCCTTGCAAAGTATCTATCTTTACTATCTAGTGGAATTTAAGTACGGTTATCGCTTCAAGAAACAATGCCCCCGCCCCTCCCTTCGACAGGATAAAAAATGACGGCAGCACACTCCCCGACTCCGGCCCTGATTTCCCATACACCCGACGCCTCGGACGACCTAGGCGAAATCTTGCAAAGCACCAGAACGCGATTGCGTAACGCCGGCGATTTACCGCACGGCGACGTAGGGTACCAGATTGAATTATTGGAAGAACTGTCGCGCTTTGAACTGGGCCGCTTCCTGCTCAAGAATCGCGGCCTCAACGCATATTGGACTCACCAACTGGTCACCTATTCTCCAGAGTCCGTTCAACACACTAATATGCGGGGACTCGAACGCTGGACGTTCGAGAAACTACCGGCCGCCCAAGCTACCCGCGAACGCTACGGCATCTTCCGCCGCCATCTCCAGGCGCTGGTGCAGCACGGCCAAGTGCTGGCGTCGATACCCTGCGGCTGGATGGGAGAATTACTATTGCTTGACTATGGCCCCAATCCTGACATCTCACTGGTCGGCATCGATCTCGATGCGCAGGCGCTGAAAGGCGCTCAGGCGCTTGCCCAGCAACAAGGTTTATCCAAGCATCTGACGCTGCGCTGCGAAGATGCTTGGAGTGCGGGAGCAGAAGCCGAATTTGATGTGCTGACCAGTAATGGCCTCAACATCTATGAAACGGACGATAACCGTGTGATCATGTTGTATCGCGCCTTCTTTCGCGCACTGAAGCCGGGCGGGACGCTAGTAACCAGTTTCCTTACGCCGCCGCCAACGCTGTCTACGCAGTCACCATGGAACATGAATGAGATCGAACCGCAAGCGCTACAATTACAGCACTTGCTGTTCGTGCGTATCATCGAAGCCAAATGGAACGCGTTTCGCACGCATGCGCAAACTCGGGCCCAACTTGAAGAGGCGGGTTTTACCGATATCGTCTTTGACGACGACCGTAGCCGCATGTTTCCAACGGTCATTGCAAAAAAACGCTGAGCAATTGCTGCTCGGACCGTGGGGATTTTGTTTAATATCTTCCACTGACAAGCGTCCTACTCTTCACCAAATAAAAGCCCCGGAATTCCGGGGCTTCAGGTTGATGACGAACCCCGTGTTTTCGAACACGGGGTTTTGTTTTTCAGGCGCAGGTAATTTGCAGATGGTCGATGGCGCAGAAGCCAAGCAATGCGCTCATTTTTCTCTGTAGCCACTTTTGTACGCTGGCATAGGCGTTCAAGCCCGGTAAAAGCGCGCGCAAGCGCGCCACCAGCAGGGCAATCTTCTTCATGTTCTGGGCCGCCGCCGCCAACAAGCACTGCTCGGCGACCTTGCGCAAGCCGCGCATGCGGGCATAGCGATGTCCGTGCAATTGCTTGGCGTCGGCGAAGCTGCGTTCTACCGTTTCCTTGCGTCGGGCATAGATGCGCTTGCCCCATTCGGTACGACGCCGATCATCCACCTTCTCCTTGGAACGCTCCCACACATGGCGCGTCACCACCTTGACCGCATTGGCGCTATTGGTGCATTGCTCGCGTACCTTGCAGCCCCGGCATTGTTCAGGCTTGGATTTGTATTCCCGATACCCCTGCCGATTGGTGGTGCTGTAGTGCAAGGACTGGCCCTGCGGGCAGATGTATTCGTCACGGTAGGCATCGTACTCATACGCCCGTTTAAAGAATGTCCCCGGCTTGTGGTTGGGTGTGCGGTAGCCCATCACGCCGCTGATCTCGCGATTCTCCAGTCCCTGGCAGACGGCCGGTGTGAAATAGCCAGCATCCAGGCCAACGGCCTGTACATCAAATCCGAACGTCTGGCGCTGACGATCCAGGCGTGCCAGATAAGGTTGACTGTCATGGACTGAGGCGGGCGTGACATGGGTATCGGTAATGATGCAATGCTTGGCATCGACGGTGCGGTGATCCAGGTAGAAGAAGCCCTTGGGCTTGTCGTCGCGCACCATGTAGCCGCTCTCGGGATCGGTGCGACTGACCTTGATTTCTTTGGTGGGCGGCTCATCATCATCGTCGCGCTTGAGCGGCTTCTTGCCATGCTCGGCACGGTCGATATCCACAGCCGCATCCAGTTCGGCCAGATAGGCCGAGGGGGTCTGGGTAACTTGAACGTAGTCGAACTTGTTCTTGTTGGCGTTGGCCTTGAGGTGGGTGCTGTCGCTGTAGAGCACACGGCCATCGACCATGCCGCGTCCAATGGCCTGGCGCACGATCTCGTCGAAGATGTCTTGATAGACGGTGGTATCAATGAAGCGGCGGCGCCGGTTCTGGGAGAAGGTGGAGGAGTCCGGCACCTTGTCGGTCAGACGGAATCCGGCAAACCAGCGATAGGCCACGTTGACCTGGACCTCGCGGATGAGCTGGCGCTCGCTGCGGATACCGAAGAGGTAGCCGATGAACAAGAGCTTGAAGAGTACCACCGGGTCCAGTGCCGGGCGGCCATTGTCGGCGCAATACAGATGCGCCACCTTCTCGCGGATGAACTCGAAATCCACCGCCGCGTCGATCTTGCGCAGCAGGTGGTCCTTGGGCACGAGCATCTCGATGGTCACCATCTCTAACTCGTGCTGGGCGGCTGTCGGTTTTTTGAGCATGACCGATTAAACAACAAAGCCTTGGCTCTCGCCAGGGCTTTGTCATCAATCTGAAGCCCCGGAATTCCGGGGCTTTTATTTCCTCGGACTTGGCCGCAATGTCGATGTCTCCCTTAGGCGCTGCTACATCGCTGCCTACCTGCGTGTAGCGATTACCCGCCACGATGCTCACGTTCCCATCCGTGCTGCCCACCGTAGAAGCAGAGGCGGTCTGCCCCTGCGTCTTCCCGTCATGGCTTTGCTCACGGGTGCCTATGGTCACACCGAAGCCTGTACCCATCACACCGCTCGTAGTCTCCTTCCGGAAACTGTTCTGCGTTTTGTTATCCACGGCAGCAACGATGTTGACGTTGTTACCGGCGGCAAGGCCGGTGCCTTCCGTGGAAACAACATTGCTGCCCTTGATATTGATGTCATTACCGGCGCGCACCGCTACCGTATTGCCCGAGAAGGTCGTCCCCTGATTGATCGCCTGGCTGCTGCTGTCATCGGTAGTCACCGTGCGCGTGGCCAGCATGCCGCCGCTGTCGCTCTTCTTGTGCTGGTCTCGCGCACTAGCGGTACTTACATCGGTGCCGATGTTGATGTTGTTGACCGCCGTTGCAGACAACGAGCCTTCGGCGTTGACGTAGGCTGCCTGTGCGTTGATGTCGCGGCCCGCCGTGACGCTGATCTGCTTGCCCTGTACCGTGCTGCCGATGGCGTTGTCACGGTTGACTTCGGCGCGGTTGTCGTTGTCCCAGGTGATTTTTTCTTGGGACGTTTCGTGCACCGTGGACAGGTTCACGTCACGTTGCGCAACCAAGGTCACGTTGTCCGCAGAGGTGCTGCTGGCCTTGAGGTTGATGTCCCTCCCTGCTACTGCGGTGAACGAACCATTGGTCTCGGAGACCGACATCGATGCGCTCTGGTTGATGTTGGTGCCACTGGTGACCGCATTAGCCGTTGCTACCGTGGTGGAAGCGCTGTTGATGTCGCGACCCGCACTTGCCACCAGCGTATTACGCGCATCGATGGTGCCGCCGATATTGTTGATGTCCTGTGCAGCCGCCACACCCACCGCACCGCCACTGATACGCCCACCCAGGTTCTGCACGTTATTGCCCGCCAGCGACACACTCTGCCGCCCGGCAATCGTGCCCCCGCTGTTGACGATATCCTGTGCCGCCTGGAAGGCCACGTCATTGCCCGCGATCAGCGTGCCCTGACCGGTCACTTCCACATTGGCGGCGTGGATATAGACCTGCGGCACCAGCACTTCCTGCGTGCTGCCATCGGCCAGCGTCACCGTCTGCTTGACCAGTCAGGCGATCAGTAGCTAGAGGTATGAGGGGATCTATCTAATCTTTAGAAACGAAGCTCATGGCAGCCCCTTATTCTGTTCCATATAAAATCCACCTCAATTTTCTCTGCATAGGTTCAGTAGAGCTATCACAAAAGCTCTCCGATTTAACAGACAGCCTAAGCACTCCAGGTGACAGCTCCACAAGATTCAGATCATTAGAATGCTCTAGGATTTGCTTTCGGTCATGCCCAACTTTTACCCAAAATGCCTCACCCAACCACATCGGTGATCCGATGGCTTCAATATAATTTTCTCGAAAAAGCCATTTTCCAGGATTTACAGAAGTGTCGATCTCCACCTGCTCAAGCGGAGGTGGTAAGCCATTCGACTTAGTAGGTAAATTCCCGTAATCCCGTCCTGCCGCTTCATATTGAAGCGGATCTCGGACATTTTGCCAGTAATCGTATTCGACATCGGAAACCCATGCCTGTATAAAACCCTCTTTGTGGATAAATGACTCAATCCACTTCGTCCAATCTCCTGCGCTCCCTTTGTCTAGCTCCTCAATAGAAACAATGCAAATAGAAAATTTAGGTAAACTGGCAAAGCCGAAACGTAAGCCATCTATTTCCAGCGGACGATTCCAACATCCCTGCTGAGCAACTTTCCTAAGATAGAGGTCTGGTGAAATCGGTTCGCCTTCACCATTTTCCTTAAATTCCACCTTGGCATTGGCAGCATTTAGAATCTCGATAATCGTCTCCAACGCTTCCACGTCATTCACTCCGTTGCTCTGATCGTTCCGCCAGATTTCCAGCTTACCACTACGCTCGACTTTCTCGGATTGAACTTCAATCTCGAAAACTATTTTCAGTTTTTCCAATCTTTTCTGGCTCATTTATATTCCTTCACAATTACCGTAACTCCGTGACTCTTCCCATATTCAATTAAATCTTTAGCAGCGACACTTCCTCCGGGTTGAACACGAACATCTAACACCATAGTTGCCGGCACGTCATTCACAGTCGCGTAACTTGTCGCCAGGTCTCTGATGTGGTCCTGCATTCGACCGAGCCATCCGGCCCCATTTGTATCAACCGACTTAAGACTAACTAGCACGTTACCTTTTTGAAAATCAACCAATGGGAATTTCCCATTATCCAACTGCCCGACGTTAAACCAGTCCTTATATTCACTTTTAGCTAAGGAAGCTTCAATTAAGCTCCCACGTTCTGTCGGCGTTAAAAGCCATACATCAGCGAGATTTTTATTGGCTGCTTTTGCTGCAGCTGTTGTTGCATCTACAGCCTCACTGGACTTTACGCCAATCTGTACTACTTCATTTGCAGCTGATTCCGCCTTCGCTACTTTTCCAATCGGAACAGGAACGGCAAGGGTGAGCCACGATCCTGTATTCATACCCAACGCAAACGCATCGCCTCTTTCGTAAGCATCAGCGATTTTATTACGCTGTTCGTCTGAAATTCCTTGAATCAGTTTCCCAGTTACTGCTGGATTTAATGCCATCAGGACATTTCCGAGTGCCTTTGCAACATCGCGTTGAGCTTCCTCGCTACCGTTTGCAGCCTGTATTAGTCTAAAGAACGTGACAGTCAGAAGCTCACCGGTTTCCCCAACGACACTTGCAAGACGCGCAGCAACCCCTTTTACCTCATCAAGCCCAGATAAAGTGGAGCCTGCTTGAGCGATGGTATTCTCATATTGCTGTACAGCAGCCACGGACAAACGAATATCATTTTTTCGAATAAGATCCGCTGCCGCTGACCTAACTTCTTGCCGAAGCGATTCGCATTTCTGAGAATTCACACCTTGGCAGGAGGCCAAGGCCGCATCTCTCTCTTGATCTAAGATTTCCAGCCTCTTTTGCTCTTTGCAGTCTGAGTCATTTCCCTTAGCGCATCCAGCTTTAACTTTCAATAATCGATCGATTTCATCGTGGTTTAGGAAGTTGTTAATTACTTCGTTATAAGCGGTTGCTCCTCCCGTAGTCCCTCCAACAGCCGCACCCACAAAAGTACTCGATAACCCTGTCAACACCTTCACCACGTCAGGATCAACGCCCGCCTCCTTCAAGGCGGAGGATACGTTCGGCGCTGTCAATGTCCCCGCTGCTGCACCAGCTGCACCGGCAAGACCTCCCGTCATTCCACCCACAATCGTGTGTGCCAGAACTCGCATCGTCCCATCCGGCCCCCAGTTGCTTTCAAGCGTGCTGGCCTGATCATTGAGTTCCTTTGCCACAGCTGGATCGGTTGCTGCGCTTGCCTGCGTACGTAAGTCAGCAGCCTTTTTCTGCTGTTGCTCAGCATAGTCACCAATCAACTTGGAAGCCTGCTGCCCAAACGCCTGCGTAATCTTCGCCTGCGCCTCCACATCCTCACGCAGCTGATTACCATCCCAGTTCTTCGTCAGACTGTTGCTGCTGTCCTTGCCCGTACGCACAGACGTATCCAACGAGGCCACCGTTTGATCAGGGCTTTGTCCAGTCTTAGCCTGCTGCGCCTGTGCGTCGGTGATCTTCACAGCACCACCAGAAACACCGCTGCGCGTCACGCTGGTTTCACTCCCCGATGCGTTGCCGATGCCAGCACCGCCACCCGGCTTGCCGCCGGACATTCCTGCGCTAACACTCTGGCTCTCCGCCGAATACTGGCTACGATTCTGGATATCACTGCTGGTGAGGGTTCCTGTAGTCAGGCTGTTCTTGCCCTGCTCCACCGCCTGATCCGTGCTGGCGATCTGTGCGCCCTTCAGGTCCGTGTTGCCCTTGACGTTGATCTGGAATCCGCCATTACCCGCCATGATCCCGGCCTGTTGACCCACGCTGGCGTAATCCGCATCCACACGACTACGGCTCGCACTGATACTTCCTCCAGAAGCGGGGCCTATCGTGGCACTGCCGCCAATGCTCTGATCGCGGCTCTTGAAGGTGCTGGTGTCCTGCACACTGGCAATGTTCAGATCACGCCCCACATTCGCCACCACCTGCTCACCTGCCACGGTGGCACCGACCAGATTCGTATCGCGTCCCGAATCGATATTGACCTGCCCACCCGCACGCACCTGCGTTATGACGTTGGACACATCCTTGCCATCGCTGTTACCCCGGCTGCCTGCTGCATTGGCCGTAACACCAAATTGAGTCTTGGTCCCAAACTGCGCAGTGACGCCAACACCCCACGACGACGACGAGCGGTCGCTATGCTGTTCATCCGTATTTTGTGCAGCGATGAGATTGATATCGTTGTCCGCCTTCAACGCCAGATTGCCCTTGGCGTTGATGTCGCTGCCCGCGATGGTGATGTTGCTGTTGGCCCCATCGCCTGTGGCGCGGATGCTCATGTTGCCGCCAGAGGCCACGGTTGATCCGCGCTGGGTCACCGTGTTCTGCTCAGTACGGCTGCTGTTCTGGCTGCTACCGATGGTGGCACTGATGCCGATATTGGCCGAACCTTCCTCAGCGCCCTTCTGCATCTCACCCACGGCACTGTAGGCCGCCATGCCCGCAGTCGCCGCAGCCAAGGCCTGTACCCGGCCATCCTTGGTCTTGCTTGCCGCATCAGCCATCTGGTCTACCGTCTGGATGGCAGAGATCACCGGGCTGGTCACTGCCACCGTCAGGCCGCTTTGTTTGTACTTGTCTTCGGTGGTGGTTTTGCTGGCTTGCTCGGCTGCTTTTATTTCCACCGACTTGGCCGCGATATCGATATCTCCCTTAGGCGCCATCACATCGCTACCCACTTGCGTATAACGATTCCCCGCCACGATGCTCACGTTGCCATCCGTGCTGCCCACCGTAGAAGCAGAAGCGGTCTGCCCCTGCGTCTTCCCATCATGGCTTTGCTCACGTGTGCCTATGGTCACACCGAAGCCTGCGCCCATCACCCCACTGGTGGTCTCCTGACGGAAATTGCTCTGCGTACTGTTATCAACGGCCGCCACGATGTTGACGTTGTTACCTGCGGCAAGGCCGGTGCCTTCGGTGGAAACAACATTGCTGCCCTTGATATTGATGTCATTGCCCGCCCGCACCGCTACCGTATTGCCCGAGAAGGTCGTCCCCTGATTGATCGCCTGGCTGCTGCTGTCATCCGTGGTGACCGTGCGCGTGGCCAGCATGCCGCCGCTGTCGCTCTTCTTGTGCTGGTCCCGTGCGCTGGCCGTGCTCACATCCGTGCCGATGTTGATGTTATTGACCGCCGTTGCAGACAACGAGCCTTCGGCGTTGACGTAGGCTGCCTGTGCGTTGATGTCGCGGCCCGCCGTGACGCTGATCTGCTTGCCCTGTACCGTGCTGCCGATGGCGTTGTCACGGTTGACTTCGGCGCGGTTGTCGTTGTCCCAGGTGATTTTTTCTTGGGACGTTTCGTGCACCGTGGACAGGTTCACGTCACGTTGCGCAACCAAGGTCACGTTGTCCGCAGAGGTGCTGCTGGCCTTGAGGTTGATGTCCCTCCCTGCTACTGCGGTGAGCGAGCCATTGGTCTCGGAGACCGACATCGATGCGCTCTGATTGATGTTGGTGCCGCTCGTTACCGCATTGGCCGTTGCTACCGTGGTGGAAGCACTGTTGATGTCGCGGCCCCGCGTTGATGCGGTAGAGCGCATTGTTGGGCAGCGTCAGATCGAGATTGGCAATGCGGATGCTGGCCGCGCCTGACGTGGCACCCGATGCGCCCGACACCGACGAGGCCACCGCCCGGACCGAGTTGGCGCGATTGGGACCGGCACCGCTGGTCGGCGTCACGTCCAGCTGGAAGTTGGTGACGATATCCTGCGACTGGTACGGCGCATTGTCATAGCGGCGATCATCGGCGCTGAAGGTGTGGCTCTTGACGTAGGTGTAGCTGGCCGAGCCCGTCGAGACCACGCGCTGACGACCCAGCGGGCCGCTGTTGTTGATGGCTGTGCCGTTGACGCTATCGCCGGCCAGCGTGCCGCCCGCGATGATCTGGCTGGCGTAATTGTTGACGCTCCCGGCCACCAGATTCATGTTGCCGCCAGAGGTGATCATGCCCGGATCGCTCTTGGTGACGACCGTGCGCGTGATCTGCTCGGTGCCGTCGTAGATGGTCCATTCTTTGACCATACGACCGTGGAGATTATTGTTGAATGCAGCGATGGCGTCGTTCAAGGCCTGATACAGCGGCATTGCCGCATCATGGATGGCTTTCCATTGCTCATGCTTCGGCAGCCAGGCGTCATACTCCCGCTGGTAGAAAGGATTGGCACAATCGTATTCGCCGCCGCAACTGATCGTCATGGATGGGGCTACCGGCTCCTCGGGAACGACCGTCGTGGGACGGGGAATGCCAAAGATGTCCCAGATCCTGTCATCTGGTCCATACACAAATTGCTCAGGTACCGCAGGCGTGCTCGTATAGTCGCCGACCCAGGCAGCCTGTTTGGGAATATAGGCCACGCCGACTGTGCCGCTTGCACCGCGGCTGTAGGTAAACGGTGGTCCGTATTTCTCAAACGGATATTGAGTCGAGGGCAGCAGAAGCCTGAAGTTGTCCTCATCGCCCATGGCGCGCCAGTTCTCCGGCGCGATCAGCTGACCACTATCCTGATTAATGATCAGGACGCTTTTACCATCGATCAGCTGCGACGATCCATTGAGCCTGAAATTGACAATCCGATTCCCCGGCCCCGTCTGATCCGTCGTCTCCAGATGCGCATTGGTGTTGTTGATGGCACCCGCGGCAATCGTCAGGTTGCCATCCGCATTGATGGTGGCGCTGGTGTTGTTGATCTCACGGGCGCTGCCGGTGGCCCTCTTGTTCGCATCCAGCGCGCCGCCGATGGCCATGTCACCCACCGAATAGATCAGCGCGTGCTCGCTGTTGTTGATGACACCCGCGCCGATGTCGAGCCGGTTGCGCGCCGCAATCACCGGTGCGCTGGTGACGCCATCCACGGTCTCGGCCTGGTTGTTCAACACGTCCGCGCCGATGGCGATGTTGTCGCCATAGATGCGGCCGGTGCCGATGTTGTTGACGGTGCTGCTCTCGATGATGGTGTTGACGCCATCGATCAGGCCACGGTTGATGAAGGTGTGGATGTCGGTGGCCTTGAGCCTGAGCGTATTGCCCACCAGCGAGCCGCTGGCCTGGTTGTCGATGGTGGCGGCGGTGAGCATGAGCGTGCCGCCCGCACCGACCGCACCGGCATTGGTAAAGGTGCCGGCCGTGCGCAGATCGATGTCGCCGCTAGCCCCTATCTGGCCCGTATGAAGTATCGACGCCACCAGGTCCAGGCGCAGATCCTTCTGGCTCAAGAGCTTGCCGCTGCCGGTGAAGGAATAGGCTAAAACGCTGGTCTGCTGTCCGGCGATGATGGTGCCGTTGCTGTTGTCCACGGCCAGCGTGCGGCTGGCGGGATTGGCGTCGGTCAGGCTGGCGCTGTTGGTGGCGGAGATGAGGCCGGCGGTGTTGTCGATGCGCTGGCTGGCGGTGAGCGCAATGGTGTCGCCCCGCAGCGCGCCCTGACGGTTGCTGATGTCGGCCGCCGCGATGTTGATGGTGGCGCCTTCGATGCCCTGGTTCTGGCCCTGGGTGTTGTCGTTGCGCACCGACGCGGCCTGTACGTTGACGGTGCCGTCCGAACGCATCAGGCCGCCGCTGTTGTCCACGCTGCCGCTGCCGGCCCGGATGTCCACGCCCTGCCTGGCCTGCATCGCACCGCCGCGATTGCTGGTGCCATTGCTCTCCACGGTCAGGCTGCCATTGGCGCCGATCACGCCGGCGTCGTTGTCGAGGCTGGCGGTCTTGAGGGTGATGTCGCCGTTGGACGAGACATTGCCGCGATTGACCAGCGCGCCTGCCGCAACGCTCAGCGGACCTTGCGCGACAATGCCGCGCGTGCTGCCGGAATTGCTGTTGCGCACGATGCTGCTGCCGGCATCGATGGTCAGTGCATCGCCCGCCTGCAGCAGGCCGCCGTCATTGCCAATCTCGCCGCTGCGGATGTCGAGCTTGCCTTGCGCGACGATGTTGCCGCCGCCGTTGTCGAACGCGCCGCTGGCAATGCGGATGTCGCGCTGCGCGCCGATATTGCCCTGGCGATTGTCGAAGGACTGGTTCTGGCTGTCGATGCGAATGTCGTTGGCGCTGAGCTTGCCGCTATGGTTGTCGATGCCAGCCGCCGTCAGCGTGAGCGATTGCGCCGCGCTGACCTGGCCCTGGTTGCTGAGCGTCCCGCTGGTCACCACGCTGACCGCATCACGGCTGGAGGCCAGCGTGCCCTGGTTGGACAGGCTCGCGGCCTGGACCTCCACGCTGCCATTGGCGCCCACCGCGCCGCTGTTGCTCACGCCTTGCGCGGCGTCGATACGCAGGCGGTCGCCGGCATTGATGCCACCGCTGTTGCCCAGGCTGGCCGCCTTGAGGGTGACGGACTGCGCTGCTTCGATGCGGCCGCTGTTGTTCGTGCCGCCGCTGGTGGCGACGTTCAATGCGCCCTGGCTCGCACGCAAGGCGCCGCTGTTGTCCAGGGTAGCGGCATTGACGGCCGCGTCGCCGGTGGCCTGCAGCGTGCCGCTATTGCGGATGCCGCCGGCAATCTGCATCGCCAGGCTGGCGTTGCTGCCGATGCTGTTGCCGTTGTCGAGGCTGGCGGCGGCGATCTGCACGCTGCCCTCGCCACCGATGCTGCCGCTGTTCTGCACTGCCCCGCTGGCTTGCACGTTCAGCGTGCCGGCGCTGGCGATGCTGCCGGCGTTATCCAGTGTGGCGGTGTTGAAGGTGGCCGCAATCTGGCCGCCCATCTGACCGGTATTGCGCAGGGCACCGGCGGTCTGCACGGCCAGCACGGCGTTGGCGCCGAGGCTGCCGCTGTTGGTCAGGCTGTCCGCCTTGAGAATGACGGACTGCGCGGCCTGCATGCGGCCGCTGTTGCTGGCGCCTGCGCTGCTGCTGACGGTCAGGGTTCCCTGACTCGCCAGTACGGTGCCGCTGTTGTCCACGGTGGCGGCAGCGAGGTTAGTATCGCCCATGGCCTGCAACGTGCCGGCGTTGCTGATGCCGCCCGATGTCTGTACCACGAGCTTGGCGTCGCTACCGATGCTGCCGCGGTTGCCGAGACTGGCGGCGGTGATCTGGATGCTGCCCTGACCACTGAGACTGCCACTGTTCTGCATCGCCCCGCTGGCTTGCACGGTCAGCGTGCCGGCGCTGGCGATGCTGCCGGCGTTATCCAGTGTGGCGGTGTTGAGGGTGGCCGCAATCTGGCCGCCCATCTGACCGGTATTGCGCAGGGCACCGGCGGTCTGCACGGCCAGCACGGCGTTGGCCCCGAGGCTGCCGCTGTTGGTCAGGCTGTCCGCCTTGAGAATGACGGACTGCGCGGCCTGCATGCGGCCGCTGTTGCTGGCGCCTGCGCTGCTGCTGACGGTCAGGGTTCCCTGACTCGCCAGTACGGTGCCGCTGTTGTCCACGGTGGCGGCAGCGAGGTTGGTGTCGCCCATGGCCTGCAGCGTGCCGGCGTTGCTGATGCCGGCCGATGTCTGTACCACGAGGTTGGCGTCGCTACCGATGCTGCCGCGGTTGCCGAGACTGGCGGCGTCGATCTGGACACTGCCCTGACCACTGAGACTGCCACTGTTCTGCACCACCCCGCTGGCTTGCACGGCCAGCGCGCCGGCGCTGGCGATGTTGCCGCTGTTGTCCAGACTGGCGGCGTCGATCTGGACACTGCCCTGACCACCGAGACTGCCGCTGTTCTGCACCGCCCCGCTGGCTTGCACGGCCAGCGGTCCGGCACTGGCGATGTTGCCGCTGTTGTCCACGGTGGTGGTGTTGAGCGTGGCAGCGCTCTTGCTGCCCAGCTCGCCGGTATTGCTGAGGCCACCTGTGGTCTGCACCGCCAGCAAGCCGGTGGCGGTGAGGCTGCCGCTGTTCTCCAGGCGGCCATCGGCGGTCACCACCGCCTGCCCCACCGAGGCGCCGATGCTGCCCGCATTGCGCACGCCCACACCGTGCTCGGTGGAGGTCAGGTAGATGTGCCCGGCATACATGCCACCCAGTTGCGCCACGTCGATGGCCAAGGCCGGCGCAGCGTCGGCGGGGACCACGCCGGGAACCACGCTGGCGTGATCCGCGCTCACCGTGTTCAGGCCCGCACTGACCTTCAGTTGCGGCGCCCAGATGCCGGCATTGACCTGCACCGCGCGCGCGATGATCTCGGCGTAGTCGGTGCGGCTGGCGTCCATGCCATTGCCTTCGATGCTGACCGCACCGCTGGCCACGCGATAGCTCTCCAGGTTGCCGTTGACGACTTGCGGCACGCCCGTGGTGAGCGTGGCGCGGCTGGCATTGATGAAGCCGCAGCCCGAGCAGGTGATGCCGGCCGGATTGGCCACCACCACCTGCGCCCGCCCCCCGGCCACTTCGAGGTAGCCGCGCAGGTAGCTGGGGTTGGCCGAATTGACCTGGTTGACGATCACCCGGGCCGCGCCCGTGGCCAGCCAGGGATTGCCCGCCACGTAGCCACCGAGCTGGGTGGTCGTGGTGCCCTGGGCATTGTTGAGGATGGCGCCATTGGCACCGACATCGAATTGCCGATAGCGGTTGACCGATACGCCGGCCGTGCCCGGTGTCTGGATGTTGATCACCGGCACGCCATTGGGCGTGACCAGCACGGTGGGCTGCTGATTGCGCGGGGCGTTGCGGTCGCCCAGGATCTGCGCATGGGCCACGGTGTTCATGGCCAGCGCCAGCGCTACGGCCAGCAGCGAAAAACGCAGGGCCGACGGTAACAGGTCCGGCATCGTGGCCGCACCGGCCGGCGACCGGCCATGGTGCTGGATGCTGGAAGCGATTTCTGCAACGGCCATCAGTTGGCCGCGATGCCGGTTGAAAACCAGCTTGTAACGCTGACGATTCATGCTCACCCCGGGTTTTGTTGTCGTTATGACCGGCCACCGATTTGTTGTTTGTCGTTGCCAGTCAGCAATTTTTTGCTTGCCAGGTGCAGGATGTTAATTTAGGTTAACGAGGAAGGGTGATTTTTCATTACGCGAGAAGTTTTCCTGTCGGAAAAATCCAACATTTGTTTTTATTCCATTACTTTTTCTTTTGAAGCCTTGGCCGGTGCGGCTTGGGGCCGTGCTCACCATGTTTTCAGCTTGCCGTTTTCCTTCCTCCAGACTTGTCCTGATCCTTGGCCTGAATCTGCTCACTCCCCTTGCCCTGGGGCAAACCGCCGTCAATCCCGAGCAATTGCAGCGCGAACGTGAACGCGCCCTGCGCCAGCAGCAGGAGCAGCGGCCCGACGTGAATCTGGGCACACCGGCGGCGCCTGCGATGGCGCAGGATTTTCCGGCGCAGGAGCAACCCTGCCGGACGATTTCGTCGATCAGGCTGGAAGGTGACCAGGCCGAACGTTTTGAATTTGCGCTCGACAGCGTGACCGGGCCGCAGGGCGCCATCGGGCGCTGTCTCGGCTCGAAAGGGGTGAACCTGGTACTGGCGCGGGTGGAGAGCGCCATCGTCGCGCGCGGCTACACCACCACCCGCGTGCTGGCGCGTGCGCAGGATCTGTCGCGCGGGCAGCTGGTGCTGTCGGTGGTGCCGGGACGCGTGCGCCACATCCGCTTTGCGCCCGATGCCGATCCACGCGGCACCGCCTTCAATGCCCTGCCGGTCAACGCGGGCGACATCCTCAACCTGCGCGATATCGAACAAGGGCTCGAAAACTTCAAGCGCCTGCCAACCGTCCAGGCCGACATCAAGATCACGCCCTCCGAAGATGCCGCTGCCGAAGCGGGCGACAGCGACCTGGTGATCGAGTACCAGCAAGCGTTTCCGTTCCGTCTCACGGCAACGCTGGATGATGGCGGCGCGCAGGCCACCGGCAAATATCAGGCCGGACTGACCCTGGCCTATGACAACTGGTGGACCCTCAATGACCTCTTCTACGTCAGCATGAGCCGCAGCCTGAATCACTACGGCGACCACGGCAGCCAGGCCTATACGCTGCATTACTCGCTGCCCTGGGGCAACTGGCTGGCGGCCATCACGATGTCGGGCAATCAGTATCACCAGACCGTGGCCGGTGCGTTTGAAAACTTCGTCTACAGCGGCCGTTCGGAAACCACCGAATTGAAACTCTCGCGTCTGGTCTATCGCAATGCCGCGAGCAAGACCACGGTGTTCGGCAAAGGCTTGCTGCGCAAGGCCTACAACGCCATCGACGAGCTGGAGGTGGCGGCCCAGCAGCGCCGCACCACGGCGTGGGAAGCGGGGCTGAACCAGCACCAGTATCTGGGCGAGGCCGTGGCCGATGCCACGCTGGCCTATCGCCGTTCGTTAGACACCCAGGGCAGTGAACCGGGTACGCCCTTCGACCTGCCGCAGGTGGGCACGCACTATGGGCTGTGGCTGCTGGATGCCTCGCTCAATGCGCCCTTCCAGCTGGCCGGTGCCAGGATGCGCTATGCCGCTACACTGCGCTCGCAGTGGAACCGCGGCAGCCTGCCGCCGCAGGATCAGTTCTCCATCGGCGGGCGCTATACGGTGCGCGGCTTCGATGGCGAACTGAGCCTGCAGGCTGAGCGCGGCTGGTTCCTGCGCAATGAAGTGGCGGCGGGATTGGGCGAGAGCGGCCAGGAACTGTTTGCCGGCATCGATACCGGGGCGGTAGCAGGACCGACGGCGCAGTTCCTCACCGGCCAGCGGCTGACCGGCGCGGCGCTGGGCTTGCGCGGCAGCCTGTTCAAGCTGAGTTATGAGATGTTCGTGGCGACGCCGCTGGCCAAACCGGCGGGCTTCCAGACGGCAGCGGTGACCGGCGGATTCAACCTGCAGTGGGCCTTCTGAGCGCGGCACGTGGTGCCGGAAAAATCCGACACCATCCCCTGTCAATGGCTGACTGCCGGGCCGTGGCGATTGCTCAATAATGCGCTCACATGGACCGCATCACCACCGCGCCCGACGCGTCGGGTTCTTCGACCGCATCATCGTCATCGGCTCCACCGGCCGATGCCCGCGCGGCAAGGGCTTGGCGTATCACGATGCCGATGACCATCTGATCCACGATGAAGATGTGTTGGGGCCCCTGAAGGCCCTGGCCATTCCGCCGGCTAGCCAGAACTACGTGGCGCGCACCCTCCGAATGCGCGCCGCGCTCAGCGTGCGCGGCGGAAGGTCAGGTTGTAACGGCAGCGCCCGGTCAGTGCATGCTCGCCGTCGCGCAAGGTGTCGATGCCGTGGAAGGCCAGCCGTGCCGCTCCGCCCCACACCACCACGTCGCCGCTTTCCAGTCGCATGCGTTGCGGCTTGTCGGTGCGCGCCATGCCGCCGAAGAGAAAGGTGGCGGGCAAGCCCAGCGAGACGGAGACGATGGGTTGCGCCATGTCCTGCTCATTCTTGTCCTGATGCAGGGACATGCGCGCACCGGGGTCATAGCGATTGACGAGGCAGGCGTCCGGATCGAATCCGGCAAATCCCGCCGTCTCTGCCGCTCGCACGGCCAGCGCCATGAAGGCGTCGGGCATGGGTGGCCAGTCGCGTTCGGCCAGGGGATCGAGCGACTGGTAACGATAGCCGCGCCGGTCGGTGACCCAGCCGAAGCGGCCGCAATTGCTCATCGCCACCGACATGCGAAAACCGCCCGGCGTCTGCATGTGGCGCAGGGGTGAGGCGGCCAGCACGGTCTCGATTCCCGCCATCAGCTGCGCAGCCTCCTCCTCGCTGACGAAGGCGCGCAACAGCAGCGCACCTTCCGTGATGCGTTCCACGGAAGGATCGCGCGCGAGCCCGGCGAAGAGGTCGCCGGTCATGGAGTACGCTCCGTGCGCGGTGGCGCTCGCTCGATGAACTGGCTTACTTCGTCCAGCGTCGGTGCGATGAAGTCGCGCGAACTCAGGGCTTCGCCGACCAAGGCATAGTCCTTGCGACTGCCCTCGTTCCAGCTGCCGCCGTAAAAGAAGATCACTACCGGCAAGCCTTGCGCGAGGGCGAGACCGGCCTTGCCAAGAACATGCATGCGCGACTCCGGCAATGAATGAAGGGCTATTGTAGCTGCGCAAGCAGAAGCCTTCAGGCGCCCTCATCCTCCAGTGAAGCCGGCACTGCCCTGGCCGCCGCTTCGCGTGCCAGCAGGGCGGCCTTGCGTTCCACGCCCCAGCGATATCCGGAGGCGCTGCCATCGAGCCGCACGATGCGATGGCAGGGAATGAGCACGGCAATCTCGTTGCGTGCGCAGGCGTTGGCGACTGCCCGTACGGCCTCGGGCTGGCCGATGTGCGCGGCCAGTTCGGCGTAGCTCAGGGTGACGCCCGGCGGCACCGCGCGCAGGGCTTGCCAGACGCGCTGCTGGAAGGCCGTGCCCCGCACGTCCAGCGGCAGGGACGCGCCCTGTTGCGGATCGTCCAACGCCGCCAGCACCTGTGCCAGCGTCTGTTCGAAAGCGGCATCGCCGGGAGCGAGGTCGGCTTGTGGGAAACGGTCCTGCAGTTGCCGCACCAGGGTCTCGGGATCGCTACCCAAGGTGAGCGCGCAGATGCCCTGCCCGGTGGCCGCTACCAGCAAGGCGCCGAGCCAGCATTGGGCAACGGCGAAGCGGATCTTCTCGCCCGCACCGCCGCGCCGGTAGACGGACGGCTTCATGCCCAGCTGCGCCGCACTGTGCGTATAGAAACGTCCGCTGGAGTGAAAGCCGGCTTCGTAGAGCGCCTCGGTCACGCTGGCACGCTCACCGAGTTGCGCACGCAGGCGGGAGGCGCGGCATGCATCGGCATAGGCCTTGGGCGTGACGCCGGTGTGCTGCCTGAAGAGACGATGGAAATGGTAGCGGCTCAACCCCACAGCCTCGGCCAGGGTGGCGGTATCGGGAGTCTGCTCGGCCTGATCGATCAGACGGCAAGCCTGCGCGATGGCGCGGGCCTGGCGCTCCTGCAAGGGAGGCTGGTCAGGCTTGCAGCGCTGGCAGGGACGAAAACCGGCGGCCTCGGCAGCCGCACAGCTGGCGTGGAAGGCGACGTTCTTGCGCAGGGGCGTGCGCGCACCGCAGGAAGGTTTGCAGTAGACGCCGGTACTGCGGACCGAATACCAGAACCGGCCATCGGCCGCCCCATCGCGCTGCTGTACGGCCTGCCAGCAGGCGTCGGGATCGGGTGCGGTGGGCGGATGGGAAGAAGTCAGGGTCAGCATGCGGCGCTCCTCGGATCGGATGCCAGTGATGGATGCCAGTAATTCTAGGCGCGTGCTGACGGGACCGCACTCCGCTGATTGCTTTTGAATTCCCGCACCAGGGCAAATGCTGCATACGATTATTCAATGATTGAGGCGCTGAATCATTGAATAAGCGCATCATCGTTTTTTGCCCTCACTGCGAGAAGCGGATGCGCTGGCGTGACTTCACCGGCTGCATCACGTGCTCCAGCGGCAGTTCATGCGATTGCTTGACCTTCTTCAGGGTGATGTTGGATTTGACGTTGGTCACGCCCGGCAGGCGCAGCAGCCGCGTCATCATGAATTCGGAAAACGCCGCCAGGTCGGGCGCGACGATGCGCAGGATATAATCGCCCTCCCCCGTGACGGAGAAACACTCGGTCACTTCCGGCATCGCCTCCACGGCTTTTTCGAAGAGTTCGCCACGGGTTTCGCCCTGGCGGTCCAGGGTTACGGTGGTGAAGGCGGTCACGCCCAGGCCGACCACGGCCGGGTCCAGCACGGCGGTGTAGCGCTCGATGACGTGGGCTTCTTCCAGGCGCTGCACGCGGCGGCTGATCTGCGAGGTGGACAGATGGACTTTCAAGCCCAGGGCGCTGTTGGTAATATGGCCGTCCCGCTGCAGCTCGGTCAGCAATGCCAGATCATAGCGATCCACGTTGATGATGCTCATTTGTCTCTCCAAAGTGTGTATTTAAGAATTATTTGTGCATATTATCCGCTATATTGCGCAAAAAACAATCACAAATTGCACTCCCGGCGCAATAAACTCTTCGAACAGGCCGCACTTGCCGGCCTTCCCCACACGAGGAGACACACGATGGGCCATGCAGAATCCCAACTCACCAGCGCCGCCACCGCCACCGGTAGCCGCGACCTGTTCGACAATCCCATGGGCACCGACGGCTTCGAGTTCGTCGAGTACACCGCCGCCGACCCGGCCGCCATCGCAGGCGTGCTGGAGCTGATGGGCTTCACGGCCGTGGCGCGTCACCGCTCCAAGAACGTCACCCTGTACCGCCAGGGCCAGATCAACTTCATTCTCAACGGCGAACCGGGCAGCAATGCCGCCGCCTTCGCGCAAGTGCACGGGGCCTCGGTGAACGCCATGGCCTTCCGCGTCAAGGATGCGGCCCATGTGTACAAACGCGCACTCGAACTGGGTGCCGAAGGCGTGCAGGCCAAGCTGGGACCGATGGAACTGAACATTCCTGCCATTCGTGGTATCGGCGGCTCGCTGCTCTACCTGGTGGACCGCTATGGCGACAACGGCTCCATCTATGACGTCGACTTCCAGTTCTTCCCCGGCGTGGAGCGCAATCCCAAGGGCGTGGGCCTGACCTACATCGACCACCTGACCCACAACGTGATGCGCGGGGCGATGGATACCTGGTCGTCGTTTTATACCCGCCTGTTCAATTTCCGCGAGATCAAGTATTTCGACATCGAGGGCAAGGTGACCGGCCTGCGTTCGCGCGCCATGACCAGCCCCTGCGGCAAGATCCGCATCCCCATCAACGAGAGTGCCGACGACAAGTCGCAGATCGAGGAATTCATCAAGCAGTACAACGGCGAAGGCATCCAGCACATCGCCCTGGGCACCGACGACATCTACCAGACCGTGCGTGCCCTGTACGCACGCGGGGTGCCGCTGCAGGACACCATCGCCACCTACTACGACCTGGTGGAGCGCCGCATTCCCGGCCACGGCGAAGACCTGGCGGCCCTGCGCGAACTGAAGATCCTCATCGACGGCGCGCCCACGGCAGGCCAGGGTCTGCTGCTGCAGATCTTCACCCAGAACCTGATCGGTCCGGTGTTCTATGAAATCATCCAGCGCAAGGGCAATGACGGCTTTGGCGAAGGCAATTTCAAGGCCCTGTTCGAATCCATCGAGCTGGACCAGATGCGCCGCGGCGTGATCTGATTCCACGGCCGGCCTGGCTGGCCGCCCTTTTGCGGGCATCAAACAAAAGGCGCAGCGCCCTCCTCGGGCCTGCGCCTTTTCACTTACTTACGTTCTCCAACTCAAGCTTTACCGCACGCTGCCGTAAATCAACACATGCAGCATCGCAATACCCTCGCCATCCCTTGCGCCCTCAACGGGCTGGAGTTCGCATGAACGTCGCGTATGAACAAGAACAAGCTGCCCACGCCCCACGCGCAGTGGCAGACACGCTGGCCCATGATCCCGCCGAGCTGGTGGCGCACCTGAGCCACCGCATCCTGATCCTGCAACAGCAGGCGCAATCGCTGGCGCGCTTCCCCGGCAACCGGGATGGAAAGCAGCAGCGCCAGTTGCTGCAGCAGCAGATCCGCACGCTTTACCAGCAATTGTTCGCCCTGGAACAGCAGCAGGCGCAGATGCGCATGCGCAGCGAGAACTATCTCAGCATGGCGCTTTCGGTCGCCGCCCATGCCGCACACCATCACGCCCACGGCCAGGCGCTGCAGCCGGCTTTGTAAGTCCGGCCTGCGCGCGCACGAAGCTTCATATCCTTTTCAATAGCGCTGGCATGGCGGCAAACCGTCATGGTCAGTGGCAACGCAATGGCGAACGGTGGTGACGGACGTGGCGTGCTCAGGACGACTACCGGAAGGCCGAAATCGGTGTCAGCTTCTTGTCGCGGGGGATGTTGAACTTGGTCTTGGGGCCGAACCACCTGGTCCACAAGGCGTCGATCTCGCCGGCTGTTTCCATCTCGGCCAGGGCCTGGTTGACGGCATCGAGCAGCCTGCGCTCCCCCTTCTTGACGCCCAGCGCGGTCGGTTCCCAGGCCAGCGCGCCCTCGACGAAGCGGAAGCGTCCGCCTGATTCACTGACGAAACGAATACCGGAGGGTACCGAAATGGCCAGGGCGTCGGAACGCCCCTGGGCCAGCGCCAGGAAGGATTGCGGGGTATCGGGGAAAGTCAGCAACGTGGCCTTGCGCAGCAGGCGACGCACAGCCTGCTCCGGGGTGGAGCCACGCGCGACGCTGATACGCTTGCCGTCCAGGTCCGATACCAGGTTCAGGCCGGAGTCGCTGAAGACGATCAGCTTGAGCGGATTCTGGTAATGCGAGGCAGTGAAATCGATCTGCCGCGCCCGTTGGCGGGTATAGCCCAGCGCCGCCGACACCAGGTCGACGTCGCCATGCATCAGCGCCGGCAAGCGCTCCTCCACCGTCACGCTACGCTGCCGCATCTTCACGCCCAGCTTGCCCGCAATCGCATTGCACATGTCGACGTCGAAACCGACCATCTGGCCACTCTGCGGATCGGAGAAAGCCAGCGGCTCATTGTTGGCCAGCGTGGCGCAGATCAGCGAGCCGCGCTCCTGGATCTCGTCCAGACGGTCGGCATGCGCGGCAGCGGGAACCAGCCAGGCACTGGCCACCAGCAAGCTGCCCATGCCCAGTTGTTTCAGGTGCTGCGAAATCTTTTTCATGCTTCTCCTCGTCGAGTGTCGAGGATAGCCCGAAACAATCCCCGATGTCACTCGCAGTAGCCACTTGGCAGCATCATTGCCAACAAAAAAATCAGCGCCCATAAAAAGGCCGCCCAGCAGGGGCTAGGCGGCATCTGGTATGACACGTGGCGCGGTAGCAGCCTCTGTCTGCATCGACCCGGCGTACGACGGCGATGCGGCCCTTTTCATCGTGTTCGAGGCGATAGACCACCGCCTCGGTGATGACCTGCACGCCGCTGTCTTCGGTCTGCTGTGCCGCCAGTCCGCCGTGGTACTGCGCATCGATGGGGGTACAGCGGCAAAGCCTTGAGATGGCTTTGCCGCCCAATCCGGATTTCCCGTGGCACGTGCGGCTTGTGCCATTTACAATACCGCCTCACCCCTGCCATCCCCTGCCTTCCCGCAGAACAAGACCTGGTTTCGATGCTTCACTCCCCTTTCCGCCACCGCACAGACACCCGCACCGGCCTTTGCCTCCCCTTGCTGCGCCTGCTGGCGCTCGCTGTCCTGATGCTGGGCTGCCTCCGGGCCGGGGCTGCCGAGATTCGCCAGTACCAGTATCACCAGGTCTTCATCAGCACCTGCCGCGCCGATCCGCGCAGCGACACCATCCGCATGTACTGGAAGGACGCCAGCGGCACGCCGCTGGGCAACTTCAGCCGGCTCGACGCGCATCTGCGCAGCCAGGGGCAGGAGATGGTGTGCGCCACCAATGCCGGCATCTACGACAAGCAGTTGCAACCGCTGGGGCTGTACGTGGAAGGCGGCAACCAGTTGCGCAAGCTCAATACGCGCAAGAACGCCTATGGCAATTTCTATCTGCAACCCAATGGCGTGTTCGTGCTCAGCGAGCGGCAGGCCTATATCGTCGAGACCGACGACTACCAGGCCGAACTGGGCCTGTGGAATGGCGTGACGCGCTATGCCACGCAATCGGGCCCGCTGATGATCGTGGACGGCAAGATCAATCCCCGCTTCGACCCGGCCTCGGCCAATACGGTGGTGCGCAACGCGGTGTGCCTGGACGCGGCCGGCATCGTCACCCTGGCCATCGCGCGCAATCCGATCAGCTTCTACGATTTCGCCAGTTTCCTTCGTGATGAACTCAAGTGCAGTGACGCTTTGTACCTGGATGGCAGCATCTCGCGCATGTATCCCACGCTGGAAGCCAATATGGGTCCGGCGTTCGGGGCCATGATTGCGGTGGTGAAGCCGCACGCGGGGAAGTAGCCGGAAAGCCAGGCAAAAAAAGCCCGCAGCCAATGAACTGCGGGCAAGTTCCCTATCAAGAGGGAGGTTGAAGGAACAGTTCAACCACCTGTACGACTGCGGGCCGCAAAAAAAAGTTCGGAAAGATTTTTCACCCGCATGGCCTGTTCGGGCCTCGCGGCCAGGTGCCAGGAAAGCCGCTTCATCTGCTGCGCCAGATACGCCATTGCGCCATCCTCCCGCCCAAAAGAAAGCGCCGCAACAGTTACCTGTTGCGGCGCATTGCAGTGCTGTTCCCACTGCGGGAGATGGGTGCGGTTCTTGCCGTTCTTGTTGGCTCTTGTTGTAGTCGGTGCTGCGCTTACTTTTGCGTACCGGCGTTGCCGCCCGGCGTGCTCGGGCTGGTGGTCGAGGAATCCGATGGCGTGGTCGGAGTCGGGGCGGCCGGGGTGGCGGTCGAGCCGCCAGCGGTACCGGAGTCAGCCGGTGCCGGAGTGGTCGGGGTGCTGCTTGCCGGTGCCGGCTCGGATGCGGCCGGCGGGGTGGCGGCCGGGGTTGCCGGCGCTTCGTCGCGCTTGTTGCAACCGGCCAGGACAGCGGTGAATACGGCGGCAGCCAAGAGGGTGTGGCGAATCTGCATATGTTGCCTCCAAAGGTTGTTGATGGGATTTGCCGAAATGCACTGAACCAAGCACGGCATGCGTGCTTGCCCGGATTCGACAGCTTCTGGACACCGATTATTCCCGCTCTGGCGGTCTCAGGCTGTCAGAAAACGGCGCATCTTCATGTCAGCCATCGCAGGCAATGTGATTTTGATGACAACACTTCTTCACCCCAAAAAGCCGTATCATCGCCCTCCATGACGACCTTCACCGCCCGCTTCCCTGCCCTTGTCATCGCCTTGCCGGCCCTCATGCTGGCCATGACGCTCCCCACTGCCGCCCATGCCGGGATCACACCGGTATCGCCCGCGCAATGCGCCCGGATGCAGGCCAGCAAGGTCATCACGGCGGGTAATCCCGTACCCTGCTCCCGCCTGGCCACCGTGAGCTTCGACTACACGGACTTCGACGGCGCGACCCGGCAAGGCGCCGTGGTGGTGCTGGATGCGGTGGCGCCGCAAGTGGAGTCACTGTTCGGCGAACTGCTGCTGCGCTCCTTCCCGCTGGCCGGCGCCCGCGCGCTGGAAGCCTACGAGGGCGATGACCAGCGCTCGATGGCCGACAACAACAGCTCCGCCTTCAACGGCCGGCCGGTGACCGGGGGCGGCGGCTGGTCCAAGCATGCCTATGGCGCGGCCATCGACATCAATCCCCTGCAGAATCCCTACGTCAGCCAGGCCGGCAGCCCGCAGCAGGAAGTCCTGCCGCCGCAGGGCGCGGCCTGGCTGCAGCGCACGCCGCCACGGCCCGGCATGGCCGAGGAAGTCATCAGCGTGTTTTATGAACATGGTTTCCTGGTCTGGGGCGGCCAGTGGAAGCAGCCCATCGACTACCAGCACTTCGAAATCGGCAGCCGCAGCTTCATCCAGACGCTGGTGAGCCTGCCCAAGGCACAGGCGCGCGCCGAGTTCGAGCGCTATGTCGCGCGCTACCGGCAATGCGTGCATCCGGCTGCTGCCGCCCAGAGCGACGACGATGCCCCCGAAGACACCCGCTTGCGCGATCAATGCGCTGCACGCCTGCGCAGATAAGCGGCCGTAAAGACGCGCACCGACAGTCCACGCGATACAGGTAAAGATCCGCAAGTTTAAGTAAGCGGGCGCAGCAAGCTCCTGGTGCGCGCCTATACTGCCCCGGCAATACCGGTCTGGGCGCAGGCCCGGGTGACAGCCTTACTTGAGGAGTGCACGCATGTCGATCAATTCCGTTTCCAACGTCCATCAAACCAACACCAACACTACTGCCGCTGCCCAGCAGGCGCCGAAGAAGCAGGGTGTCAATTTCAACGACCTCCTGAAGGCCACCACACAGTCCACGCAAGTGGCCCAGTCCACTGCCTCGCAACCCAGCAGTACAGATTCCAGCACCATCACCACGACACCGACCCGTACGGTCTGAGCGTAACGACGCTGGCAACAAAGACAAAGGCCGGACAGTGTGCAGACACTTTCCGGCCTTTGTCATGACAGTCAGGCGAAGTGGCCCGGTACAGTTATACTGCGACGTCAGCCGCGCGCTGATCGAAGAACTGTACCGGTACGCCGCCGATGGCGCCGAGCGAGTGTACTGGCATACCCATCACACCAACGCCCGGGCGCGCCGGCTTTATGACACGCTGGCCATCGATTCGGGCTTCATCGTCTATCGCAAGAACCTGTAATACGCTCACCGCTTACGGCTGCGCATTGGCCTCATTGAGCGCATTGACGATATCGGCACGCTTGAGATCGGGCGCGAACTGCTGGATGAAATCGAAGGCATAGCCGCGCAGATAGGCGCCGCGCCGCACCGCCAGACGGGCGATGTTGGCCTTGAACAGGTGCGAGGCATTGATGGCCACCATGTCCGTGTGCTTGCCCTGGTCCACCGCCATCGAGGCCACCAGACCCACGCCCATGCCCAGCGAGACGTATTGCTGGATCACGTCGGAATCCATGGCGGTCAATACGATGTCGGGCTCGATGCCGGCCTGGCGGAAGGCTTCATCGATGTGGCCACGGCCGGTAAAGCCGACGTCATAGGTGATGAGCGGCCAGGTGCCCAGGTCTTCCAGCGAGACCTGTTCCAGCCCCAGCAGCGGGTGGCCTTGCGGCACCACGATCACGTGGCTCCACGTATAACAGGGGAAAGACACCAGCTCCTTGAATTGCGACAGGCCTTCGGTGGCGATGCCGATATCGGCCTTGCCCGAGATGACCCATTCGGCGATGTGTTCCGGCGCGCTCTGCTGCAGGGCGATGCGCACCTGCGGGAAGGCATCGCGGAAAGCCTGCACCACGCGCGGCAGCACGTAGCGCGCCTGGGTGTGGGTGGTGGCAATGGAGAGCGTGCCGCTCTGCTCGCCGGCGTATTCCTTGCTGGCGCGGCGCAGGTTCTCGGCTTCCAGCAGGAGCCGCTCGACGATGCCCAGGATGCCCTTGCCGGGTTCGGTCAGGCCGGTCAGGCGCTTGCCGTTGCGCTCGAAGATTTCCACGCCCAGTTCTTCTTCGAGCTCGCGGATCTGGCGGCTCACGCCGGGTTGCGAGGTGAAGAGCACATTGGCCACTTCGGTCAGGTTGAAGCCGCAGCGCGCGGCTTCGCGGATGGAACGCAGCTGCTGGAAATTCATCGTGCCTGCCCTCCTTGTTTCTGCGCGAAGACCTGCAGGCGACGCGGACGCACGACCAGGGTCTCGCCATTCTTCAAGCCCAGTTGCGCAAACCGTTCATTGGGAATGACGGCTTCGATCAGCTCGGCATTGTCATCGCGTTCCAGCTCCAGTTGCGCCAGCGGGCCGATGGCGTGTGCACGACGCAGTTGCACCACGATGCCTTCGGCACCGGGGGAATAACGCTCCACATCGAGATCATGCGGACGCACGAAACCGACCCCGGCCGCATCGCGGATATCATCGTGGCCGGGCGCTGCGAAGCGCGCGCCACCGGCATCCAGTACGCCTTCATGCAGACGGCCGTGGAACAGGTTCACATTGCCCAGGAAGCCGTAGACGAAAGGCGAAGCGGGATGGTTGTACACCGTCTCGGGCGTGCCGATCTGCTCCACTTGTCCCTTGTTCATCAGCACCACCTGGTCGGCCACTTCCAGCGCTTCTTCCTGGTCGTGGGTGACGAAGATGCTGGTGACGTGCAGTTCATCATGCAGGCGGCGCAGCCAGCGGCGCAGTTCCTTGCGCACCTTGGCATCGAGGGCGCCAAAGGGTTCGTCCAGCAGCAGCACGCGCGGCTCCACGGCCAGTGCACGGGCCAGCGCGATACGCTGGCGCTGGCCGCCCGAGAGTTGCGGCGGATAGCGGTCGGCCAGCCAGTCCAGCTGCACCAGCTCCAGCAGGCGCTTGACCTTCTCGCGGATGACGGCCTCCGAGGGACGCTGCGCACGCGGTTTCACACGCAGGCCGAAGGCGATGTTCTCGAACACGGTCATGTGCTTGAACAGCGCATAGTGCTGGAACACGAAACCGACCTGACGTTCACGCACGTGACGCGCCGAGGCGTCTTCGCCATCGAGCAGCACCTGACCCGAATCGGGCGATTCCAGACCGGCGATGATGCGCAAGAGCGTGGTCTTGCCGCAGCCGGAGGGGCCCAGCAAGGCCGTCAGTTCGCCCGCCGGGAAATTGAGGGACACGTCGTTGAGCGCGGTGAAGCTGCCGAAACGCTTCTGGATGTGATGGACTTCGATGCTCATGATGACTCCTTAAGCTTGTTCGCTGGCGCTGTGCTGCTGGTGCAGCCGCCATTCGATGACACTCTTGACGGCCAGCGTGACCAGCGCCAGGAAGGCCAGCAGCGAAGCCACGGCAAAGGCGCCGGTGATGTTGAATTCGTTATAGAGGATCTCGACCTGCAGCGGGATGGTATTGGTCTCGCCGCGAATGTGGCCGGAGACCACCGAGACGGCGCCGAACTCGCCCATGGCGCGGGCGTTGCAGAGGATCACGCCATACAGCAGGCCCCACTTGATGTTGGGCAGCGTGACGTGCCAGAAGGTGCGCCAGCCGGAGGCGCCCAGGACCAGCGCGGCTTCTTCTTCCTCGCTGCCCTGCGACTGCATCAGCGGGATCAGTTCGCGCGCCACGAACGGGAAGGTCACGAAGATGGTGGCCAGCACGATGCCCGGCACGGCGAAGAGAATCTTGATGTCATGCTCGCGCAGCCACGGGCCGAAGTAGCCCTGCAGGCCGAACAGCAGCACATAGATCAGGCCCGAGATCACCGGCGAGACCGAGAACGGCAGGTCGATCAGGGTCAGCAGCAGGTTCTTGCCGCGGAACTCGAACTTGGCAATGGCCCAGGCGGCGGCCACGCCGAAGACCAGGTTCAGCGGCACGGCGATGGCGGCAGTGATGACGGTCAGCTTGATGGCGGACCAGGCATCGTCCTCGGTGATGGAGGCGACATAGACATCCCAGCCCTTGCGCAGCGCCTCGTAGAACACCGACACCAGCGGCACGAACAGAAACAGCGTCAGGAACACCAGCGCGATGCCGATCAAGAGCGCACGCACCCACCAGGGTTCGGTGATGGCACCGGGTGTCAGCGGCGGCTCGCCACGGGCAATCGCGTTGGCTTGCGGGGCAGCACTCATCTCAGATCCTTTCCGGCTGGCCGCGCTTGCGGGTCCAGGCTTGCAGCAGATTGATGGTCAACAGCAGGATGAAGGAAACCAGCAGCATCACCATCGCAATGGCGGTCGCACCGGCGTAGTCGTATTGCTCCAGCTTGGTGACGATGAACAAAGGGGTGATTTCCGAGACCATGGGCATGTTGCCGGCGATGAAGACCACCGAGCCGTATTCACCGGAAGCGCGCGCAAAGGCCAGCGCAAACCCGGTCAAGAGGGCCGGCAGCACGGTCGGGAAGATCACCCGCGTAAAGGTCTGCCAGCGGCTGGCACCGAGGCTGGCGGCGGCTTCTTCAAGCTCGCGCTCGGCTTCTTCCAGCACCGGTTGCACGGTACGCACCACGAAGGGCAGACCGATGAAGGTCAGCGCCACCAGTACGCCCAGCGGGGTGAAGGCGACCTTGATGCCCAAGGGCGCGAGCAGCTTGCCCAGCCAGCCGTTCTGCGAATACAGCGTGGTCAGGGCGATGCCGGCAACCGCAGTGGGCAAGGCGAAAGGCAGGTCCACCAGGGCATCGATGATGCGCTTGCCGGGGAAGCGATAGCGCACCAGCACCCAGGCCACGATGCCGCCGAAGATCACGTTGAGAAAGGCGCCGATGAGCGAAGCGCCGAAGCTCAGGCGATAGGAAGCCATCACACGCGGCGAAGTCACCGCCTCGATGAAGCCGCCCCAGGTCAGGGTGAAGGTCTTCAGGAACAGCGCCGACAGCGGAATCAGCACGATCAGCGCCAGGTAGAAGATGGTGAAGCCCAGCGACAGCCGGAAGCCGGGCAGCACGCGCCGGCTGGTGCCGCCGGCAGCCTTCGCTGGCGCGGCCACGGGGGCGGCAAGGGATACAGGGGATGCGGACATGTCGTTCTCTTGTTATTACAAATGCGACTATAGGTGAGCGATATTCGCACCCACTAGTTATAAAGAGAACGAAGCTTTTTGCATGTCCTTAGAAGAAAAGCGCATAAAGCACGGCAGGAAACCGGCTTGATGCGCTCAAGATGTAACGGAATGAAGTGAAGAAAAAAGCTTCAGACGATGCGTTCCAGCAATTCCAGCAGCCATTGCTGGCCTTCGGTCCAGTCGCCCAGGCCGGATTCGGAATTGATGTGCCCGCGTGCGCCCACCGAACGGAATTGCGCACCCCAGGCCTCGGCCCAGTGACGGGCGCGCTCGGCGCTCATCCAGGGATCGTTGTCGCTGCCCACGACCAGGGCCGGATACGGCAGCTTGTGCCGCACTGCTGCACTCAGGCTGAACTTGACCGGATCAGCCGGCGCCACCAGCAAGGCAGCCACGATGGGATGGGCCGATCCCTCCGCTGCGGCTTGCAAGGCAGCCGTGCGATGCACCGTGGTCAGGCAGCCGAAGCTGTGCGCCACGATCACCGTAGGCCGCCCATCACGCGCCAGCACTTCGCCCAGGCGGGCCGACCAGCGCGGCAGGTCGGGCGTTTCCCAGTCGTCCTGCCTGACCCGCTCGAAGGCCGGATACAGCCGCTGCCAGCGCGATTGCCAGTGCTCCGGCCCGCTGTCGGAGAGGCCCGGGGCCACCAGCACGCGAAAATCCGCCAGGCGTGCCGGGGTAGTCGAAGAAGAGGGAGACGACAGACTCATGCAAGCCTCGCAGCAAGGGAAGAAGTCATGCAGTATGCCTCAGGCGGCGTCCCTGAGGCCGAGCAAAGTGTCCGGCAGACGCGCGGCCGGGATATCCCACAAATAACCTTGCGCCAAAGTGGACTGGGCCAGTGCCTGACAGTACCAGGCCAGTTTATCGAACACTTCCCGGCTTTCGACGCGCTTGAAGAAGATGCGCACCCCCTGCTCGGCCGCCCGCAACAGCAACAAGGCCACGCTGTCGGGATCGGCCAGTTCGCGCGCATCGACCTTGATCAGATCGGGCCTGACCTTATCGAGCAGGCCCAGCGCCTCCAGCGGACTATTGGCCGACACGCCCAGGCGAAAACCATTGCGGCGGTAATTGTCCAGCACGTAGTTGAGCAGCCAGCGCTGGTTGGGCGTGACCACCGGCAGTTGCAGCACGATGCGCTCATGCGGCAGCTCCAGCGCCTCCAGGATGCGGCGATAGGCCACGCCGTGATTGTTGTTGACGGCGGCCAGCAGGCGCGCATGGACCGACAGGTGCAGTTCCGGCGCGTCGTCACCGACCTGGCGGTAATAGTTGATGGCGTGCAGCATGCGGCACAGCCGGTCCAGTTCCACCGACTCGTCGTCGCTGGCGGCCTGGTCGAGCAACTTCCACAGATGCAGGCCGTCATCGACGGCCGAATGGCTGCGGGCAAAGGCCTCGCAGGCGACGATGTGGCCATCGTCGAAGCTGCGCACCGGCTGGAAGGCCGAGGTCAGCGAGGTATTGAAGAAACGCCCTGCGGCGCGCCCCTGCTCATCCAGCCAGACCTTGGAGGACGTTGCGCCGCCGGGCTGCTGCGCATCGAGGCGGGCCAGATAAGCCTTCAGTGCCTGATATGCCATCGGGCCTGCTCCTGAAAAAATGATGCCGCCCGGCCGGAATGAACGGCCGGGGCGGCCAGACGATCACAGCTTGGCGATCGAGACTTCGGTGGCCTTGACCAGTGCCACCACTTCGCTGCCGATGGTCAGGCCCAGGTCCTTCACGGAGCGGGTGGTGATGACCGAGGTCACGATACCGGCCGGGGTTTCCACATCCACTTCGGACACCACCGAACCTTCGATGATGGCCTTGACCTTGCCCTTGAACTGGTTACGGACGTTGATTGCTTGAATGGTCATGCTCTGCTCCTTGATGAAACGGCGTCGGCACCTGCCACGCCGCATGGGTTGAAATCAAATCGGGTAAAACTCTCAAAAACCTGTACGGACTCCATCAGAAACCGTTCGGACCGAGTAGGCCCGTGAGGGCCGTATCGAAGACGCACCGCAGGCCAAACCTGACAGCACGCTCCGGAGCGCCTTCGATACGCGGCGATGCCGCTACTCAGGACGAACGGTCGTCGTGGCACAACCTCTACAAATCGGCTGAATCATTCATGGCGGTGAAACTCACACCGCCCACTGCACCTGCTGTACGCCACGGGGCGTGAAGAAATCTTCAGATGGCTCTGTAACCGCCTCGCTACCGGGATGACGCAGCACGCGCGCCAGGATGGCTTCTTCCAGCGCGGCAAACTGCGCCTGGCCGCGTGAGCGCGGACGGGCCAGTTCGATGCGCTGGTCCAGCGCCACATGACCATCCTCGATCAGCAGCACGCGGTCGGCCAGGGCGATGGCTTCCTGCACGTCGTGCGTCACCAGCAAGGCAGTGAAACCACGTTCGCGCCAGAGCGATTCGATCAGGGTCTGCATCTCGATGCGGGTGAGCGCATCGAGCGCGCCCAGCGGTTCGTCCAGCAGCAGCAATTGCGGGTCGTGTACCAGTGCGCGCGCCAGGGCCACGCGCTGGCGCTGGCCACCGGAGAGCACGGCCGGCCATTCGCCGGCACGCTGATCCAGGCCGACCTGGCGCAGCGCATTGAGCGCCTGCGGCGCGGCCTGCCTGGGCAAGCCCAGCGCGACGTTGGCCTGCACCCGCTTCCAGGGCAGCAGGCGCGCATCCTGGAACATGATGCGGATCTCGGGTGCGCCGCTGCCTTCGTGTTCATAGAGGACTTCGCCGTCGCTGGCCTGATCCAGCTGGGCCACCAGTCGCAGCAAGGTGCTCTTGCCGCAGCCGCTGCGGCCGACGATGGCGACGAATTCGCCGGGTGCGATGTCCAGATCGATGTCGTGCAACACCGTGCGGCCGCTGAAGGACTTGGACAAGGCGCGCAGCCTGAGGCCTACGCCGCGGCCGGCGGCACGGCTGACTTGCTGGTGTTCATGGGTGTCATTGCGCATGATGGTTTCCTGATGCATTCATGGGGCAGGTCATTGGTAGCCGGGGTGCCAGCGCAGGAAGAAGCGTTCCAGCGCCCGCGCCGCGGTATCGGCCAGCTTGCCCAGCAAGGCGTAGAGCAGGATGCCCACCAGCACCACATCGGTCTGCAGGAATTCGCGGGCATTCATGGTCATGTAGCCGATGCCGGCCTGCGCCGAAATGGTCTCGGCCACGATCAGCAGCACCCACACCAGGCCCAGCGCAAAGCGCAGGCCGACCAGAATGGAAGGCAAGGCACCGGGCAGGATCACGTCGCGGTACAGCGGCCAGCCCGAGAGGCCATAGCTGCGGGCCATCTCGATCAAACCCTGGTCCACCGAGCGGATGCCGTGGAAGGTATTGAGGTACACCGGGAAGAACACGCCCACCGAGACCAGGAACAGCTTGGCCGTCTCGTCGATGCCGAACCACAGGATCACCAGCGGGATCAGGGCCAGCGCGGGAATGTTGCGCACCATCTGCAGGGTGGTATCGAGCAGCAGTTCGGCTGAACGCAGGCTGCCCGAGAGCAGGCCCAGGATCAGCCCCAGTCCGGCGCCGACCGCAAAGCCGGAAGCCGCGCGGCCGCTGGAGACGGCCAGGTGGTGCCACAGCTCGCCGGAGGCCGACAGGTTCCACGCCGCTTTCAATACGGCGAAGGGTTCCGGCAGGATGCGGCTGGACAGCCAGCCGGCCTGCGCCGCGATCTCCCACCACACCAAGAGCAGGACGGGCAGCAGCCAGCCGACCCAGGCGCCACGCGGCTTGCGGGCGGCCCGGGCGGCGGCCTTGGGGCGCGCCTGCTCCTGCGGTGCGGTGCTGGCGAGAACGGGATTGGATGCGCTGGTCATGGCGTCCTCAGCTGGCCGACACGCGCACCGGCGCGGCCTTGGGCAGTTCGGTATTGCCGACGATCTCGCCGAAGGGACCGGTCAGGTTGTGCCCGGCCAGGTCTTCACGCCGGGCCCGCGGCAACAGCGGGAACACCAGTTCGGCAAAGCGATAGGACTCTTCCAGATGCGGATAGCCGGAGAGGATGAAGGTATCGATGCCCAGGTCCGCATACTCCTTGATGCGTGCGGCAACCGTCGGGCCATCGCCCACCAGCGCCGTGCCCGCGCCCCCGCGCACCAGGCCCACGCCGGCCCACAGGTTGGGGCTCACTTCCAGCTTGTCGCGGCGCCCGCCATGCAGGGCGGCCATGCGGCGCTGCCCTTCCGAATCCATGCGGGCGAAATTGGCCTGGGCCTTGGCGATGGTCTCCTCATCCAGGCGGCTGATGAGTTCATCGGCGGCGCGCCAGGCGGCCTCGTTGGTCTCGCGCACGATCACGTGCAGGCGGATGCCGAAGCGCAGCGTGCGGCCCGCCCTGGCAGCGCGTTCGCGCACGCGGGCGATCTTCTCGGCCACGGCGGCGGGCGGCTCGCCCCAGGTCAGGTAGACGTCGACCTGCTCGGCGGCCAGGTCGATGGCTTCGTCCGAGGAACCACCGAAGTACAACGGCGGATAAGGGGTCTGCACCGGCGGATAGAGCGCCTTGGCGCCCTTGACGCGCAGGTGCTTGCCCTCGAAATGGGTCTCTTCGCCGGTATGGGTCTTGGTCAGCACCTCGCGCCAGATCTTGAGGAATTCGTCGGAGACTTCATAGCGTTCGGCATGGCTGCCGAAGACGCCATCGCTCTCCTGCTCCACCGGATCGCCACCGGTGACCACGTTGATGAGCAGGCGGCCATTGGAGAGGCGGTCGAAGGTCGCGGCCATGCGTGCCGAGAGCGTCGGCGCGGTCAGGCCGGGGCGCACCGCCACCAGGAATTTCAGGCGGCGGGTGGCATCGATCAGGCTGGCGGCAGCGACCCAGGCATCTTCGCAGGAACGGCCGGTGGGCAGCAGCACGCCGTCGTAGCCCAGCGTGTCGGCGGCCACGGCGACCTGTTTCATGTAATCGTGGCTGACCGGGCGGGCGCCCTCGGAGGTGCCGAGATAACGGCTGTCACCATGGGTAGGGATAAACCAGAAAACGTTCATGCTTGACTCCTGTGCTGCTGGACTGGGGTGTTCGGGAAAAGCGTCACTTGAGAACCGCGTCGCTGACCTTGAGCGGCTTGGGGATCAGCTTCAGTTCGTAAAAGGCGTCGGCGATCTTCTGCTGCTCGGCCAGCACCTTGGCATCGACCGGCTTGTAGACGTGGGCATAGCGCTTGAGGCCGGTTTCGATGATGTCGGCATCCAGGCCCTGGATGGGCGCCAGCTGGGCCGCCGCTTCGGCGGTGTGCGTGCGCACCCATTCGCCTTCGCGGGTGATTTCTTCCAGCAGGATCTTCTCCACTTGCGCATTCCTGGTCGCGAAGGGACGCGCACTCAGGAAGAACTGATGGTGATTGACCGCACCCACGCCCGTGGCCAGGCGGCGTGCGCCGACCTGTTTTTCGGCGGCCGCCTGGAATGGATCCCAGATGGCCCAGGCATCGACGGCACCGCGCTCAAAGGCGGCGCGTGCATCGGCCGGGGCCAGATAGACCGGCTGGATGTCGCTGTATTGCAGGCCTGCTTTCTTGAGCAGGGCCACCACCAGCCAGTGCACGTCGGAGCCCTTGTTGAAGGCGATCTTCTTGCCCTTCAGCTCGGCCACGCTCTTGATGGGGGAATCCTTTTGCACCAGCAGGCCTTCGGCATCGGGGGTCGGGATTTCATAGGCGGTGTAGACGAAATCGGCACCGGCTGCCTGCGCAAAGACCGGCGGTGCTTCACCGACGTAGCCGAAATCGACCGAACCCACGTTCAGCGCTTCCAGCAATTGCGGACCGGCCGCGAACTCGGCCCATTTCACTTCCACGCCCAGCGGTTGCAGGCGCTTTTCCAGCGCGCCGTGGGCTTTCAACAGCACCAGGGTATTGGCGGCCTTCTGGTAGCCGATGCGCAGCAGCTTGGTTTGCTGCGCCTGGACCGGGGCGGCACCGAGGGTGAAGGCCAGCGCGCCCAAGGCGATGGCCGACAGGCGCTGCAGGGTGCGGCGACGCGGGGAGTGGATGGTCTTGTTCTTGTTGACGGACACGATGTTTTCTCCAGATTCCAGAATGCGGGCGTGCAGAGGGCCTTCCGCTCTACCAGCCGGGTCTTTTTTCAGTTCGGATTGCGCTGCCGGATCAGGTCCGGCCAGGTTCAGTTCAGTAGGACACGCTGTATTGCAATTGCGAGAACGGAATCTCGCGGAATTCTTCAGGCGCCACCTTGTGCAGCGCCAGCAGGCTGGCCGAGAGCTGCTCCACGCCTTCATTGACGCGGGCCTCGATGGGGGCATCCAGCACCAGACCCGTTTCTTCACTCCAGGTCACCTGCGCCTCGGTGGCGTAGATGCTGGGCAGCACGTGCTTGGGGTTGAGCGAGGACAAGACCGGGCGCAGCGCATAATCCAGCGCCAGCATGTGCGACTGACTGCCGCCGGTGGCCAGCGGCAGCACCAGCTTGTTGGTCAGGCCGAACTGCGGCAGCAGGTCCAGGAAGGCTTTGAGGATGCCGCTGTAGGCCGCCTTGTAGACCGGAGTGGCGACCACCACGGCCGAGGCTTCTTCGACGGTGGCCAGTGCGGCCTTGATGTCGGCATCGTTCCAGTCGGCGCGCAGGATGGCCTGGCCCGGCAGGTCGCGCACGTCCAGGCGCGCATAACGGTGTCCGAGCCGGGCCAGCTTGTCGCCGACGTGGTGCAACAGACGGGTGGAGCGGGAGGGTGCCGAAGGACTGCCGGCCAGTAACAGGATGGTCATGTCGTGTGCTTGTGCTGGGGGGTGGATGGAACCGGCCAGGCCGGTTCCTCGTGCAGGGTCAGGTCACTTCTTGTTGGGGGCGTAGAGCTGGTCGAAGGTGCCGCCGTCGGCGAAGTGCGTCTTCTGTGCCTTCTGCCAGCCGCCGAAATCCTTGTCGATGGTCACCAGGTTCAGCTTGGGGAATTGCGCAGCGTACTTGGCGGCGATCTTGGGATCGATGGGACGGTAGTAGTTCTTGGCGATGATCTCCTGGCCTGGCTCGGTGTAGAGGTACTTCAGGTATTCCTCGGCCACCTTGCGGGTACCGCGGCGGTCGGCCACCTTGTCCACCACCGCCACCGGCGGCTCGGTCAGGATGGAGATCGACGGCACCACGATGTCGAACTTGTCCGGGCCCCATTCCTTGAGCGAAATCAGGGCTTCGTTTTCCCAGGCCAGCAGCACGTCACCGATGCCGCGCTCGACGAAGGTGATGGTGGCGCCACGGGCACCGGAATCGAGCACCGGCACGTTCTTGAAGAGCTTGGCGATGTAATCGCGGGCCGCGTCGTCGCTACCGCCCTTCTGCTTGGCATAGGCCCAGGCCGCCAGGTAGTTCCAGCGGGCGCCGCCCGAGGTCTTGGGATTGGGGGTGATGACGGAGACGCCCGGCTTGATCAGGTCGCCCCAGTCCTTGATGCCCTTGGGGTTGCCCTTGCGCACCAGGAACACGATGGTGGAGGTATAGGGCGAGCTGTTGTGCGGCAGGCGCTTTTGCCAGTCGGCCGGCAGCAGCTTGGCCTTCTCGGAGATTTCGTCGATGTCGTAGGCCAGGGCCAGGGTCACCACGTCGGCATCGATGCCATCAATCACCGAACGGCCCTGCTTGCCCGAACCGCCGTGGGATGCCTTGATGGTCACGTTGTCGCCGGTCTTTTCCTTCCAGTACTTGGCGAAGGCCTTGTTGTAGTCGGCGTAAAGCTCGCGCGTGGGGTCATAAGAGACATTGAGCAGCGAAATATCGGCCGCATGCGCCAGCGCGGCGGCTTGCGCCAGCACCAGGGCGGCGGCGACCGATTTGATGATCTTCTTCAGCATATCCGTTCCCGAATGTTCTGTTGTTTTGGAGCGCACAGGTTAATAAGCCTGCTGACCAAAAAGAACGAATACTTTCTTCTCTCGATATGCGGAAAACAGATATGAAAGAACAGCGCGCCGGAATAAGGACGGCAATCTATATAACCAAAGCCTTGGTTGGGAACACGGCCGTGCGAAAATCCTTACACCCTGCCCGGCCCGCCCGGCGCCACTTTGCGCCCCGCCCGCACGGCCGGATGAAGCTCTCGTCACACAGGAAAAGCACGTATGAACTTTTTGTTCTTTTCACATTGTGGTATAACCTTGACATTCATATTGCAACGCACCAGGCCGCACCATGAAAAAAGAAGCTGCAGGCGACACAGAACAGATTTCGATCCAGGTCATCGAGCGCATGGTGTCGCTGCTCGACGCGCTGGCGGAGTATCCCGATCCGGTAAGCCTGAAGGAATTGTCGGCGGCGACCGACCTGCATCCCTCCACCGCGCATCGCATCCTCAACGATCTGGTGGTCAAGCGCTTCGTCGACCGGGTGGAACCGGGCACGTATCGCCTGGGCATGCGCCTGCTGGAGCTGGGCAATATCGTCAAGAGCCGGCTGTCGGTGCGCGAGGCGGCGCTGGACTTCATGCGCGCGCTGCACCGCAAGACCCATCAGACGATCAACCTGTCGGTGCGCCAGGCCGATGAAATCGTGTATATCGACCGCTCCTTTTCTGAACGTTCCGGCATGCAGGTGGTGCGCGCCATCGGCGGCCGCGCGCCGCTGCACCTGACCTCCACGGGCAAGCTGTTCCTGTCGGTGGACGATCCCAAGAACGTGCGCGCCTACGCGACCCGCACGGGGCTGGCCGGCCACAACAAGAATTCCATTACCGATCTGGCCAAGCTGGAGCGCGAACTGTCGATGGTGCGCGCGCTGGGCTATGCGCGCGACAACGAGGAACTGGAACTGGGCGTGCGCTGCATGGCCGCCGGGATCTGCGACGACAGTGGCAAGCTGGTAGCGGGGCTGTCGATCTCGGCGCCGGCCGACCGTCTGCAGGATGACTGGGTGGATGACCTGGTGAGCACGGCCAGCCAGATTTCCTCGGCGCTGGGGTATCGCAAGGATCGCAGCTGAAGCTTCATATGGCAGCCCTGGGCAGCCCTGCACAGTCAATCAGGCAATAAAAAAGCGAACCCGAAGGTTCGCTTTTTTATTGGAGAAAGGGAAGAAAAAGAATCAGCCCTCGTCTGCCCGCACCATCTTCATGCGGGTCAGGTTGGGCTGGTCTTCCACCAGCCACTTGCGCATGCGGGTGGCATCGCCCACGTGCGAGAGGCGGCCCTTGGAATCGAGGAACACCATCACGATGGGACGACCTTCGATGCGGGTGTACATCACCAGGCAGTGGCCGGCTTCGTTGATGAAACCGGTCTTCTGCAGGCCGATGTCCCATTCCTTGTTGGAGGTCAGGCGGTTCGAGCTGTTGTACTGCATGGCATGGCCGCTGGGTTCGACCATGTACTTGGGATCGGTAGAGTACTGGCGGATGATGGGGTAGTTGTAGGCCGCCACCACCAGCTTGGCCAGGTCGCGGGCGCTGGCCACGTTCTGGCTGGACAGGCCGGTCGAATCGACGTAATGGGTATCCATCATGCCCAGCGAGCGGGCCTTGGCATTCATGGCCGCCACGAAGGCCGGCAGGCCGCCCGGATAGTTGCGGCCCAGCGCGGAGGCGGCGCGGTTTTCGGAGCTCATCAGGGCAATATGCAGCATGTCGTCGCGGCTCAGGGTGGCACCCACGCGCAGACGCGAGCTGCTGTGCTTTTCGCGGTCCACATCGTCATCGGTGACGGTGAGCACTTCTTCCATGTTCTGGTGCGCTTCGACCACCACCAGCGCGGTCATCAGCTTGGTGACGGAGGCGATGGGCAGGGCAACTGAAGAATTCTTCTCGAACAGGACTTGCGAGCTTGCCTGGTCGATCACCAAGGCCACGTTGGAACGCAGCGCCAGCGGATCAGGGGTGAGGTTCAGGCCGGCCAGGTCGCCCGCCGTCATCACCGGCGGCACCACCGGCACCGAGGGCGCGGCCGAGACACGCTGGTAGCTGACATGACGCTTGCCCTTGACCACGCTGACCTTGCGGACCAGTTTTTCGCGGTTGTTCAGGGAGCCTTTGGCCACCGTCTTGCTGACGGCCTGGGCCGGTCGCTTGGCTACGACTTTCTTGGCCGGCGCTTTCCTGGCGGCGTTGTTGACCGTCTGGGCTGCGGCAGGGGCCAAACCAGCGTGGATGAAGAGTACGGATGTGAAAATGGCCAGCGCTGTTTTGATCATAGGTGGAACTCCCCCCGAATTTACCCTGAAAGTACACAAGAGAAACGTCGGCAGTGTAGCAAAAAGCAGATTTTTCGCAAGAGAATTAAGACGTTAGCGCATTTTTTTAAACGCGTTTCTATCTCTCGCCCCGGCCAAGTGCCCCACACTTTTTCGGGATTTTCCTGCAATTTTGCCGGGTTGCTGCTCAAATTTTTCGACTTTTATCAAGCAAAACCCAGGCCAACGAGACGACATCATTCTCAGTTTAGCTGTCAGCAATCGGTCACAATGAGGATAACAGACGGCAATACTGGCCCCAGATGTTCGCTTTACGATGTTCTGGAGTGAACGAATAACGAGGGAGTGTCACACAGCGTTGACGCCTTGTCTCCTGCCATCAGAGGCGAAAACACGGCGTCAACAGTCTTGTTCATTGCGCTCAGGACTTGCGCGCCTCCAGCATGGCCACATCGATGGAGAAGGAACAGGCGGCATCGAGTTCGAAATAGGCTTTCACTTCCTCGGGGGCAGCCTGCCAGAGCGCGCGGATGGCGGTGATATGGTCTGGGGGCGTACGCATGCGGGCCACCCAGGTGTCGAATTCCAGGCGCAGCTTCCAGGTCTTGTCGCTGGCGATGGCAAAACCGGCCGCCTCCAGCAGCTTGCGCCAGGAGTTCAGGCTGATATTGCGGACATGTGAAGTATCGCGCAGCAATTCGATGGCCTGCACATAGGTCTCGGCCAGCACGTCGGCGGGGGCAGCCGTGTCGATGACGATGAAGCGTCCACCCGGCTTGAGCACGCGAAACACTTCACGCAATGCCTGCGGCAAGTGACGCCAATGGTGAGCCGAGAAGCGCGTGCAGACCAGATCGAAGCTGGCATCGGGAAACGCCAGCCGGTCGGCGCTGCCCTGGCGTACGGCCAGATTGTGCATGCCACGCTCTGCGGCAGCCTTGGAGACCACGGCCAGCATCTCGCCGGACAGGTCATAGGCAATCACTTTCTCCACCACCGGCGCCACCGCGAAACTGGCATGGCCGCCACCGCAACCCAGGTCCAGCACACGTGCGTTGGGCACGGAAGCGGCAATCTGTGCCAGCTCCTGCAGGTCGGCCCCCTGGGCATGGACGGCACTGGTGAGATAAGCGGCGGCGGTGCTGCCGAACTGTTCGGTGACGACTTGCTGATGGCTGCGCATGGCGGGGCTCCTGGGCGATATGAAAGAAAAGACAGTAGTGCAGTGGATGAGCCGCCAGTCTAGCGCCTTCATATCCTGTTACAAGTGAAGCATTTATACTATTACCCCGACCACCACCCTGCCCCGCCCATGGAACCCGATCTGGCCCGCCGCGCCCTTGGCGACTTCCTCAAATCCCAGCGCGAACAGACCGCGCCCGCCCAGGCCGGGCTGCCGCACCTGGCCTACGGCCGGCGTCGCACTCCCGGCTTGCGGCGCGAGGAGGTGGCGCAGTTGTGTGGTATCAGCGTGACCTGGTACACCTGGATCGAGCAGGGACGCACCGATTCGGTCTCGCCCCAGGCGCTGGCGCGTATCGCCGATGCGCTGCACCTGCCGCGCGCCAAGCGGGCCTATCTGTTCGAACTGGCGGGCAAGAAGGATCCGGTGTCGCCGGAACAGCAGGCCGCCACGGCAGTGGCACCGGAAATCCTGGAAGTGGTCAGCCAGTTCCGCGCCCCGGCCTATCTGCTGGATCGCTACTGGAACGCGGTGGCCTGGAATCCGGCTGCACGCAAGCTCTTTACGGGCTGGCTGGATGGCAAGGAGAAGCTGCCCAATCTGCTGCGCTTCATGTTCGCCAGCAGCGCTGCCCAGGCACTGACGGTGGAATGGGAGCAGCGGGCGCGGCGCCTGGTGGCGCAATTCCGCGCCGATAGCGCCAGCCTGCTGGATGATCCGGAACTGCTGGCGCTGGTGGAGGAATTGTCGGCGGCCAGCCCGCACTTCCAGCGGGCCTGGCATCTGCAGGATGTGGTGGAGCGCGAAGGCGGCGAACGCCGCTTCCGGCATCCGCAACTGGGAGAGTTGCTGTACCGGCAGGTCAATTTCCACGTGGCCAACCGGCCCGACCTGAAGCTGGTGACGCTGATGCCGGGTGCCGTCGCCGCCGCTTGAATCTGGCTGAGCTGATTACCTGCGCACCACGAAAGCAACGCCGATCACGCCCACCAGCATGCCCAGCGCACCGATGAGGCTGAAGGCTTCGCCAAACATCAGCCAGGCCATCACGGCCGTGGTGGGCGGCGTGAGATAGAGCAGGCTGGTGACGCTGGTGGCCGCACTGCGGCGGATCAGGGCAAAGAGCAGGAAGATCGCGCCGATCGACAGCGCCAGCACCGACCACAGCAGTGCACCGATGAATTGCGGCGTCCAGTGGACGTTGCTGACATGCCAGTCCAGCCCTTCCAGGGCCACTGCAAAGGGCAGTACCACCACGATGGACGCCATGAACTGGATGGCGGTGCCGGTGCGCAGATCGAAGTGGGCGCAGTAGCGTTTCTGGTAGAGCGTGCCGGCAGTGATGCACAGCAAGGCGAACACGCACAGCGCGATGCTGGCGGTGGACAGGCCAATCAGGGAAATCTTGTTGGCCACCACCAGCCCCACCCCGCACAGGCCCAGCGCCAGGCCGATCCACTGGCGTCCACGCACCGATTCCCCCAGCAGGGGCGCGGCGAAGGCGGTGAGAATGGGTTGCAGACCAACGATGAGGGCCGACAAGCCGGCCGGCATGCCGATCTTGATGGCGCACCAGACCCCGGCCAGGTAACCGGCCTGCAGCAGCACGCCGGCCACCGCCACATGGCGGATGCGGCCATGCGGCCAGGGCGCGCGAAACAGCAGCACCAGCGGCAACAACACCACCAGCACGCCAGTAAAACGCAACAGCAGGAAAGTCAGGGGCGGCGCATACGGCAGGCCGAACTTGGCCACGATGAAGCCGGTACTCCAGATCAGCACGAACAACAAGGGCACCAGGCTCATCAGGAGCTGGCGGGGCCGGCGGGGGCCGGCGGCGGATTGCATCATTTCTTTTCCATCAGCGGGCGCGGGGAGGCGTCCGGGTCATCTCGTCATGCGCTCCAGCGGGCTGCGTGGAGGCTGGCAAGCCTTATCGTTTGTATATGAACGGCTACGGTTTGTTCGATATCTCTGCCGTAACCGCCCGCCATCGTAACCGCAACCGGGATTTTGTGCTCGCGGGCATACGCGAAGACGGCTTCATCCCGCGCGGCCAGACCGGCCAGGGTCAGCTTCATCTTGCCCAGGCGGTCGCCTTCGTGGGGGTCGGCGCCGGCCAGGTAGATCAGCAACTGCGGGGCGAAGCGCTGCTGCAAGGTGTGCAGGGCCGCACGCAGGGCCTGCAGGTAATCGGCATCGCCCACGCCATCGGGCAAGGCGACGTCGAGGTCGCTCTGCTCCTTTTCGAAGGGATAGTTGTTCTCTCCATGCAGCGACAAGGTGAACACCGATTCATCGCGCGCCAGGATGGAGGCAGTGCCGTTGCCCTGGTGCACGTCCAGATCGACGATGGCCACCCGGGCGGCGCGACGTTCGGCTTGCATCAGCCGGGCGGCGATGGCGGCATCGTTGAAGACGCAAAAACCTGCACCGTGATCCGCATAGGCATGATGGGTGCCGCCGGCCAGATTGACCGCCACCCCATCGCTGAAGGCCGCGCGGCAGGCCGCAATGGTCGCGCCCGAGGAGCGGCGGGAACGCTCCACCATCTGCGGCGACCAGGGAAAACCGATCTCGCGCTGCTCGGCCGGCGTCAGTGCACCGGCACTGGCGCGGGCGATGTAATCGGGATGATGTGCCAGCGCCAGCTCACCATCGCTGGCGGGCTGGGCTTCATGAAAATCCAGGCCGGGGACGGCCGCCGCCGCCCCTTCCCGGATCATCCGGTATTTCACCATCGGGAAGCGGTGGCCCGGTGGCAGTGGCAAGACAAAGTGGTCGCTATAGAATGCCTTCAATTTTTCTCATCCTTTTCATCTATGCTGCATTGCAACAAAAGACCTTGCTGCGTCGCGCAAACGATTGCGCGCCATGTTGCGATAACCGGTTTTGGTGCTGCAGCACAAAAGCTCATCTTTAATGGCATGGTTGCTAATAAACATCCTCAGATCCTCGCTAAGTCATTGATTAGACTTGGATCAACTTTGAAGCGCTTTTCAACATTCCCGCGCGATGAAACATTTGACTTTATGCACGATTGAACTAGAATCGCCTTGTGCATCGCATCATATTCAAAGAAGAAATTACATCGGAGATCCACCTTTCAAACCTGATCGGTCCGTAAGCAATCACTGTCGCTGCCTTGTTCATCAACCCATCAAAGAGAAGGATGTTTCAACATGACGACCTACACCGAGCAATTTTCCGCTGCAGCCAAAGCCAACGCCGAAGCGCAAATCGCCCTCTTCAACCAGTTGGCCAGCAAGACCTTTGAAGGCGTGGAAAAACTGGTGGACCTGAACCTGAAGGCCGCCAAGTCCTCGCTCGAAGAAACCCAGGCCGCTGCGCAAAAGCTGTTCTCGGCCAAGGACCCGCAGGAATTCTTCACCCTGACCAGCTCGCATGCCCAGCCGACGCTGGAAAAGTCGGTGGCCTATGGCCGTCACCTGAGCGGCATCTTTTCCAGCACCCAGGCTGAACTGACCAAGGCGGCCGAAGCCCAGATCGCCGAAGTCAACCGCAAGGTTGTCGCAATGATCGACGAAGTGGCCAAGAATGCTCCTGCTGGTTCCGAGCAAGCCATCTCGATGTTCAAGTCGGCCATCGGCAACATGAGCGCCGGCTACGAGCAGTTCACCAAGAACGCCAAGCAAGCCGCTGAAGTGCTGGAAGCCAACGTGACCAACGCCGTGGACCAGATTTCCCAGGTCGGTGCCAAGGTGAGCCGCGCTGCCAAGAAGTAATCCCCAGTTTCACTGGCAGATACAAATGCCCCGGTCTGGCCGGGGCATTTTTTTGTCCTGCGCCAGCGTGCAGCGCCTCAGTTGCTGATCTGGAACTCGGCGTGCAGTGCGCGCAGACCTTCCTGCATCTTTTCGAAAGCCGGCTCGACCTGCGTGGGGTCGCCCTTGACGCCCAGGTCGATGTGGCGGCGGGTCTTGTCGTCGCCCACGTGCGGCAGGCTGAATACCTTCACCAGCGGGAATTGCGCCTCGATGGCTTCCATCAGCGGGGTCAGGGTCGATTCCATCGCCTCGAACACCAGCATGGAACGCTCGGCCCAGGCCTGGCGGTGGAACTGGTCGGCATAATGCGTTTCCAGTACCCATTCGAACATCGGCCAGGCCATCACCGGGAAGCCGGGCGCGAAGTAATGCGCCCCGCTGCCGCTGGTGTTGTTGAGCCAGAAGCCGGGAATCTTGTTGTAGGGATTGGGGATGATGGAGGCGCCCTGCGGAAACTCGCCCATCTTCAGGCGGTGCAGATTGTCCGGCGCGTTGAAGTCGGGCGTGGTGCCGGCTTCACGGCCCATGTCGGCGATGCGCTCCTGGATCTTTTCTTTCGCCTCGGGATGCAGCATCAGCGGCACGCCCAGCGCGGCGGCGGCGCACTGGCGCGTGTGGTCGTCAGGGGTGGCGCCGATGCCGCCGGTGCAGAAGACCACGTCGCCGGTAGCCAGGGTGCGCTTCAGGGTGGCCGTGATGCGCTCGGGATCGTCGCCGAGGTACTCGGCCCAGGACAGTTGCAGTCCGCGCTGGCTCAGCAGCTCCAGGACCTTGGGAAAATGCTTGTCGATGCGGCGGCCCGAGAGGATCTCGTCGCCGATGATGATGAGTCCGAATGCCATGAGTCTGTCTGCCCGAAAGTTGATGAAACACTGCGGCGATTATGCCCGATTCAGGCGGCCCACGGATCGGCCTGCCCGGCCCGCCACCGGCTGCCGCGCTGCTGCAACTGGCGTCAACGTGGCGTCACGTCGATGATGTCGGCGTCCGGCGGGCCGTCAGGCGCCTGGCCGCGGCGATATCGCAGCAGCGCTTCCAGGCAGTAGAACTGGAACCACAGGGCGGTGAAGACGAACACCAGTACATACAGCCAGATCGCCACCCCCGCCAGCGCCGGCAGCAGGATCACCGACAGCACCCCGCCCAGCCACAGCAGCGTGGGCGCCGCGCCCAGCGCACCGGCGACGGTGCCCACCGCCAGCAGCGGCCAGCGATGCAGGTGCAGCACGGCGCGTCGTTCGTCGGCGCTGGCGTAGTCGGCCAGGGTGTCGTAGGCCATGACGCGATAGGTCAGCCAGCCCCACAGCAGCGAGTGGATCACGAAGGCCAGCGGCGGGATCAGGAAGGCCCACAGCGTAGCCAGCCACAGCAACGTGAAGACAGCGAAGCACCACAGCGAAGTCCAGAGGCTGCCGGCCACGCTGCCGCCGTGGCGCTTGTCCAGCATCGGATAGTGGCGGTTGCCGATGTGGCGGGCGATGGCCGGGATGGTGAACAGGCCCACGAACACCAGCGCGGTGAGGATCATCAGCGGCAGCAGCGTCCACATGGCCAGGAGCGGCACCAGCACCGTCTTCAGGGCACCCATGCCGAACCAGGCCAGCATGCCGCCGATCTCGCCGAACATGCCGTGCGAGACGAAGTAGCCTTGCAGCCAGTCGATGATGGGTTGCAGTCCCAGCCACAGGCACACGGCCCACAATCCCAGCGAGACGACGAAGGGCAGCACCGTCAGCCACAGCATGCGGATATGCAGTTGCGCCAGCAAGGCGCGTCCGAAGGAGGCGATGAACAGGCGCATCAGCGGGGCTTGCGTCGGGTCAATTCCACCAGGCGCTTGACGCCCAGCCACTGCTGCGCCCAGAAGCCGCTGCCGTAATCACGTCCCTTGCCGGCCGGCGGCGGCAGCTGGTCGCGTATCCCGGTCATGGCGAAGCCCTTGCTGAAATGGGCGGTGCGGAAGATCACATCCCAGATCGGGAACAGCACCGCGAAGTTGTGCCCGCCCAGGGAATTGCGGCCACGGCTTTCATGGCCCAGGCCAATGGCGTGATGGGTGCGATGGAAGCGCGGCGACACCAGCAGGTACTCGCCAATACGCCCGAAGTGGATGCGCACGTTGGCATGCTGCAGGCTTTGCAGCATGCGCGAGAGCGAGACCAGCAGGATGTATTGCGAGGGCTCCACGCCGATCAGTACGGCGATCAAACCGAAGATGATGTCATGCACCAGGTTGTCCAGCACGTGGTCGCGGTCATCGCTCCACAGGTTCATGTTCTGCTGGCTGTGGTGCAGGCTGTGCAGCGCCCACATCCAGCGCACGTTGTGCTGAGCCCAGTGGTAGGCGTATTCACACAGGTCCAGCACCACCATGTAGAGCAGGAAGCTCACCAGCGCGCGATCGGTCACGCCGGGCCAGATCTGGTCGAGGTTGAAGGTACCCCAGCCTTCCAGGTGCAGGGCTTCCAGCACATAGGACAGCGCCGGGTCCAGCAGCATGAAGGAGAGGATGGGGATGATGCCCAGGCGCTGCAGCACGGTGTAGATGAAATCGTTCCAGCGGGCGTACGGGTCGGTGATGGGATGGACCGGAATGGCCGCCTCCAGCGGACGCAGGATCAGGAACAGGATCACCAGTTCGCAGATGCCCACCAGGACGAATTCGGTGCCGGTGAAGGCTTCTTCGACGAATTCCCCCATGCCGATGAAAAACACCAGCGGTTGCACCAGGGTCTGGAACAGCCAGCCCTGGACGGCGGCAAAGAGGTCGGAAATGGTCTGGATCATGGATAACGTGGCTTCGGTATAACGATGACGGCGCCCGCTCCCCTCCCCTGGGCCGGCGCCGCTTGGACTTGCGGGTGGCGGTCAGCGTTCCTTGGCGGCGGCGAACAGATGGCGGTAGGCCGGATGGTCCCGCAGCGTGGCAAAGCAGAACCCCTTCTGCTCCAGTCCGCTGATGAGCGGCTCCAGCACGGCCGGCGCCCACGGGTCCTGGCGCGACCAGATGCCCATGTGGGCGAGGAAGATATCACCATCCTTGAGTCCGGCGAGCGCTTTCTTCAACAGCATCGCGTTGGGGAATTTGTCGCTGGGCAGTTCATCCCCCGAGAAACCGGCCGGTGCCCAGGCCACGTGGGCATAGCCGCACCCCTGGCCAGCCTTGAGCAGGTTGGGGGTGAGCCGGCCACCGGGGGCGCGCCAGAGCGGATCGAGCTTGTGGCCGGTCAGTCGCTGGAAGCGCTCATCGACCTGTTTCATTTCTTCACAATACTGGGCCGGCGTCCACTGCAGCTTCTTGCCGGCTTGCGCACCAAATTGAGGACGCACCTCGATCTTGCCATCAGGCAGGTCGCGCACCACGTAGACGTGATCGAACGTGTGCGTACCGAAGGCGTTACCCTCCGCCACCAGCCGCTTCCACAGCGGCGCCCAGGCGGGGTCGAGGGAATAGTCGCCGTGGATGGTCTTCTCGTTGGCGAGGAAGAAGGTGGCGTTGATATGGTGGCGCTGCAGGGTCTGCTCGATCAGCTCGGCCTGGGACTGGCTGCCGGTATCGAAGGTCAGATAGATGTGGCCCTTGCAGGCCGGGGCCGCCGGGGCCACCGGTTGCGCCACTACCTGGCCGGCCGCCAGGATGGCGAACAGGCACAGGCCGCGCAGGGAATGCTGAGAAAAGGACTGCATCATTGATAAGCCGTCAGCGGTGAGCGAAGATCAGATATCAGGAGCGCGGTTGTACAGGTAGATGCCATGCGGCGAGCGCCCCACCGGGATCACCTTGGTCACCGAGCGGCTGGCCAGGTCGATCACGGCCACCTTCTTGACCCAACGCAGCGTGGCCCACATGGTCTTGCCATCGGAAGTCACTTCCATGCAGTCGGGGCCGCCCGGCACCTTGATGGTCCCAACGTTTTCCAGGGTATGCATGTCGAGCACGCTGATGGTGTTGGCCACGCGGTTGGAGACGTAGACGAAACGCTTGTCCCCCTGGGCACGGAAATTGTGGGCGCCGATGCCGGTCTTGATCTTCTTGACCACCTTCTGGGTACGCCAGTCGACCACGGCGACGTAATCCGCGCCCATGATGCCCACCAGGAGGTACTTGTTGTCCGGGGTCATGATGATCCCGGCCGGCAGCTTGCCCACCGGCATGGTCCATTTGACCTGCTGGGTGGCCAGGTCGATGGCGCTGATCTCATCGCTGCCCTGCTGGGTGATGAAGGCGGTGGTGCTGTCGTTGTCGAAGGCGATATGGCTGGGGGTCTTCGCCAGCGGGATGCGCTTGGACAGCTTCAGATCCTGGCCGTCATAGGCGTAGACGTCAACGCGGTCCAGGCGCAGGCCAGTGGCGACGAACCATTTCTGGTCGGGGGTAAAGCCGATCTGGTAAGGGTCGATGATGTCGCGCAGCTTGCGTTGCACCGCGCCGGTCTTGGGATCGAGGAACAGCAGCTGGTTACCGGTAGCGCTGGCCACGATCAGGGACTTGTTGTCCGGGGTGGCCATCAGGTGGTGGGGTTCCTTGCCCACCGAGAAGGTCGAGAGCTCCTTCTCGCCGGTTTCGTCCAGCAGCGACACGGACGCGTCGCCGGAATTAAGCACCACCACCACGTTGGCATGGGCCGGGGCGGCCACCAGGGACAGCACGGCCGAAGCGCATGCTGCGCGCAGGGAAAGGGATAAAAGTTGGCTGAATCGACGCAACATGACGAACTTTACTCAAAAATGCCTGATCTATCGTGCAAGAAGCACGTCCTCGGATACTAACGCTTGCCAGGATGATCCCGCTGACAGTCCTCTGACGCAATATGAAAAAATTCTAGATTTTTGGTTTACACTGCCTGCCGATCCGGTCGCATGACGCCACCGGGGCGGCCTGAAGGCCAGCCGCAGCGGGCCTGGAGCCCGATATGAAGATCAGTGCAAGGATGTTTCCAGCAGGCATCCCGCGCGGTCAACATTGGTCAGCAAGCCCGCAGTAACGGCCGCCACCCCATCCCCTCACCGAAAGGAAACCGATGTCCACCATCACGACAGCTTCCGGGCTGCAATATGAAGAAATCAACGTTGGCGCAGGCGACGAAGCCAAGGCCGGCAGCCATGTCACCGTGCACTACACCGGCTGGCTGCAGAATACCGACGGCACCGCCGGCAGCAAGTTCGATTCCAGCAAGGACCGCAATGACCCGTTCGCCTTCCCGCTGGGCGCCGGCCACGTCATCAAGGGCTGGGACGAAGGCGTGCAGGGCATGAAGGTCGGCGGCATCCGCAAGCTGATCATCCCCGCCGGCCTGGGCTATGGCGCCCGTGGCGCGGGCGGCGTGATCCCCCCGAACGCCACCCTGATCTTCGAAGTCGAACTGCTGGCCGTCTGAGCCCGCGGGAGGAGAGACATGAGCACCCTGCAAGAACAGTTCGAAGCCGCCGTGGCGGAATCCAAGAGCCTGCCCGAGCGTCCCGACAACATGACCCTGCTGAAGATGTATGGCCTCTACAAGCAGGGCAGCAATGGCGACGTCCAGGGTGAACGCCCCGGCATGACCGACTTCGTGGCCCGCGCCAAGTTTGACGCCTGGGCTGCGTTGAAGGGCAAGCCGCAAGCCCAAGCGCAGCAGGAATACATCGATCTCTTCAATGAACTGAAAGGTTGATGCGGCAACAACGGCGGCGTCTTGTGAATGCCCGCCGTCAGCCGGAAATGCCACGGGCGCACCTGCCATGCAGGTGCGCCCGTTTTGCTTGGGTGTGGTCCTGCCGGATCAGCCCTTGAACACATCCGGATTGAGGAGGTTGGGCGGACGCTGGCCCGACAACGCAGCGATCAGGTTGTCGGCCGCACAATTGGCCATCGCCAGACGCGTGGGCGTGGAAGCGCTGGCGATATGCGGAGTCAGCACCACGTTGCCGAGATCGAGGAATTCCGGCCTGAAGGCTGGCTCGTTCTCGAACACATCCACCCCGGCTGCGGCGATGCGGCCTTCACGCAGCGCGGCAATCAGCGCGGCATCATCGACGATGCCGCCACGGGCGATGTTGGTCAGGGTGGCCGTGGGCTTCATCAGCGCCAGTTCGGCTGCGCCGATGGTGTGATGGGTATCTTTCGAGTAGGGCAGCACCAGCACCACGTGGTCGGCCTGTTGCAGCAGTTCTTCCTTGCTGACGTAGCGGGCGTTGTTGGCCCGCGCTTCCAGCTCGGGCGCCAGGCGTGAACGGTTGTGATAGAGCACCTGCATGTCGAAACCCAGCGAACGGCGCGCAATGGCCTGGCCGATGCGGCCCATGCCGATGATGCCCAGGGTGGCACCGTGGATGTCGGGACCGACGAAGCTGTCATAGCTCCATTTCTTCCACTTCCCCGCGCGCAGGAAGTGCTCGGATTCGGTGATGCGCCGCGCCGCCGCCATCATCAACGCCCAGCCAAAGTCGGCGGTAGTTTCATTCAGGACATCAGGCGTATTGGTCGCCATCACGCCGGCCTGGGTGGCGGCACCCACATCGATGTTGTTGTAACCCACGGCCATGTTGCAGACCGCCTTCAATTGCGGATTGGCGGCGAAAAGAGCGGCCGTCACCGGCTCGCTGGGCGTGGTGAAGAGGCCATCCTTGCCCTGGGCTTTGGCCTGCAGTTCAGCGGCAGTGTAGATACGGTCATCCTGATTGGATTCGACCTCGAAATGCTGCTCCAGGCGGGCCAGGACTTCAGGGAAGACGGCGCGGGCGACGAAGATCTTGGGTTTCATGCGGGTCTCGTTGTCTCGGTTTCGTTATCGGAAGGGGTGGAACACTCAGAAGAACAGGAAGCTCATGACGATGAACAGCGGGACGAGGATCGCCCCTGACCAGGCCAGATAGCCGAAAAAGCTGGGCATGCGGATGCCGCGCTCCTCGGCGATAGCCTTGACCATCATGTTGGGGGCATTGCCGATGTAACTGTTGGCCCCCATGAAGACGGCACCGGCCGAGATGGCCGCCAGCGTCGAGGCCAGCGGCCCCATCAGCTCGCGCGCGTCGCCCGAGGCCGTGTTGAAGAACACCAGGTAGGTAGGCGCATTGTCGAGGAAGGACGACAGCAGCCCCGTCATCCAGAAATACATCACGTCGTCGGGCTTGCCATCCGGCCCGGTCACGGCCTGCACCACGGCGGCGAAAGCGCCCTCTTCACCCGCGCGCAGCATGGCGATCACCGGAGCGATGGTGAGGAAGATGGCGGCAAAGAGCTTGCCCACTTCCTGCATCGGTCCCCAGCTGAATTCATTGCCGGCGCGCGCCGACTTCGGCGTGAGCCACAGCGACAGCAGGATCACCAGCAGCAAGGCGCCATCGCGCAGCAGGTTCTGCCACTCCAGCGGCGTGCCCAGCAGCTCGGCGGCCACGCCCGGCTTCCACAGGCCGCTCATGAGCACCAGCCCGATCACCGCGCCCAGCAGCACGAAGTTGAGCCTTCCTTCCAGCCACAGCGCCGAGTCCGGCGTGGGATCGACCGGCCGACGCTCTTCACGGTTGAGGTAGAAGTGACGGTCCAGCAGATAGAAGATCAGCAGCAGCGCACCGCACAGGAAAAGCATCGGCCCCAGCAGATGGCGCGCGGTCCAGAAGAAGTCCACGCCCTTGAGGAAACCCAGGAACAGCGGCGGATCGCCCAGCGGCGTCAGGGAGCCGCCCGCATTGGCCACCAGGAAGATGAAGAACACCACCACATGCACCGTGTGCTTGCGGTCATCATTGGCACGGATCAGCGGACGGATCAGCAGCATGGCCGCCCCCGTGGTGCCCGTGAGGCTGGCCAGCAGCGTACCCAGCGCCAGCAGTCCGGTATTGAGCGCAGGCGTGCCATGCAGGTTGCCGCGCACGCAGATGCCGCCCGCCACGGTGAAGAGCGCGGTCAGCAGGATGATGAAGGGCAGGTATTCCGCCACCAGCGCATGCACGCTGATGGTCAGGGCGGCGTGCGTGCCATGCAGCACCGCGAAGGGCAGCAGGAAGGCCAGTGCCCAGGCGGCGGCGATCTTGCCGAAATGGTGATGCCACAAGACCGGCGCCACCAGCGGCAGCACGGCAATGGACAGCAGAACACCGACAAAGGGCAAGGCCCAGAACAGCGAGAGGCCGGCGCCATCCAGCTCGGCACCCCAGCCCGGCAAGGGCAGGAGCGACGCGAACAGGGCAAATAAAGCGAGGGGTGCGAATCGGATCAGCAAATGTCGTCCTGATGGAATGCAGAAGGAGAAACTCCCCGCCACCGCCTGCCGCGCAGGCCATCACGGGGAGTCACACTATAGCAGCCGACCTGCCGCCCGCACGCAAAAACGCCCGGGTGAAAAAACTTTCAGGTATGACCCGATCCGGTCAAGCCTTGATCTGGAACACCTGGCGCAAATAATTCACATAGGCCGGGTCATCGCACATGTTCTTGGAAGGCGTATCGGACAGCTTGGCCACCGGCTGGCCGTTGCAGCGGACCATCTTCATGACCACCTGCAAGGGCGTATAGCCCAGGTCATTGGTGAGATTGGTGCCGACGCCGAAGGCCACCTTGGCGCGGTCCTTGAAGCGCAGGTAAAGCGCGCGCACCTTGTCGAAGTCCAGGCTGTCGGAGAACACCAGCACCTTGCTGGAAGGATCGACGCGATTGTCGCGGTAGTGCTGGATCAGGCGCTCGCCCCATTCGAAGGGATCGCCGGAATCATGGCGCGCACCATCGAAGAGCTTGCAGAAATACATGTCGTAGTCGCGCAGGAAGGCGTCCATGCCATAGACGTCCGAGAGCGTGATGCCGAGGTCGCCGCGATACTCGCGCGCCCACATCTCGAAGGCGAAGGTCTGCGAATCGCGCAGGCGCGGACCCAGCGCCTGGCAGGCCTGCAGGTATTCGTGGGCCATGGTGCCCAGCGGGGTCAGGTCGTGCTGCATGGCGTACATCACGTTGGAAGTACCGGCGAAGTGCTCGCCCATGTGCTGCTTCATCTCGTCGATGACTTCGGCATGCCAGCTGCGCGAGAAGCGGCGACGGGTGCCGTAGTCGGCGATCTTGCAGCCGGCCAGTTCGGCATCATCGGTGATGACCGACATCTTCTTGCGCAGGCGCGCCCTGCCCTCTTCCAGGTCCGGCGAGCGCTGCGTGGCGCGGAAATACACTTCATTGACGATGGCCAGCACCGGCACCTCGAACATGATGGTGTGCAGCCACGGGCCCTTCACCTTGATCTCGATCTCGCCATTGCCGGCCGGGTCGGGCTGGACGGTGATGTACTTTTCGTTCAGGTGGAACAGGTCCAGGAAATCGACGAAATCGCTCTTGATGAAACGCAGGCCGCGCAGGTAGTTCAGCTCGTCTTCCTTGAAGCGCAGGCGGCATAGCGCGGCGATCTCGGCGCGGATCTCATCGACGTAGGGCGTGAGGTCGATGTTCTCGTTACGGCATTTGAATTTGTATTCGACCTGAGCGCCGGGGAAGTGGTGCAGGACCACCTGCATCATCGTGAATTTGTACAGGTCGGTATCGAGTAGGGAGGTGATGATCATGAAGTCCGGATGCGGAGCTGCCGCATGCTGCCATGTTGATGGTCCACGTGCATGGCGGGCCGCCCCGGAGCGGTCCGCACGATGCGCTGGTCACGCCCTGGGGCGTGGCGACCGCTATCTTAACCGAGATCGACCAGGGCAAAGCCCCCTGCCATGAGGGGGCTTTGGCGCGACTGAGCGGGAAGGCAAGGCCGGATTACCTGGCCGCCGAGGCCGGGCGGCGTCCACGCACGTAGGTGGGCGGCGGCAGGTAAGCGGCGCCATCCAGATAGTGCCAGTCGCGCATGGTGCTGCGCCCGTCCTTCTGCGAGACCAGGCCGACGAAGGCGCCCATGGTGGATTGCTGGTCCAGCGCGCGGAAACTCAGTTCGCCCAGCGGCGACGACCAGTGCAGGCCGCGCAGGGCTTCCAGCAGGGCCTCGCCTGCCGCGCCATCGCTCTTCTTCAGGCCGGTGGCGATGGCCATCATGGTGCTGTAGCCGAGGACCGCCTGCAACTGCGGGCGCTCGCTGAATTTCTTCAGATAGGCTTCCAGGAAGCGCTGGTGCTCGGGCGTGTTGATCTGCTCCCAGGGGTAGCCCACGGCGAGCCAGTCGCGGATGGCTTCACTCTGGCTGGCATCCAGGCTTTGCGGACCGGGCGAGGTCATCGACACCACCCGCACGCCATTGAACAATTGCTGGCGATTGCCGGCCTGTACGAACTTCTGCAGGTCCTCGCCAAAGGTGGCGTTGAAGATGGCATCGGGACGCGACTGGCCAATGGCCCGCACCACGTCGTCGGCCTTGATCTTGCCCAGCGCCGGCCATTGATCGTTGACGAATTCCACGTCCGGGCGAGCCTGCTTCAACAGCATCTTGAAACTGGCCACGGCACTCTGGCCATATTCGTAGTTGGGCGCCACCATGGCCCAGCGCCGGCCCGGCATGCGCACGGCCTGTTCGGCCAGCATGGCTGCCAGCATGTAGGTCGAGGGACGCACGCGGAAGGTGTAGCGATTGCCCTTGTCCAGGGTGATGGCGTCGGACAGCGCATCGCCCACCACCAGCACGGTCTTGCTGCGGGCGGCTTCACGCGCCACCGTCAGGGCCACATCGGAGAGCATGGTGCCGGTCAGCACGTCGACGTGCTCCTTGCTGACCAGTTCTCGCGCATTGCGGGCGGCCTGGTCGGCATCGCCCTGGTCTTCGCGTGTGACCAGCTGCAGCGGGCGGCCATGGATACCGCCGGACTCGTTGATCTGCTCCAGCGCCAGCGCCAGGCCCTTGCTGTAGGCCTGCCCGGCGCTGGAGGAGCGGCCCTGGCTGTTGATCTCGCCAATGCGGATGGCCTCGGCAGCGTGCGCCGCCAGCGGCAGCGCCAGGGAAACAGCGACTGCCAGCGCGCCCAGCAGGGCCGGCAGCAACGACAGACGGAATCGGGGGGAGGACTGGGGGCCTGCAGCGTTCACGCCGGGACTTCCTTTTCTTGATGCGCGACAAGCAGCGTCACACCGGGCAGCCTGGCTCCATGCACCGGAGCGGCAGGCCACAAGACCCTGGCGGCGACTGGGCTTATCGCGCGCTTGTTTATTTACTTATACGTAATCTGTATAAGCCTCATTTGTGGGAAAAATCGAATTACCTTAAAATACAAGGCTTTGCGGCGGGTTGCGCAGCGGCATCATGAGAGCCTTCAGCGGGACTCCAGGGGGCGTTCACAAGACACCGGAAGCCGGCCAATGCACCTCAACCACAGGTTGACCAGCCGCAACATGATTTTAACCGTGCCATATTGCCATCAATTGCGGCGCAGTTAGCCATCGGTTTGAAGAATTTTTACAGATAGGACAGTTATGACCCACGTTGTCACCGATTCCTGCGTCCGTTGCCGCTATACGGATTGCGTGGATGTTTGCCCGGTGGATTGTTTCCGCGAAGGCCCCAATTTCCTCGCGATTGACCCCGACGAGTGCATCGACTGCGCCGTGTGCGTGGCCGAGTGCCCGGTCAATGCGATCTACGCGGAAGAAGACGTGCCGGCCGACCAGCAGCAATATATCGCCCTGAACGCCGAACTGTCCCGCAGCTGGCCCTCCATCACCAAGACCAAGGCACCGCTGCCGGAAGCCGAGGAGTGGAAGGACAAGACCGACAAGCTGCAATACCTGCAGCGCTGATTGCTGCGGAGAATCAAACGGTCCGGGCCTGTCCCGGTCCACAATGGCGGTTGCGCATCCAGCCCGGCGGCATCTTCGCCACGCCAGATGCGCAGCCGTTTGTATTTGGCCGCCGGCAACACCCCTGAGAGCCTCATGGCCGGGCGTTAGCGCCCACGCGCATCGCCGGCCTGCTGCACTTCTTTTACCTGGCCTCTCCCACCGCCAGCGGCCCCGCCGCCAGCCCGCGCGCCGCGCAAGGGAAGAGCCGCTCTATTGATCTGATCTACTGAAACAGGAATATCAAGAAATCATGGAAAACAATGTCCAGACTGCGGCAGTCAACGGCGTCATCGACGCCGATGCCGTCATCATCGGCGCCGGCCCGGTCGGCCTGTTCCAGGTGTTCGAGCTCGGCCTGCTGGAAATCAAGGCGCATGTGATCGATTCCCTGCCGGTCGTCGGCGGCCAGTGCGTGGAGCTGTATCCGGACAAGCCCATCTATGACATCCCCGCCGTGCCCGTCTGCACCGGCCAGGAACTGACCGACAACCTGTTGAAGCAGATCGAGCCCTTCTCGCCCACTTTCCACCTGGGCCAGGAAGTGACCGTGGTGAACAAGCGCGAAGATGGCCGTTTCGACGTCGAGACCTCCACCGGCACCAAATTCATCACCAAGACCATCTTCATCGCCGCCGGCGTCGGTTCGTTCCAGCCGCGCACCCTGAAGGTCGAAGGCATCGAGCAGTTCGAAGGTTCGCAGGTGTTCTACCGCGTCAAGGACCCGGCCCTGTTCGAAGGCAAGAACATCGTCATCTGCGGCGGCGGCGACTCCGCGCTGGATTGGGCGCTGAACTTCGTGGGCAAGGCTGAATCGGTGATCCTGCTGCACCGCCGTGAAGAATTCCGCGCTGCGCCGGCCTCGGTGGCCAAGATGAAGGAACTGTGCGAACAGTACGAAATGCAACTCCTGATCGGCCAGGTCACCGGCACCGAGATCAAGGATGGCAAGCTGGCCGAAGTCAAGGTCACGGGCGCCGATGGCGTCACCCGTCGCCTGCCGCTGGACATGCTGCTGGTGTTCTTCGGCCTGTCGCCCAAGCTCGGCCCGATCGCCGAGTGGGGCCTGGAGATCGAGCGCAAGCAGCTGAAGGTGATGGATACCGAGAAGTTCGAGACCAACGTCCCGGGCATCTTCGCCGTGGGCGACATCAACACCTATCCGGGCAAGAAGAAGCTGATCCTGTCGGGCTTCCACGAAGCCGCGCTGGCCGCCTTCGGCGCTGCGCCCTACATCTTCCCGGAAAAGAAGATCCACATGCAGTACACCACCACCTCGCCCAAGCTGCACAAGATCCTGGGCGTGGAAAGCCCGGTCTTCGACTGATTTTCCGTCGCCTGACCACCAGGGCCGCTGCAAGCGGCCTGCAGAGCCCCCGTCCGGTACGGGGGCTTTTTTTTATGAAGGTTTTTGCAAAAACCTGTGGGGCCGGCGCCACTGGTCTGACCAGCAAGCGGGACATAAGGCAAAGCGTGCTATGCTACCGCGTCGCAACAAGGAAAAAGTTGACAAATTTGAAACACTCGGATTTGTCAGCCAATGATCGTCGCCAAACGTTTGTGGCACATGCTTGCTGCGCGCCTGGTCCGGGCTATCCGCCTGGACGGGCAAGCCAGCCGGTGCTTGTATAAAGGTCAGCTATGCTTTATCAACTGCATGAACTCAATCGCGCGTTCCTGAACCCCATGATGCAATGGGCCGAAACCTCGGCCAAACTGTTCTCGGACCCGGTCTCCCCGCTCGCCCACACGCCTTTCTCGCAACGCATCGCCGCCGGCTATGAGCTGCTGTATCGCCTCTCCAAGGAATACGAAAAGCCGCCCTTCAACATCGGCGAAGTCCCGGTTGACGGCAAGCCGGTCGGCATCATTGAAGAAGTGGTCGAGACCAAGCCCTTCTGTCGCCTGATCCATTTCAAGAAAGACCTGTCGGCCCGCCAGAGCGCAGCCTTGAAGCAGCCCACCGTGCTGGTGGTGGCGCCCCTGTCCGGCCACCACTCCACCCTGCTGCGCGAGACCGTAAGGGCGCTGCTGCAGGAACATGACGTTTTCATCACCGACTGGACCGATGCGCGCATGGTTCCGGTCGAGGCGGGTGACTTCCACCTGCACGATTATGTCTATTACGTGCAGGACTTCATCCGCACCCTGGGCCCGGACGTGCACGTCATTTCCGTCTGCCAGCCCACCGTACCGGTGCTGGCGGCCATTTCGCTCATGGCCAGCGCCAACGATCCCAAGCTGCCCAAGAGCATGACCATGATGGGCGGCCCCATCGATGCCCGCAAGTCGCCCACGGCGGTCAATGACCTGGCCACCGAAAAGCCCTATTCCTGGTTCGAGAACACGGTGATCTATAGCGTGCCGGCCAACTACCCCGGTTTCGGCCGCAAGGTCTATCCGGGCTTCCTGCAGCATGCCGGCTTCGTGGCCATGAACCCGCGCCGCCATGCCCAGAGCCACTGGGACTTCTACATGCACCTGCGCAACGGCGACGATGCCTCCGCCGAAGAACACCGCAAGTTCTACGACGAGTACAACGCCGTGCTGGACATGCCCGCCGAGTTCTATCTGGAGACCATCAAGGTGGTCTTCCAGGACTTCAACCTGGCCCGTGGCACCTGGGAAATCGAAGGCAAGCTGGTGCGTCCGCAGGACATCAAGTCGGTCGCCCTGTTCACCATCGAAGGTGAGCTGGACGACATCTCCGGTTCCGGCCAGACCCAGGCGGCACAGGAACTGTGCAGCAGCATCCCGAAATCGCGCAAGCAGCACTTCACCGTGCCCAAGGCGGGCCACTACGGCATCTTCTCGGGCCGCCGCTGGCGCGAGATCGTCTGCCCCAAGATTGGCGAATTCATCCGCGCCAACGCGTAAGCACGGCCATCAGCACAAGAACGGCGCCCCGTCCCGACGGTGGCGCCGTTTTGCTTTGATCTGTCGGCATGATCTGCCGGCATGACTTGGCGCCGGTTTGGCCGGATAATAGCGCCCTTATTCCGTTGAACTGCCTGACCGCCGTGCCGCCATCCGCCACCACCGCCACCACTGCCTCAGCCACCCTGGCCGACCGCCTCGAAGACCTGCTGCCGCAAACCCAATGCACCAAGTGCGGCTATCCGGCCTGCCGTCCCTATGCCGAAGCGATGGCCGAAGGCCGCGCCGCCTACAACCAGTGTCCGCCCGGCGGTGCCGAAGGCGTGGCGCGGCTGGCGCAGGTGCTGGGGCAGCCGGTGATCCCTTTGAATCCCGCCAACGGCAGTGAACAGCCGCGCCGCCTGGCGGTGATCGATGAAGCCATCTGCATCGGCTGCACACTGTGCATCCAGGCCTGCCCGGTCGATGCGATTGCGGGAGCGGCCAAGCAGATGCATACCGTGATCGAGTCGCTGTGCACCGGCTGCGACCTGTGCGTGGCGCCCTGCCCGGTCGACTGCATCAGCATGGTCGAGGCCACGCCGGGCCGCACCGGCTGGCAGGCCTGGAGCCAGGAGCAGGCCGACGCCGCGCGCGCGCGCCACGACTGGCGCACCCTGCGCCTGAAGCGCGACAAGGAAGAAAACGATGCCCGCCTGGCCGCCAAGGCCGCCGCCAAACTGAAGGAAGTGGAAGCGGCTGCAGCCGGCACACCCGAGGAGCAAGCCGAACTGGCCCGCAAGAAAGCCATCATCCAGGCCGCCATGGAGCGCGCGCGCCTGAAAAAACTGCAGGCCGAACAAGCCAGCACCCCGACCGACAGCCAACAGCCATGAATCCGACCAAACGCCGCGAGATCTTCGAGCGCCTGCGCCAGGCCAATCCCACCCCCACCACCGAACTGGAATACACCACCCCGTTCGAGCTGCTGATCGCCGTGCTGCTCTCGGCCCAGGCCACCGACGTCTCGGTCAACAAGGCCACGCGCAAGCTCTACCCGGTGGCCAACACGCCCGAGGCGATCTACCGCCTGGGGGTGGACCAGCTCATGCCCTACATCCAGACCATCGGCCTGTACCGTACCAAGGCCAAGAACGTCATCGAAACCTGCCGCATCCTGATCGAGCAGCATGGCGGCCAGGTGCCGGAGTCGCGCGAGGCGCTGGAAGCCCTGCCCGGCGTGGGCCGCAAGACGGCCAACGTGGTGTTGAATACCGCCTTCGGCCATCCCACCATCGCGGTGGATACGCACATCTTCCGGGTGTCCAACCGCACCGGCATTGCACCGGGCAAGGACGTCGATGAGGTCGAGCGCAAGCTGATCAAGTTCGTCGCGCCGGAATTTCGTCAGGATGCGCACCACTGGCTGATCCTGCACGGGCGCTACACCTGCATCGCGCGCAAGCCGCAGTGCTGGAACTGCATCATTGCCGACCTGTGCGAATTCAAGCAGAAAACGCCACTTCCGGCCAAGGGCGTCTGAGGCGCGCTAGCGCGCAAGGCCGTGCATGCGCGCTATCGGCACCCAGCGCTGGTCCTGAACTTCATACAGGGTAAAAGTCGGGTTGAGCAGGTCGCCTTCCTCATTGAAGGCCACCGGTCCGCTCACCCCCTCGAAACGCAGCCGGTGCATCGCCCGGGCGACGGCATCCGGATCAGTACTGCCGGCATGGCGCAGGCCGAGGATGATGGATTGCGCCGCTTCATAGGCGAAGACGGCATAGAGGTCCATGTCCGAATCGAAGCTTTCGCTGTAACGCTGGCGGAAAGTCTTCCAGCCCGGCATCTTGTCCTGCGGCGGCCCCGGCTCCAGCACCAGGGCGCCATTGGCATCCATCCCGGCGCCCATCAGGAAGGGCAATCCCAGCGTACCCGGCGAGGCCATCAGCCGCGCATCGAGCTGCAGACGCCGGATCGACCTGGCCAGCACAGCCGCCTGCCAGTCCAGGCCACCAAAGAAGATCAGGTCAGGCTTGAGTTGGCGGGCCTGCAGCAGCGGCGCGTTGAAATCGGAGGTCTTGTCGCTGACGTTGTAGCGCGCCAGCACCTTGCCGCCCTGCGCCTCCACTTCGCGGGCGAACTGCTCGGCCAGACCCTGGCCGAAGGGAGTGCGGTCATCGATGGTCACCACCGTACGTGCGGCCAGCTTGCCCACGGCATAGCGCGCCGACCAGCGGCCTATGCTTTCGTTATTGGGAATGGTGCGAAAGATGCGTGGATACGAGAGCGCCGTCAGCTTGCGGCTCATCGCCGAGGGGGTCACCTGGATCACGCCGGCGGCATGGTAGACCGGCGCGGCCACCAGACTGGTGCCGCTGGTCCAATGCCCCACCACGCCGATGACGTGCTGGCCGACCAGATAGCGCGCCACATACTCTGCCGTGGCGGGATCGGCGCGGTCGTCCTGGGAAACCAGCTTGAGCCGGTAACGCTTGCCCCCGATGATGAGGCCGCGCCGGTTGGCCTCGTCCAGCGCCAGCTGCACGCCATTGCGCATGCTGCGGCCCACGCTCATGGAAGGACCGCTCAAGGGGCCGGCAAAGCCAATGGCCAGCGTCTGCTCCCCGTCACCCAGCGCATCGCTGGCCGGTGCCGCGCTGGCGCCCTGGGCGCACCAGCACGACATTGCCACGGCGAGGCACGCCAGGGGCCACGTCCATGAATACGCGCGGCGCGCTGACCGGATCGGGCTTCCACCAAAACGCATGCATTATTCCTTCTCGCTGCCCGGCCTGGCGTTCCCCCATCGCGCCATGGCGATGCGGCCGGGTCCTCTCTTGGATGAATTATTCTGATGCTTGTCTTTGGGAAAGAATATTACTTCATCTGCGCATACCCTGCCGCAGGCTGCACAGCGGCCTCTGAAGCGGGACGCAGACCGGCGTAGAATAGCGCTTTGTCCCCGATTGACGCACCGCCATGTTCACGCCGTCCCAGCACGATGTCCGCCGCTTCTTCTGCGAAGCCTACCGCAAGCACCAGGGCAACCAGGTGCTCACGCCCCTGGAAGCCATCGCCCGCGACTGGATCCTGCAGCACCCCGAATACCACGATGCCCTGCGCGACGTCGAAGAAGCGCTGGCGGCCGACTATTCGGTCGAACGCGGCCAGAGCAATCCCTTTTTGCATCTGTCGATGCACCTGTCGATCACGGAACAGATTTCCATCGACCAGCCTCCCGGCATCCGTGGCGCCTTCCAGCTGCTGGCGCAGCGCCGCGGCTCGGAGCATGAGGCCCATCACGAGATCATGGAAGCCCTGGGCGAAATGATCTGGAATGCCCAGCGCAATGGCTTGCCGCCGGATGGGGCGGCTTATATCGAGAATATCAAGCGGCGGGCGCAGGGCTGATCAGCAAGCCCCGGGCTCAAACCGCCGTTTGACCAGGACGTGCGCGCTGCAGGAGATCAGGAATGCGCGCCACCAGCCCCTGATCCATATGCATCTTCTGCAGGCAAGCTGCAAGATAGGCAGGATCTGCAATCAATCCCAATGCCTTGTCATAAGCAACATCGATGCTCTGGCCATAGGCCAGACGCGCCTTGTCCCAGGCTGCTGCCGGAATGATGCCCCAATGCTGGATCATCAATGCCAGATCGATCAGGTCACGGCTCAAGGCGGATTTATCGCCCCAGCGGTCAGCGTTGGCCAACAGCTTTTCGGCATACATGTCCTCGCGTGAAAGGACAGGAACGCCCAGTCGCGCATTCATACCGCCTGCAACGGCAATACGACCCTCGCTGACCACCTCGAACTTGACCGCCACGCCATCGACCTTGACGAAGGTCCGGATGCCATAGCGATCCGCACGCACCTCTCTGGCCAGCTCCACAGGCGCTCGCAGCATGGCACCCAGGGAGGCATTGGTAATGGTGTTGCGCAATGCACGGTATCCGTCTTGCGAACTGCAGAGAAAATCCACATCCAAGGATTCCCGATACTCATCCAGCATCAGGACAATGGCCGTGCCGCCCCCAAAATAACAGCCGCAGGCCAGCAGGAAATCAGCATCCAGGGAAGAAAGCAGCTGCGCGATACGGCGATGATGGGGTCGCTCAAACATGCAGGATGCCATGGCCATATTGGCGCACCAAGCGGTCCAGCACAGCACGTTCCCGGGGATCCAGCGCTTCCTGGTCGACGAAGCGCCAGTTGCGCTCATAAAGGTCGAACGCCTCCTCGCCCGTAATCGCATCATGGGGATCACGGTTCCATGCGATCAGGCGCAGCTGGGGAAGGTCCCCGATCAGAAGGAGATCGGCTGTAGCGTTCATGAAACGATTATGCATCATGAACAAATCATTATCAAACCACTCTGCCGGCGCTCACCGCACCAACTGAAGGCAACAAAAAGCCACGCCGCAACACCCAGCCGGCGTGGCTTTTCCCATGCAGGACAGGCGCAGCTTACTTGCGCACCACCAGGCTCCCCGGCAGGCTGTGCAGATAAGCGGCGATGTCGTTGATGTCGCGGTCGGTCAGGGGCTTGGCCTGGGCCGACATGATGGCGTTGTTGCGCCCGTTCATGGCGGTGTCGCCACGGCGGTAGGCGGTCAGGGCGTGCTTGAGGTAGTCGGCGTGCTGGCCGGCCAGCTTGGGATAGCCCGGATCGATGGGCGAGTTGTAGTCCTTGCCGTGGCAGGAGGCGCAGTTGTACTTCTCCACCAGCGCGCGGCCATTGGCCACGTCGGCGGCGCCGGCCGCTTGCGACAGCAGGGCCGTGGCGGCCAGCAGCGACAGGGCAATCAGGTTGTTCTTCATCTCGTGGCTCCCCCTTACTTCTGCTGCGAATAGTAGGCGGCCAGGTCGGCGATATCCTGATCCGACAGCGTGGCGGCCACGCCCATCATGGAAGGATGCTTGCGCTCCCCCTTCTGGTAGGCACGCAGCGCGTTTTCGATGTACCTGGCGGACTGGCCACCCAGCATCGGCACCTGATAGACCTCGGGATAGCTGGCCTTGTAGCCAGGAATGCCGTGGCAACCGATGCAGTTGGAGATTTTGTTTTCGGCAGCCTTGGCATTGCCAACGATGTCCGCCGCGGACGCACTGGCAAGCACGCCAGACAAGGCAAGAAACACGATGTGTTTTTTCATGTGAGCAGGGTAAGTGATTGGACTTCCCATCCGTCCCGCATCAACCTGCGCGACGGACACCCGACGAAACGCATCTTTTGCTGCCAGCGGCAAACTTTTTCGTGCTTGTTCGATTGCCCTGGTGTTGCAGGTTTGGCTGTTCTGCTGTGGCTCAACCGGTGTTTCGGCTCAAGCGTGTCTCTCCACTCCCCCTGCCTTGCGCAAAAAACGTTTTCGATTCTAACCAATAAAACCGGCAGCGTCATCCCTGCCCGCAAACCCGGCCGATCCGCCGCAATCGCCCGCCCGGCCTTGCCAGACGGGCGATGGAGAGATTATTTGCACTGCAACATCAAGGGCGTGCCCTCGCACTGACGCCAACGCTAGGCGACATGCCGCGTCGCCTGAACATGCATATCTTGCCCGCGCTCAACTGAAGCCAGGCGCGGTTGCGGGTCACGCTGGGGCGGGCCACCTTCACCCTCATCATCGTCGTCCTCGTCGTCGCCGGACGCATCCTGCACCGCCGCATTGTTTTTTTGCGGCAAGATGAAGAACAAGGGCCGTGCGACGAAACGGCGCAACACCGCACGCATGGCGATATTGCGGGCGCGGCGCGGGAGGTCGCGCGAGCGCAGCGCCAGCGCCAGGGCACAGGCGAAGGCCACCGCCACCGACAGCAGCGCGGTGACGGCGACACCGCCTGCAGCCAGCCAGAAGGCCGGCGTCAGCAGGCTCTCCCAGCCCAGGCTGAAGACGGCCGCAGTCAGGGTGCCCGCCGCCAGCGTGACATGGCGCACATCCAGCGGCAGGCTGAAGAAGGCCGCCACCACCGGCGCCATGCCCAGCAGCAAGGCCAGCGCCACGCTGCCGGCGATGGTGGCGACATTGCGCTCCAGCCAGGCAGCGCAACGCTGGGCGCGCAAGGCGCCCAGGCCATGCACCAGGCGGCGGTGATTGGAGACCACTTCGCGCACCCGGCGCAGGGCGAACCAGTTGTCGGCAAAACCCGCCGCCAGACTGGCCAGCCACAGCAGCACACCGGTCAGCGCGGCATACAGGGGCGTGGGGCCCACCAGCGAGAGCGCGGCGATGGCATGGCGCGCCGCATCGGGCGGCATGGGCTTGCCACCCAGCGCAAACCAGCCCAGCGCGCACAGAGCGGCCGTGACCGGGATCACCCCCAGCAGGTTGCCAAAGATGCCGGCCGACTGCGAGCGCAGCAATTGTCCGGACTCGCCGATGAGGTCGCGCATGCCTTCGGCATCCAGGTCGCCCATGCGCGCAGCCAACGCGGGCGCAGTCACGGCGGGCTGGCGTGTGGCCAGCACACCGCCCAGCGCGGCAATGAGCAGGAAACTGGCGGCATAGTTGAGCGAGGCCAGCGCGCCATCGACGAAGTGCACCACGCCCAGCGTGGACAGGCTCTGCTTGACCAGCGCCGTGGCGGCGATGACCGCTCCGCCCAGCAGACCGGCCCGCATCACCCGGCGATAACCGGCACCGTCGCGGGCGATGGCCTGTTCACGGTGGTCGGCATTGCGCTCCACCATCTTGCGCGCCAGCAGGGCAAAGCTGCGCCGCATCAGGCCGCGCACCGAATCGCGATGATGGTGCGCCGAGATCAGGTCGCACAGCAGCAACTGCATGCGCCCCGCCCCGGCCAGCGCCGCCGGCCTGGCTGCCATGCCCGGTACGGCCGGACTGATGACCGGCCCCGGCACGCCGGAGCGCACGTCGATCAGACGCCCGATGCGCTGCAGATGCGCGCGCATGCGTTCGACGCGATAGACCAGGCTGACCGACACGCCATACTCATCCAGATGCGCATAGATACGATCAGTCTGCGCATGGCACACCGCCACCAGCATGCGCACACTGCGCAGGGCGCCCAGATCGCCCGGCTGCGCGCGCAGCCAGGCCTCCATCTCGCGCCGCAGCGCCAGGAAAGGCGTGGCGCGCATCGGCATCTTGGGTTCCAGCCGCTGGCGGAAGGCCGGGCTGATGCCATCGGCCACCACGGTGGTGGTGAGATAGGTGATGGCCTCCTCGATCTGCTGCCAGTACATGTGCGAGATGCCGTCGTCGGCCATCAGCTTCCACAGGCGCTGCAGCAATTCATTGTCCAGTTCGAGCAGCCAGGCGGCATCGTCCGGGTCGGGGAACATCGCCGTAAAGAGCGAAGACAGGTCGGTCGGCGACAGGTGGCGCGGCAGGATCAGCCGCGCCAGACGTTCGGAGAGTTCGCCGAAAAAGCCGGGTTCATGCGGCAGGCCGGTGGTGGAAAAGAGTTCGGGACCGCTGGCTTCGCGCAGGGTCTTTTGCAGCGCGTTCTGGACCGTGCGGCGCACGTCGCGGTGCTGGTCCAGCCAGTCCAGCATGATGGCCAGCCGCTGGCGCCGCACCTGGTGCCAGGCCTGGCGGTCCAGCAGCGACACCGCCGGCCGGTGACGCAGCCACTCGGCCACGTCGATCATCCAGTTGGCCCGCTCGTGCCAGCTGGCAGCGGGATCGATGCGGCGCATCAAGACCTCGATCTGCCGGCCCACATCATGACGGTCCATGTAACGCGCCTGCATGCCGTGACGCATTCGTCTCCACACCACCAGCATCTTGAAGAAAAGAAATTTCATAGGCAGTGAGCGCCTGGGGCGCTGTCAGTTTGTTACATGCGTAGCCACTGATATAGGAACGATTACGCCAATTTCAAGCGCTCGCTGGGGTGGGCAACTTTTCCCTTATACTCAGAGAAATGTCCGGCATGGCTGCTGCAATGCCGCATCCTCCCGACACCCCGACCACTGCAACCTGACAAGGACAGCATCCATGCCAGATCATTCCGCCGCGCCCGCCACCCCGATCAAATTTTCCGGCAGTGAGCACTACGTCGCCACCGATGACCTCAAGCTGGCGGTCAATGCCGCCCTCACCCTGCAACGCCCGCTGCTCATCAAGGGCGAGCCCGGCACCGGCAAGACCATGCTGGCCGAGGAAGTGGCGGCCGCACTGGGCCGTCCGCTGCTACAGTGGCACATCAAGTCCACCACCAAGGCCCAGCAGGGTCTCTATGAATACGATGCCGTCTCGCGCCTGCGCGATTCGCAGCTGGGCGACGAACGCGTCAAGGACATCCACAACTACATCGTCAAGGGCGTGCTGTGGCAAGCCTTCACGGCCGAGGAACCGGTGGTGCTGCTGATCGACGAGATCGACAAGGCCGACATCGAATTCCCCAACGATCTGTTGCGCGAGATCGACCGCATGGAGTTCTACGTCTACGAGACGCGCGAGCTGGTGCGCGCAAAGCATCGTCCGCTGGTGGTCATCACCTCCAACAACGAGAAGGAGCTGCCGGATGCCTTCCTGCGCCGCTGCTTTTTCCACTACATCAAGTTCCCGGACAAGCAGACCATGCAGCAGATCGTCGACGTGCACTTCCCGCACATCAAGCGCGACCTGCTGGCACGGGCGCTGGATGCTTTCTATCAGGTGCGCGACGTACCGGGCATCAAGAAGAAGCCCTCGACCTCGGAACTGATCGACTGGCTCAAGCTGCTCATGGCCGAAGACATCCCGCCCGAGGCCCTGCACAACCCCGACAACAAGGCCGTGGTGCCGCCGCTGCACGGTGCGCTGCTCAAGAACGAGCAGGATGTGCACCTGTTCGAGCGCCTGGTCTTCATGTCGCGCAACCACCGCTGAGCCTTTTGCCCCCACCGGAGCCGCCATGCAATTCCTCTCGCCGATCACCTTGAAGGGCCAGTTCGCCACCGTCGAGCCGCTACATCCCGAGCATCACGATGCCCTCATTGCCGCCGTCTCGGACGGCAAGCTGTGGAAGCTCTGGTACACCGCCATCCCCAAGCCGGAGAACATGCGCGCCGAGATCGAACGCCGCCTGCATCTGCAGCAGCAAGGCAGCATGCTGCCCTTCGTGATCCGCCGCAACGATACCGGCGCGCTGTGCGGCATGACCACCTACATGAATGCCGATGTCACCCATCGCCGCGTGGAAATCGGCTCCACCTGGTACGCCGCCAGCGCCCAGCGCACCGGCATCAATACCGAGTGCAAGCTGATGCTGCTGACCCACGCCTTCGAGGACATGCACTGCATCGCCGTGGAGTTCCGCACCCACTGGATGAACCAGCAATCGCGCGCGGCCATTGCGCGGCTGGGGGCCAAGCAGGATGGCGTCCTGCGCAACCACCAGCGCATGCCGGACGGTTCTTACCGCGATACGGTGGTGTTTTCCATCATCGAATCGGAATGGCCGACGGTGCGTCGTCATCTCCAGTTCAAGCTGGGCCGCTGAGGCCGCTCGCAGGCCGAACCCATGCTGATCGATTTCTTCTACACCGTGAAACAGGCTGGCGTGCCGGCCTCCATCAAGGAATTCCTGACCCTGCTGGAGGCGATGGACAAGCAGGTCATCTCGCCTTCACTGGATGAGTTCTACTATCTCTCGCGCCTGACACTGGTGAAGGATGAGGCGCATTTCGACAAGTTCGACCGTGCCTTTGGCGCCTACTTCAAGGGCATCGACACCCTCTTCGAGAAGCGGCCGGAGATTCCGCTGGAATGGCTGGTCAGGCAATTGCAGCGCGAGCTTACGCCCGAGCAGAAGGCCGCGATAGAGAAGTTCGGCTATGACAAGCTGATGGATCGCCTGAAGCAATTGCTGGAAGAACAGAAGGAACGCCACGAAGGCGGCAGCAAATGGATCGGCACCGGTGGCGTTTCGCCTTTCGGCCACGGTGGTTACAACCCGGAGGGCATCCGTATCGGCGGCAAGGGTGGCCAGCGCAGTGCAGTGAAGGTGTGGGAAGAACGCGAATATCAGGACTACGACGGCGAACGCGAACTCGGCACGCGCAACATCAAGGTGGCGCTGCGCCGCCTGCGCCGCTTTGCACGGGAAGGACTGGACGAAGAACTGGCACTGGACGACACCATCCGCGCCACGGCCAGCAATGCCGGTTACCTGGACATCCGCATGCAACCCGAGCGCAAGAACAAGATCAAGGTGCTGATGCTCTTTGACGTGGGCGGGTCCATGGATGACCACATCGCCCGCACCGAGGAACTGTTCTCGGCCGCGCGGACCGAGTTCAAGAACATGGAGTTCTTCTACTTCCACAACTGCGTCTATGACTACCTGTGGAAGAACAACCGCCGCCGCCACGCCGAGCGTTTCCCGACCTGGGACGTGCTGCGCAAGTACACGCCGGACACCAAGCTCATCTTCGTGGGCGATGCCACCATGAGCCCCTACGAAATCATGCAGCCTGGCGGCGCGGTGGAATACAACAATGCCGAAGCGGGTGCCGAGTGGCTGCAACGCTTTACCAGCAGCTTCCCGCATTTCGTCTGGCTCAATCCCGAACCGGAAGGGGTATGGCAATACCGGCAATCGATCACCCTGATCCGCCAGCTCATGAACGGGCGCATGTTCCCGCTGACCATGAACGGGCTGGAAGGGGCGATGCGACTGCTCAGCAAGTGAGCCGCCCCCCTCTGGCAAAACAAACTGCCGTTCGGCCTCGCCGCCTTGGTGGAACAAACTACCGTTCGGACTGAGTAGCCGCAACGCGGCGTATCGAAGGCGCGCCGTCAGGCAATCATCGGAGCGCCTTCGATACGCCGCAAGCGGCTACTCAGTCCGAACGGGTTGTGAGGACTCAGACAGCCACCGGCGTATAGCCCGCTTCCTCGATGGCCTCGGCAAACTGTTGTGCCGGCAGGCTGCTGTCGATGACCACGCGCTTGTCGGCCACTGCGATATCGACCCTGGCATTGGCATCCACATCCTTGACGGCCTTGGTGATGACGCCGGCACAGTGGTTGCAGGTCATGTCATTGACGGTGAAGGTGGTGCTCATGGCGTTTCCTTTCATGAAATGAGGACAATGCCTGAAGCTTAAACCTTCCTGCCGTGGCAAGGTCAAGCGCAGGAATGGACATCCATGCGAGAATCGGGCTTGACCTTACCATCATGGGAAGGATGATGATGCAAGCGTCGATTCATCCTTCCGGAGCTGTTGCCATGCGATCCTCTTCCCCTGCTGCCGCCGAGATCAGCCTCGACATCGAAGGCATGAGCTGTGCCTCCTGCGTGATGCGCGTGGAAAAGGCGCTCAAGAAAGTGCCCGGCGTGACCGCGGTCAGCGTGAACCTGGCCACCGAACGCGCCAGCATCGCCACCGCCGATCCCATCGCCCCCGCCACGCTGATCGCCGCCATCGAAAAGGCCGGCTATCAGGCGCACCAGCATCTCCCCGAAGACACCGCGAAGCCGGCTGCCAAGCCGCGCTTGCCCGGCTGGTGGCCGGTCGCGCTGTCAGCCGTTCTTTCGCTGCCGCTGGTGCTGCCCATGCTGCTGGCCCCGCTGGGGATCACCTGGAGCCTGCCGCCGCTGTGGCAATGGCTGCTGGCTACCCCGGTGCAGTTCTGGCTGGGCGGGCGCTTCTATCACGCCGGCTGGGGCGCATTGCGGGCGCGCTCGGGCAATATGGACCTGCTGGTAGCCCTGGGCACCAGCGCGGCCTACGGGCTCTCGCTCTGGCAATGGCTGAGCATGCCGGTCATGGATGAGCACGTGATGGCCACGCCCCATCTCTACTTTGAAAGCTCGGCCGTGGTCATCACGCTGGTGCTGCTGGGCAAGTGGCTGGAAGGCCGCGCCAAGCGCCAGACCGCCGATGCCATCGCCGCGCTCAATGCCCTGCGTCCGGATCGCGCCCGCGTGCGCCGTGACGGGCAAGACATCGAGCTGCCGCTGGCGCAGGTGCGCGTGGGTGACCTGGTGGTGCTGCGCCCCGGCGAACGGGTGCCGGTCGATGGCGTGGTGCGCGAAGGCCGCAGCCATGTGGACGAAGCGCTGCTGACCGGCGAGAGCCGTCCGCAAGCCAAGGACGTCGGTCACAGGCTGGCTGCCGGTGCCATCAATGCCGAGGGCGTGCTGGTGTTCGAAGCCACCGCCATCGGCGCCGAAACCATGCTGGCGCGCATCGTGCGCATGGTGGAACAGGCCCAGGCGGCCAAGGCGCCGATCCAGCGTCTGGTGGACAAGGTAAGCGCGGTCTTCGTGCCGGCCGTGCTGCTGCTGTCGGCGCTGACCTTCCTGGCCTGGGGCTTGCTGGCGGGCGACTGGCAACAGGCCCTGCTCAATGCCGTGGCGGTGATGGTCATCGCCTGCCCCTGTGCGCTGGGCCTGGCGACGCCCACGGCCATCATGGCCGGCACCGGCGTGGCGGCGCGCCACGGCATTCTCATCAAGGATGCGCAGGCGCTGGAGATCGCCCATCGGGTCGACGTGATCGCCTTCGACAAGACCGGCACCTTGACCATCGGCCGTCCGCGCCTGACTGAACTGGCAGCGGCCGATACCAGCGGCACCGATGACGAGACGTCATTGCTGGCCCTGGCAGCCGCCCTGCAAGCGCGCAGCGAACATCCGCTGGCGCGCGCCGTGCTGGAAGCCGCAGCGGCGCGTCAGGGCTTGCCGGTACCGCCGGCCAGCCAGGTGCGCAGCGTCGCCGGGCTGGGCATCGAAGGGGAAGTCCAGGGCCGCGCGCTCTGCCTGGGCAGCAGCCGCTGGATGCAGCAGTGGCAGGCCAGCGCCCCCGCCCTGCAAGCGCGCGCCGAACAACTGCAGGCCCAGGGCCGCACGCTGTCCTGGCTGGCAGAGCGCCGTGCAGAAGGCGTGCAGATCCTGGGCCTGCTGGCCTTTGGCGACGAGATCAAGCCCGGTGCGCAACAGGCCATCGCCACCCTGCATGCGCTGGGCGTGCGCACCGCCATGCTCAGTGGCGACAACCAGGGCGCCGCGCAGCAAGTGGCTGCCGCCCTGGGCATCCGGGAAGTCCACGCCGAAGTGCTGCCGGGCGACAAGGCCGCGACCGTCGCTGCCCTGCGTGAAGGCGGCGTCCACGTGGTGGCGATGGTCGGCGATGGCGTCAACGACGCGCCCGCGCTGGCGGCGGCTGACGTGGGCATCGCCATGTCCACCGGCACCGACGTGGCCATGCAGGCGGCCGGCGTGACATTGATGCATGGCGACCCGGGTCTGGTGGCCGATGCCATCGACATCTCCCGCCGCACCTACGGCAAGATCCGCCAGAACCTGTTCTGGGCCTTCATCTACAACCTGGTCGGCATCCCGCTGGCCGCCTTCGGCCTGCTCAACCCCATGCTGGCGGGCGCGGCGATGGCCTTTTCCAGCGTCAGCGTGGTCAGCAACGCCCTGTTGCTGCGCCGCTGGCGGCCGCATGCGCCCGTCAACACACAGGAGTGAAGATGAATATCGGAGAAGCCGCCCGCGCCTCGGGTGTCTCGGCCAAGATGATCCGCCACTATGAAGAAACGGGGCTCATTCCCAAGGCCGGCCGCACCGACGCCGGTTACCGCGTCTATAGCCAACGCGACGTCCACCTGCTGCGCTTCATCCGCCAGGCGCGCCAGCTGGGCTTCTCGATGGCCCAGGTGAGCGACCTGATCGGGCTGTGGCTGGACCAGTCGCGCTCCAGCCGCAAGGTCAAGCAACTGGCACAGACCCACATCGGCGAACTGGACCAGCGCATCCGCGAATTGCAGACCATGAAGAGCACGCTGGAACGGCTGGTGCACGACTGCCACGGCGACCACCGGCCCGACTGCCCCATCCTCGACGCCCTGGGCTCGGATTGCTGTGCCAGCCAGGCGACGCCCGCATGAACCCGCTGCGTCGAAAGCCAGCACCGCCCACACGGCGTGGATGATGGAGGCGATCCTGCAAAAATGGTAAAAATATTCACCTGCTGAAAATATTACCGGCCTGCAGCCCGCGCCCGGACTTGGGGCGATAATCAAACTTCATATGCCGTTCAAAACCGGCTTATCCGGGCCGCTCCGGCAAAGCCAACGCAAGCGAGGGGAACGCCGTCATGCCACAGACCAACCACCTGAGTTTCGTCGAGACTGACAAGCTGCGCATCGGCTTTGAAACCAGCGGCCCGCCCGAGGACCCCGCCGTGATCCTGCTGCATGGATGGCCGGATGACGTGCGCACCTGGGATGCCTTCCTGCGCCCACTGCGCGCGGCCGGCTACCGGGTGATCCGCCCCTACCTGCGCGGCTGCGGGCCCACCCGTTTCCTCTCTGAATCGACCCCGCGCAGCGGCCAATTGTCCGCGCTGGCCACGGACCTGATGGCCTTTGCGGACGCCCTCGGGCTGCAGCGCTATTGGGTCATCGGCCACGACTGGGGCGCGCGGGCGGCCTATATCGCGGCGTCGCAGACCCCGGAGCGCATCATCGGCTGCATTACGCTGTCGGTGGGCTGGGGCACCAATACGCCGGACCAGAAACTGTCCCTGCAGCAATCGCGCAGTTACTGGTATCACTGGTACTTCGCCACCCCGCGTGGCCAGGCCGAGCTACGCGCCGACCGCCGCAGCGTTGCGCGCTTCATGTGGAATACCTGGTCGCCCTCCTGGAAATTTGCCGAAAGCGAATTCGCCAATACCGCCGCCTCCTTCGACAATCCCGACTGGGCCGATATCTGCGTGCATTCCTATCGCCATCGCTGGGGCTTCGTGGACGGCGACCCTGCCTATGCGGCGCTGGAAGCCAGGCTGCAGGAGACCCCGCGCATCATGGTGCCGACCCTGCTGCTGCACGGCACCGAGGATGGCGCCAATCATCCGGCCAGCTCCGAAGATAAGGAACGCTACTTCGGCAATGACTACCGCCGCGTGCTCATCCCCGGCGCCGGTCATTTCCCCCAGCGCGAAAAGCCGGACGAGGTGATTGCGGAAGTCCTGGCCTGGCTGGGCCGCCCGGCCTGACTGTCCGGCTTCAGTGGCAGCCGCCGCCGTGGCTGCCGAGCCTGGCCGGCTTCATGTCGTCTGGCAGGCTGGCCAGGCCCTGCAGGATGCCGCAGTCGCGCGCCGGCTGTTCCATTTGGCACTGGGCGCGCAACTGGTGCAGCTGTTCCTGCAGCGCCTGCAACTGCGCGATGCGCTGGGCGACGTGGCCGATGTGCTTGTCCAGCAAGGCGTTGACCTCGCCGCAATTCTGCTCGGGTGCATCGCGCAGGCGCAGCAGTTCACGCACTTCGTCCAGCGTCATGTCCAGCGAACGACAATGGCGGATGAATTGCAGCCGCTCCACGTGGCGCGCGCCATACAGCCGGTAGTTCGACTGCGAACGTGTCGGCTCGGGCAGCAGCGCTTCCTTCTCGTAATAACGGATGGTTTCCACCGGGCAATCAGCCTGGGCGGACAGCTCGCCGATCTTGAGCGTATCCATGTGATCCTCGCTTGACCTTGTAGTTACTTCAGGGTTTTTAATATACCCCTGAAACCTGTTGGCTGCACAAGGAGCACCGGATGGCTGCACATACCCACACGCACGATCACGAACATTCGCATGACCATGACCATGAGCACGGCCATGCCCATCGTCACGTCCCCGAGGCGCACGGCTGCTGCGGTGGCCATGCGTGCGGCGGCGACAAGGCGGCCTCTGCGCCGGTTGCGGCTGCGCGCCTGGAGGGCGCGACCGAAGAGGCGGTCTTCTTCATCCAGAAAATGGATTGCCCCACCGAAGAAAAGCTGATCCGCGAACGTCTCGCGCAGATGCCCGGCGTGGGCGCGCTGGAATTCAACCTGATCCAGCGCGAACTGACGGTGCAACACCAGTTGCCCTCCATCGCCCCGCTGGTCGATACGCTCAAGGCGCTGGACATACTGCCCGCCGTCAAATCCGATTCCCTCGATGCCGAGGCCGGTCGCGACGCCCCCGACCAGGCCGCCGCCTACCGCATACCGGCGCGCCGCTGGGCGCTGCTGGGCCTGGCCGGTGTCGCTGCGCTGGGCGCCGAAGTGCTGGCCTGGACCAGCGGTGATGAACGCTCGCTGCCGGTGATTGCGCTGGCGCTGGCCGCCATCCTGCTGGGCGGCCTGGGCACGCTCAAGAAGGGCTGGATCGCGCTGCGCAACTTTTCGCTGAACATGAACTTCCTGATGTCGCTGGCCGTGATCGGCGCCGCCGTTATCGGCCAGTGGCCGGAAGCCGCCGTGGTGATCGTGCTGTTCACCCTGGCCGAGATGATCGAGGCGCTCTCGCTGGACCGCGCCCGCAACGCCATTGCCGGCCTGATGGCGATGACGCCCGACATGGCCACCCGGCGCGGCGAGGACGGTGTCTGGTCAACTGTACCGGTCCGTACCGTGACAGTCGACGACACTGTACGGGTCGCCCCTGGGGAACGTGTACCGCTGGATGGCCTGGTACTGTCCGGGAGTACCAGCATCAACCAGGCCCCCATCACCGGGGAAAGCATACCGGTACAGAAAGAGGCCGGTGACCCGGTGTTTGCCGGCACCATCAATGAGCAGGGCGCCTTCGAGATGCGGGTGACCGCTGCGCAGGGCGACTCCACGCTCGCGCGCATCGTCAAGAGCGTGCAGCAGGCGCAAGGCCAGCGCGCGCCGACCCAGCGCTTCGTGGACAACTTCGCGCGCTACTACATCCCGGCCGTCGTGGTGATGGCCGTGCTGGTGGCGGTGCTGCCGCCCCTGCTGGCCGGTGCGCCCTTCCAGCCCTGGCTGTACAAGGCGCTGGTCCTGCTGGTGATCGCCTGCCCGTGCGCACTGGTCATCTCCACGCCGGTGACCATCGTCAGCGGCCTGGCCTCGGCGGCCCGCCACGGCATCCTGGTCAAGGGCGGGGTCTACCTGGAACAAGGCCGCCTGCTGCGTGCGCTGGCACTGGACAAGACCGGCACCCTCACCTTCGGCAAGCCGCGCGTGACCGATGTGGTGTCACTGCAAGCGGATGCGGACCAGCCAGCCCTGCTGCAACTGGCCGTCTCGCTGGCCGCGCGCTCGGACCACCCGGTCTCGCGGGCCATCGCCGATCGGGAAAATATCGTCACCCTGGAGGTCAGCGAATTTGCAGCACTGGCCGGACGCGGCGTGCAGGGGCGCATCGCCGGTCAATCGCTTCACCTGGGCAATCACCGCCTCATCCACGAGCTGGGCCAGTGCAGCCCGGCACTGGAAGAGCGCCTGCAAGCCTTCGAGAAGCAAGGCAAGACCACCACCCTGCTGTGCCGCGAAGGCCAGCCGCAATTGCTGATCGCGGTGGCCGATACCGTGCGCCCGAGCAGCAGGGAAGCGGTAGCCGAGCTGCGGGCGCTGGGTGTGGACGTCATCATGCTGACCGGCGACAACAGCCACACCGCGCAAGCCATTGCCCGAGAGACCGGCATTGACGATGCCCGCGGCGACCAGTTGCCCGACGACAAGCGCAAGGCCATCGAACAGCTCAGCGCGCGCCACGGCGTACGCGGCGTGGGCATGGTCGGTGACGGCATCAACGATGCACCGGCACTGGCGCGCGCCGACATCGGTTTCGCCATGGGCGCGGCCGGCACCGATACGGCGCTGGAGACGGCCGATGTGGCCCTGATGGATGACGACCTGCGCAAGATCCCCGACTTCATCCGCCTAAGCCGCAAGGCCCATACCGTGCTGGTGCAGAACATCAGCATCGCGCTGGGCATCAAGGCGGTGTTCCTCGCGCTGGCGCTGGCGGGCATGAGTTCGCTGTGGATGGCGGTGTTTGCCGACATGGGAGCCAGCCTGATCGTGGTCTTCAACGGCCTGCGGCTGGTGCGCGGTTTGCGCCAGCGCAAGGCCGCCGCCTGAGTCCGGCCGTACAGGTTGCCCGGCGCCGCGCCGAGCGTCTATACTGCCGCCCATGATGCTGCGCGCAAAATTCCTCCTGCTCTGGCTGCTGGCGCTGGCGATTCCTCTTCAGGGTGTCGCCGCCGTCTTGCAGGCGTGCGCGCCGGCCATGCAGCATCACGCTCCGGTAGCGCAGAGCCCGCAGATGCCGCATGAGCATCATGCGCATCACGAACATCAGGCACAGCATGACGATCACGCCGGTGACGTTGCGACCATGCAGATGGCCACCGCCGATACCCCCGATACACAGCATCAGCAACACCACGCCAACGCCTCCTGCAGCTTCTGCGCCGCCTGTACCGTCGGCGGCCTGCTGCCGCTGGCCTTGAGTGCGCCGCCTGCCCCTGATCTTCCCTCGCGTGAATTCATCGCGCTGCCGGCTTCCGGCTTCGTCGGCTATCTGCCGGAAAACCCCGACCGGCCCCCTGCCCTCGCCTGATCCCGCCTTGCGCACAGTCCCGTGCGCCCAGCCCCTGCGCGTGCCCTGCACGTGCAGCCGATGACCATCATCATCAGACGAGGATTCCATGATCCCCCACGTTTCACGTCCCTGGCGGGCCGCTGCCGTGGCCGCCTGCGCGCTGCTGGCCGGCTGCGCGCAACTCTCGCCCGACGCCGGTTTCGCCCAGGTCGAGCAAACCAGCCACCAGCGCCTGGGCCAGACGCCCGCCTGGAACCGCACGCCAGAACAAGCCCAGGCCAGCAGCGAGCGCGTGCGCCAGTTGCTGCAAGCCCCGTCCGGCACGCCACGTCTGGCCAGCGCCGACGATGCCGTGCAGATTGCACTCATCAACAATCCCGACCTGCAAGGAGAGTTCGCTGCGCTCGGCGTGGCCGAAGCCGATCTGGTGCAGGCCGGCCGCCTGCCCAATCCGGGCCTTTCCTTCGCGCGCACCCATGCAGGCGACGACATCAAGATCGAGCGCAGCCTGTCGCTGGGCCTGATGCGCCTGCTCACCTTGCCGGCCGCCTCGCGCATCGAACAGCGGCGCTTCGAGCAGGTGCGCCTGTCGCTGGCGGCGCGCGTGCTGGCTGTGGCGGCACAGACGCGCCAGGCCTATTACCAGGCGGTGGCCGCGCAACAGGGCCTGCAATATCAGGAACAGGTCGCCGATGCGGCAGGTGCGGCGCATGAGCTGGCCGCACAGATGACCCGGCTGGGCAACATCAGCCAGCTCGATGGCGCGCGCGAGCAGTTGTTCTATGGTCAGGCGCAGGCCAGTCTGCAACAGGCACGCCGCCTGGCTGCGCAGCACAAGGAGACGCTGGCGCGCCTGCTGGGACTGGCACCCGATTTCGCTTTGCCCGGCCAATTGCCCGCACTGCCCCGGCAACTGGATGAGCTAGGCGACGTCGAGCAGCAAGCCCTGCAACAGCGCCTCGACGTGCAAGCGGCCCGCGCCGAACTGGAGGGCCTGCAAGGTTCGCTGGGCCTGACCCGCGCCACACGCTGGGTCAACGTACTGGACCTGGGCGCGCTGCGCACCTCCGAGAGCGGCAAGCCGCCAGAGACCGGTTACGAAATCTCGCTGGAGATTCCGCTGTTCGACTGGGGCGAGGCGCGTGTGGCCAAGGCCGAGGCGATCTATCTGCAAGGCGCGCACAAGCTCGCCGGCGCCATCCTCGATGCACGCGCACAGGCGCGCCAGGCCTGGCGCGAACGGCAGGATGCCTACACCCTCGCGCGGCGTTATCAGGACCAATGGCTGCCGCTGCGCCAGCGCATCGCCGAAGAAAATCTGCTGCGCTACAACGGCATGCTCATCAGCGTCTTCGCCCTGCTGGCCGATGCCCGCGAACAAGCCGCCACCGTCAATGCCGCCATCGAGGCCCAGCGCGATTTCTGGATCGCCGACGCCAGCCTGCAACAGGCCCTGGGAGGCCGTCCCCAACAAGGAAAGCAACCATGAACCCGACCGACAAAATGCGCAGACATTTCCTGCAAGGCGCGGCCCTGGCCGTGACAGCCGGCGCCGTCAGCCGCGCCGGCGCGGCTTCCCTGCCCGAAGCCGCGCTGCAATCCAGCGCGGCCACCCAGCCGCCCCTGCAACCGTCCAGCGGACGCCCCTATCAACCGGTCGTCACCCTCAATGGCTGGACCCTGCCCTGGCGCATGAAGAATGGCGTCAAGGAATTTCATCTGGTGGCTGAAGCGGTCGAGCGCGAGATCGCTCCCGGCATGAAGGCCAAACTGTGGGGCTACAACGGCCAGAGCCCCGGCCCCACCATCGAAGTGGTGGAAGGCGACCGGGTACGCATCTTCGTCACCAACAAGCTGCCCGAAGCGACCTCGGTGCACTGGCACGGCCAGCGCCTGCCCAATGGCATGGATGGCGTATCGGGCCTGACGCAGCCGGCCATTCCACCGGGCAAGACCTACGTCTACGAATTCACCGCCAGACGCGCCGGCACCTTCATGTATCACCCGCACGCCGACGAAATGGTGCAGATGGCCATGGGCATGATGGGCTTCTGGGTGACGCATCCCAAGGATCCGGGCGTCATGCGGGTGGACCGGGATTTCGTGTTCCTCATGAATGCCTACGACATCGCGCCCGGCGCGGCCGTGCCCAAGGTCAGCACCATGCTGGACTTCAACCTGTGGACCTGGAACAGCCGCGCCTTTCCCGGCATCGACCCGCTGGTGGTGCGGCAGAACGACCGCGTGCGCATCCGCGTGGGCAATCTCACCATGACCAATCATCCGCTGCACCTGCACGGCCACGAATTTACCGTCACCGGCACCGATGGCGGCTGGGTACCGCCTGCGGCGCGCTGGCCCGAGGTCACCACCGACATTGCGGTAGGCCAGATGCGCGCCATCGAATTCGACGCCACCGAAGAAGGCGACTGGGCCCTGCATTGCCACAAGGCGCATCACACCATGAATGCCATGGGTCATGACGTGCCGACCATGATCGGGGTGGACCAGTCCAAGGTGGTCAGCAAGATCAGCCGGCTCATACCCGACTACATGGCCATGGGCGACAAGGGCGGCTCGATGGGCGAGATGGAAATGCCCCTGCCCGACAACACCCTGCCCATGATGACCGGGCGCGGCCCGTATGGGCCCATCGAGATGGGTGGCATGTTCAGCACCGTCAAGGTCAGGCGCCACCTGGCGCGGGACGATTACCGCGATCCGGGCTGGTACCGCGCGCCGGCCGGCACGGTGGCGCGCGAATGGCAGGGTGAAATGCCCGAGGCGCGGCGCGCCGCAACCAAGGCCAGCCAGCCGGGACCGGCCACGCTGGAGGTGGTCAAGCCGGGGGGCCATTCAGGACATCATTGAATTCCCGACTCATTGAGCAGCTTGATCATCACATTATTGAATCATCGATTTTTGACGCAGCGAATCCCCTTCGCTGACGACTTCATGAAAGGAAACTCCATGTTGCGAACTCTCCTCCTCAGCACTGCCCTTCTCCTGCCCGCGCTGGCCGCCCATGCCCAGGCCGATGCGCCCCGGGTCGATGGTGAAATCCGCAAGGTTGACGCCAGCAATGGCAAGCTCACCATCCGTCATGGCGACATCCCCAATCTGCAGATGAGCGGGATGACGATGGTGTTCAAGGCCAATCCCGAGATCGTGGCGCGGGTGCGCGAAGGCGAGAAGATCAGCTTTACCGCCGACCGGGTGGATGGAGCGCTGACCGTCACCTCCCTGGAAGAAAAGCGCTGACGTGCACGTGGCCGGGACGACGCGGGCCGTGTCAAATTTCGTCGTCCCGGCGACCATCCTGCGGGAAACTTGGCGGTATCATCGAGGCTCCATCCAGAACAGGCGGTCATCCCGCCACACAACAAAGGAGACTCCGGCATGCCCCAAGCGATCGAGCAAACCCCTTCGGCCTATGGCTATCCGCTGCTGATCAAGCAGTTGCTGCACAGCGCCCTGGCCACTGCTGCCGAGCAGGAAATCATTTACGGCGAACGCCGCCTGACCTATGCCGGTTTCTACCAGCGGGTACAGCGGCTGGCCAACGTCCTCAAGGAAATGGGGCTGCAGCGTGGCAATACGGTGGCGGTGATGGACTGGGACAGCAACCGCTATCTGGAGTGTTTCTTCGCGGTGCCGATGATGGGTTGCGTCTTGCAGACGGTCAACGTGCGTTTGTCGCCGGAGCAGATTGCCTACACGCTCAATCATGCCCAGGCCGATGTATTGCTGGTGAATTCGGATTTCATGCCGGTGTTGAAGCAGATCCGGGGTGAGCTCAACACCCTGACGCGTTGTGTGCTGCTGACCGACGATGGCAGTCCCTGCCCGCGCGGTCCGGGCTTTGCGGGGGAATACGAAGCCTTGCTGGCCGCAGCCGCCGACCATTACGACTTCCCCGACTTCGACGAAAACGCCCGCGCCACCACGTTCTACACGACCGGCACCACAGGCTTGCCCAAGGGGGTTTATTTCAGCCACCGGCAACTGGTGCTGCACACGCTGGCCACCACGGCCGGGCTGGCACTGGCACCGCAGCAGGGGCGTCTGCACCGGGATGACGTCTACATGCCCTTGACGCCGATGTTCCATGTCCACGCCTGGGGTCTGCCCTATGTGGCGACGATGGCAGGGGTCAAGCAGGTCTATCCGGGGCGCTATGTACCGGACACCATTTGCAGGCTGATCCGCGAGGAGAAGGTGACGTTTTCGCATTGCGTGCCGACCATTCTGCAGATGGTGCTGACGTCGGAGCAGGCGCGCGATGCGGATTTGTCGGGCTGGAAGATGATCATCGGCGGCTCGGCGATGACGGGCAGTCTGGCGAAGATGGCGCGTGATCGGGGGATTGATGTGTTCACCGGGTATGGGATGTCGGAGACTTGTCCGGTGCTGACGCTGGCACAGGTGCCGACGGAGGAACTGGGCGGCGAGCGCGAAGCCAGTCTGCGCGTGAAGACCGGGCGGCCCTTGCCGCTGGTGGCCTTGCGCACGGTGGATGGCGATATGAATGATTGCCCGCGCGATGGCAAGAGCACCGGGGAAGTGGTGGTGCGCGCGCCCTGGTTAACCCAGGGGTACCTGCATCAACCTGAAGCTTCGGAAGAATTGTGGCGAGGTGGGTGGTTGCATACGCAGGATATCGGGCATCTGGATGGCGAGGGCTATCTGCAGGTGACGGACCGGATCAAGGATGTCATCAAGACGGGGGGCGAGTGGGTATCTTCGCTGCAGATCGAGGACATCATTGCGCGGCATCCGGCGGTGGCGGAGACGGCGGTCATCGGGGTGAAGGATGCGAAATGGGGAGAGCGGCCTGTGGCGCTTGTTGTGCTGAAGAAGGAGGCTGGCGAGGTTAGCGAGGAGGATATTCGGGTGCATGTGCGGGCGGCGGCTGATGCGGGGATTATTTCTCGTTACGGGGTGCCGGATCGGGTGCGGTTTGTTCCTGAGTTGGCCCGGACCAGTGTCGGGAAGCTTAACAAGCGGGTGATGCGGGAGCAGTATCCTGTTGCTGACTGATCTTCTTTGTGTTTTTTATTGATCTTGTCTTGGCTGGGTGTTTTTCTGGTTGTTCGGTTTGGCGTAGTCTGCACGGATTGCTTTCCTGCGCTCTAGCTTAATTAGAATTCATTTCATAAATAGGGTCTGTTAACTTTTTATCGTGCGTGTTAACTTCTTCGTATGGCACGAAGAGAAGAACTAACAGACGAACAATGGGCGATTCTGGAGCCGCTGATACCAGAAACACCTAGACGTGATGATGGGCGTGGACGCCCGGAATTGCACAGCAACCGCGCCGTCATGAACGGGATTCTCTGGGTGCTACGCACCGGTGCGGCCTGGTGTGATTTGCCAGATCGGTTCCCCTCTGGCACGACATGCTTCCGAAGATTTTCGCGCTGGGTCAAGAGTGGCGTGCTACGGCACATACTCGAAGCACTGGCGCAACACCTCGAAGAGGTTGGCCAAATCAATCTTTCCGAATGCTTTATTGACGGCACGTTTGTGTTGGCAAAAAAAGGGGCCCAAAGGTCGGAAAGACCAAGCGGGGCAAGGGTACGAAGCTCATGGTTATTGCAGACGCTACTGGTCTTCCACTCGGCGTGCACACGTCTTCTGCTAGCCCACATGAAGTCACCCTTGTCGAGGCTACCCTCGATGAGATTGTCACAGTGGGACGACCCGAACGAATTATTGGGGATCGCGCCTACGATAGTGATCCGCTCGATCAAAGACTTGCTGCCAAAGGCATTGAACTGATCGCACCACACAAGAGCAATCGAAAAAGAGCGGTCACTCAAGACGGCCGGGCGCTGCGCCGATACCGGCGCCGATGGAAGATCGAACGACTGTTTGCCTGGCTTAATGCCTTCAAGCGTGTACTTACCCGATGGGAGCGTTGCGCCGATCATTACACAGGCTTCGTTCATCTCGCTTTCTCCGTCATCCTCATGCGGCGCTATTTATGAAATGGGTTCTATTTTCTCTCTCCGGTCGGAGCCGAGCGCCGGGGGGCAGAAGCACTGCTTCTGCCGGCAGCCGCTCACTTTTCTTGTCTCGCCAAGAAAAGTAAGCAAAAGAAGGCGACCGCAGCTGCGCCGCCCTCCTTCGGAGGGTCCCCGCTTCAGAGACCAACAAAACGGGGAAAATAGAGTCGCTTCGCTCCGACTATTTTCCTGATCCGTTTTGTTGCTCTCTGAAGCGGCGGCGCAGATGCGGACGGCCGAAACGGCTCGCCTTCGGCATCGTGAGACCTCCTACTCGCCTTCAGCTTTGCGTTGGCGTTGTTTAGCCTTCGATACGTCGCTGCGCGACTACTCAGGTCGAACGGACAGTAAATTATTTAAACAATAAAAACCCAAGCCCTCGGATCGAAGAAAAATCGATGCCGCAGGCGAGCCCCCCCCCAAAGCCGAAGGCGAGTCGGAGAAGTGCGAGGCCGAAGGCGAGCCCGTTTGGACTTTCCCCATAGAGCCAGCCGCCGCAGCGGAGCGAAAAGTGGATCAGAAGAATAGTCGGAGCGAAGCGACTCTATTCTTCCCACTTTTCGCTTCGCTGCGGCGGGAACCCTCCGAAGGAGGGCTGGCTCTCTGGGGTCGCCTTCTTTTGCTTACTTTTCTTGGCGAGACAAGAAAAGTGAGCGGCTGCCGGGCCGCCCCCGGCGCGTTCTCCCGACCGGAGAAAGAAAATAATTAAGCTAGAGCGCAGGAAAGCAATCCGTGCAGACTACGCCAAACCGAACAACCAGAAAAAACCCCAGCCAAGACAACAAAACAAAAACCACAAAAACAAAAACGCCGCCCAACAAAAACCAGGCGGCGTCCCGATAAAACAAAAAACGGATCAGTTAAAGATCACAGTCTTATGCCCATTGAGCAAAATCCGATGCTCGGTAAACCATTTGACAGCCCGCGCCAACACCACGCATTCAATATCCCGCCCAATCGCAGTCAAGGTATCCGGCCCCATGGAATGGTCAACGCGTTCAACACCCTGCTCGATGATCGGCCCCTCATCCAGATCACCCGTCACGAAGTGCGCAGTAGCCCCGATGAGCTTAACGCCCCGGTCATGCGCCTGATAATAAGGCTTGGCTCCCTTGAAGCTAGGCAGGAAGGAGTGATGAATATTGATCGCCCGCCCGCGCAAGGCCTCGCACATCTCAGGCGACAGAATCTGCATGTAGCGCGCCAGCACCACCAGATCGATCTGATTGGCGTCCACGATCTCCATGATCCGCTGCTCCTGAGCACGCTTGACCTCGACAGGCGCCCCCGTCGCCAACGGCAGATGATGGAAGGGAATGTTATAGCTTGCAGCCAGCTGATAAAAATCAGTATGGTTAGACACGATCGCCGGAATCTCCACCGGCAGCAACCCGCTCTTGTAACGGAACAGCAGATCGTTCAGGCAATGACCGATCTTGGACACCATCAACATCACACGCGGCTTCTTGCCCGCATCATGCAACTGCCAGTTCATCTGCAAGGAATCGCCCAACACACCGAAGTCCGCCCGCAGCGCCGCATCCGACACCGAAGCATCCTCCGCCGAAAAATGCACCCGCATGAAGAACAGCTTGGACTGCGCATCGCCAAACTGCGCCGAATCGATGATGTTGCAGCCGTGATCGGCCAGAAAGCCCGAGACGCGATGCACGATGCCGCGCTGGTCCAGGCAGGACAAGGTAAGAATGTATTCCGGGTGAGCCATGAGTGAACTGAGCAATGAAACCAAACGCCAGCGTCCCACCGGCACCGCCACGCAGCGGCGGCCACCGGCCCGGCAGGCCGGGTAAAGGACGAAAGGGACGAAAGGCGCTATTGTCGCACGGCCCGGCCATGCGGACAAATCCGCACCCGCAAAAGCCCGCACGGTACGCGTCAAAGCGTGGTCATTCCACCAGAAATCACCGCAGATCGGCGCAACTTGATAACAAATCGCGCCCGCGACCGGAAATTATTTCCAACAGGAAATCCAGTCGAAAATCCGCCTGGCCCGGCCTCAGCCCGCCTCCTCATCGGATGGCAGCCGGCGCTGCACAGCCGGCACCACCCGCAGGGGAGCTCAGGCCGTCTTCTGCAACAAGTCCTTCTGCTCGTGGCCGCCGCCGACCTGCAGGTCGCCCGCCAGCTGGCCACCTTCCTCGATCACCAGCTTGCCGTAACGGATCTTGCCGGTCACCTTGCCGCTGGAATAGATCACCAGCTTCTGACGCACCGTCAGATCGCCATCGAACTCGCCGCGGATCTCCGCCAGATCGATTTCAGCCGAGCCCTTGAACGCGCCACGCTCGGCAATCTGCACCACGCGGCAATTGATGGTGGCCTGTACCTTGCCTTCGACCACCAGCGTATCGCAATCCTCGATCTCGCCCTTGACCTTGATGTTGGGCCCGACGGTGAGCTTGCTGCCGCTCTCTTCAGTGGCCGCCGGCGCGGTGGTGCTGGAAACCGAAGAAGGGTATTGGGTAGGTTTGTTGACGCTGGTCACATTGCCGCCTGTAGAAGAAGAGACGTTGCCCGCACTGCTGAACGGGGAATTGGTCGAACTGGTTTCGCGTTTGCCGAAGAGGGATTCCGAGCGAAGCATGTGATCTCCTGAAATGGTGGTGCCTGATGCGTAAAAATCTACGCGCGAAAAAATAGCCTGCGTCAAGGTGCGCACGAAAGACGCGCACAACGTGGGACGAGAACGGTTCCTCCGGGCGTTCGCGCGGGAGAGATGAACAGTCCGGGTGCGATGCCTGCAAGCATTGCCTCGAAGGAAACCTGTGCGATTCGGCAGGATGCCTTTTGCAAAGTTCACCGCAAATTTGTAACAGTAAAAGCACTGTTTTTCTGCAGTGAAGACAAGGCAAATTATTTATATTTTGAAGCGCCTTGTAACTAAAAAAAATGTAACAGTTGATGGTGCGAAGGCGTCGCCATAAGGCGACACACGGCGACCTAAAATCCGCTCTGGATAAAGCTTTCCGAACAGTAACGCCATTCCTGAATGATCCATTCCCGGCAATTCCAACGGATCAAAAACTTAGAATTTATCCCCTTCCGTTTTTTATGAAAAAGGCCGCCTTATACCGCACGGATGAGCCCCAAGCAGGTACCGGTATCGATGTGTCCTGATGTAAGCGTTGAAAATGAATGTCATGCGGCCAGCACAACCGCGCCCGCCGATTTATGATGTGGCACATCGCACGGCTGGCACAGCACGCACTTCCGTACTGCGGCCGTGGCCCTCTCCTCTTCCCTGAACACACCATGAGCAACGATAGGATCCCTTCGCCGGAATCGCTGGATTCCTTTGGCGCGCATCTCTTCCCGGCACACCGCCACTCGGCCGCCGCCCGCACGGTAGCCGCCCTGATCGCCGGCATCAGCTGGTTTGCCTTCGTGGCGCAGACCGACATCACCATCAGCCGTTTGCTGGCGCGCGGTGGTGGCGTGCTGGATGGGCTGGACCGGCTGACCATGTATCTGACCAACCTCACCATCCTGATGAGTGCCTTGTGCTTTACCTCGCTGGCCCTGTCATTGAAGTCACCGGTGAGCCGCTTCTTCCGGCAGCCCTCCGTCATCTCGGCCGTGGTGACCTATCTGGCCTTCGTAGGAATCGCCTACAACCTCTTGCTGCGCCATCTGTGGACCCCGACCGGGTTCCGCGCCCTGGTCAATGAGAGTCTGCATACGGTGGTGCCGCTGCTGGCCATCGTGTATTGGATTTTTTTCGTGCCGGTGTTCCAGGCGTCGCTGAGGAAGTCGCTGCTGTGGCTGATCTATCCTCTGGGCTACCTGCTGCTGACCCTGTGGCGGGGAGCGCTGTCGGGCTTTTACCCGTATCCCTTCATTGACGTCAACGCGCTCGGCTATGCGCGCGTGATCCTCAACGCCAGCCTGTTGCTGGCGGCCTTCGTGGGATTGATGGGATTGTTCATCGCGGTCAACCGCTCGGGCAAACCGGTCCTGCAGCGCAAATAGCGCGTGCAGGCTGCATGATGACGGGCTGGTGTGAAGACCGGACCGAGCGTCCGGCCAAGGCTCAGGTCAGCGGTTCGGTAATGGCCAGGGCCAGCACGAACAGCATGCAGGCACTGAAGCCTGCGCCGATGAGCACGTATTGAAAAGCTTTGAGCATGATGAATCCCTCGACAAACAAGACCGCAAAGACGTCGGCGCAACCTGCCGTCCCCTGGCGCGGCCCGCCCGCCTGGCCCTCCCACGGGCCGGGAAGCCCGGATCGATACCGGGGCGGTGGCTGAATTCTAGGCCGATCACGGCGCCGCGATAGCATCCTAGCCTGTCTTTTACTCAATCTTTCACTGTCTCTTGGGGCAAAATTCATCATTTCCGTGGTTGCAAGTATGATCGGAAAGACACATCCTTGTCATACGGTCGCGCTATGCTCCTGCCCCGCTACGCGCCAAACCCCGACAACAATATCCGACAGGAAACCCATCCATGAGCAAGCACGACGACGACATCGCCGGCAGCCAGCCTGCGTCCAGCGATACCCCGCAGATCCCGCAACAACCCGGCCGCCGCCGCTTCCTGGGCAGCATGGCGGCCCTCAGTGCCGGCACGACCCTGGCCGCCTGCGCCACCGAAGGCCAGGGACCGGTCGCCTACCCCAGCGGCAACCCGGCCGAGTCCGCCGCGCTGGACCGCGCCCTGCGCGAGAACGTCAAGACCATCGTGGTGATCTACGCCGAGAACCGCAGCTTCAACAACCTCTTTGCCGACTTCCCCGGCCTGGAAAAACCGCTGTCGTCCGTCAAGCCTTCGGAGTACCAGCAGCGCGATCGTGACGGCAGCCTGTTGAAGCAACTGCCGCCGGCCTGGAGCGGCGTGGTCAGCCAGGAGCAGACCGTCGAAGGCGTGACCTATGCGGCCGGCAAGCAATACCAGACCAACCTGCCCAACGCCCCCTTTGCCCTGAAGGGCCCGCAAGGCGAGGCATTGCCGCTGGGCCTGGTCACGCGCGACCTGTGGCACGTGTTCTACCAGAACCAGATGCAGATCAACGGTGGCAAGAACGATGGCTTCGTGGCCTGGGCCGACTCCGGTGGCCTGACCATGGGCCATTATGCGGACACCCGCTACAACCTGCGCCTGTGGGACGTGGCGCGCGAGTTCGTGCTGTGCGACAACTTCTTCCAGGGCGCTTTCGGCGGCTCCTTCCTGAACCACCAGTACCTGATCTGCGCCAGGCCGCCCTACTATCCGGATGTGATGAATTCGGTCTCGCGTACCCAGGTAGCCAAGACCAGAAACAATGATCCGCTCTCGCCGGAACTGGTCCCCGCCGAAGGCAGCCCGGCCAGTGCCATGGACGGCCCGCCAAAGTTCGGCCCGAGCGCACTGACGCCAGATGGCTACGCCGTCAACACCATGGCCCCGCCCTACTGGCCGACCTGGAGCCGCGACCGCAACAACCCCGCCTATGCCGAACCCAACCAGCCCAGCGTGCTGGTGCCGCAGACGCACGAGCACATCGGTGACAAGCTCAACAAGAAGGGCATCGACTGGGCCTGGTATGCCGGCGCGTGGCAGGCCACGCTGGATGAGTTCAAGGATTCCAAGGGCATCCCCAAGATCCCCAATTTCCAGTATCACCACCAGCCCTTCAACTACTTCAAGAACCTGGGTCCGGAAAATCCCGCCGAGCGCAACAAGCGCCTGCGTGACGGCGGCCTGGGCGACGAGTCGCGCACCAACCGCTTCCTGGCCGACGTCGAGGCCGGCCGCCTGCCGCCGGTAACCTTCTACAAGCCGCAGGGCAACCTCAACCTGCACGCCGGTTACGCCGATGTGGCCTCGGGTGACCGCCACATCGCCCACATCGTCAAGAGCCTGCAGGCCAGCCCGCAGTGGAAGAACATGGTAGTGGTCATCACCTTCGACGAAAACGGCGGCTGGTGGGATCACGTCGCCCCGCCCAAGGGCGACCGCTGGGGTCCGGGCACGCGCGTGCCGGCGCTGGTGATCTCGCCGTTCGCACGCAAGGGAACGGTGGACCATACCGTGTATGACACCGCATCCATCCTGCGCCTGATCACCCGCACCTTCGGCCTGGAAAAACTGGATGGTCTCAAGGAGCGCGATGACGCCATGATCGCGCGCGGCCAGCAGCCCATGGGCGATCTGACCAACGCGCTGCAGTTCAAGGCCTGACCGGCTCGAACAATCTCTGCCTCAACCGGGCCCCGATGGCATGCATGGCTTGCCATCGGGGCTTTTTTCCGTCCCTGACAATCGTTAGCCTCCTGATCTGCTGCTTGCTATTCTTGTGCAACGCAAAGACGAGAAGAGCGAGCGTTTCAGAGCATGATAAAGTACCGGGCTACCGTCTCTGGACGGAACCTGCATCAGCCACCTCACCGTGCGTTGCAGCCTGATTACTGGGGAAATACGTGAAGATCGAGTCAATCAGATTAAAAAATTACAAGACGTTCCGTGACGTACATCTCACGGATATCCCACCCTTCCTGGTCGTGGTCGGCGCCAACGGCGCCGGAAAATCTACGCTGTTTGACGTCTTCGGATTTCTCCACGACTGTCTGAAAGGCAATGTAAGACAAGCCTTGGACAAACGCGGCCGGTTCAAGGAAGTCCTCAGTCGCGGAGTTTCAGAGGATGAAAGTATCCTCATCGAGATTCAATACCGTATGCCAATTACTGACGTGGAACGGCTCGTCACCTACTCGCTGGAGATTGCCGAACAGGACGGATTACCGTTCGTCAAACGCGAAGTATTGCGTTATAAGCGTGGCCGTTATGGCAGTCCCTACCGTTTCCTGGACTTCACCAACGGCTCGGGATTCGCCATCACCAACGAAGAGGATTTCCATCAACCCGACGAATCACTGGATCGTGAACATCAGACCGTAGCGTCAGACACCTTGGCCATCAAGGGCTTGGGGCAGTTCGAGCGATTCAAGGCGGCCAACGCGTTCCGGCAGTTGATTGAATCATGGCACGTGTCCGATTTCCACATTACTGCAGCGCGAGGCCGCAAGGAAGCTGCCGGAGATTCAGAGCATCTATCAGAGACGGGCGATAACCTTCCTCGAGTAGCCTTGTATCTTCATGAGAGATTTCCTGAAAAATTTCAGGAAATCCTTCAAATCATGGCGCAACGCGTTCCGGGCATCAGCCGGATCGAACCCCGGCTGATGGACGATGGTTATCTCACCCTCAGGTTCCAGGATGGCTCTTTCAAGACGCCCTTTCTGGACAGATACGTATCGGACGGCACGATCAAAATGTTTGCCTATCTGGTGTTATTGCATGATCCGGTCCCTCACCCCTTGCTGTGTGTCGAAGAGCCGGAAAACCAGCTTTATCCGAAGCTGATGACTGAGCTGGCTGAAGAGTTCCGCCTCTACTCCAACCGTGGACAAGTCCTCGTGTCAACGCACTCCCCGGACTTCCTCAATGCACTGAATCTGGAAGAGGTGTGCTGGCTGGTCAAGAGAGATGGAACAACGGAGATACGCCGCGCCAAAGATGATCCTCAAATCGCAAAATACATGAGCGAAGGGGACCAGCTCGGCTATCTGTGGAAACAAGGATTTTTTGAAGGGGCCGACCCGCAATGAGGCCGGAACTCGTCTTTCTTCTTGAGGAACCGTCTGCAAAAGCCATGCTGGAAACGCTGCTGCCAAGAATCCTCAATCCCTCGGTGCATCATCGGTTCATCCCATTCGAAGGCAAGCAGGATCTGGAAAAACAACTCGAGCGAAAGCTTCGAGGCTATCTGAATCCTGCAGCGCGCTTTCTGATCATGCGCGATCAGGACAGCCATGCAGACTGCAAGGCTTTGAAGGCCTCGCTACTGACCAAGTGCGCGGACGGGGGCAAAGGAAACGTTTCTCTGGTTCGGATTGCCTGTCGCGAGCTGGAGAGTTTTTATCTGGCAGACCTGGGGGCTGTGGAGTCAGCACTAGGTGTCCCTGGACTGCACAAACTTCAAGGCCACGCGAAGTATAGAGATCCAGACCGGCTTGGATCGCCCAGCATGGAACTCAAGGAGCTGACGCGTGGCAGATACCAGAAGGTCGGCGGATCCAGATTGCTTGGATCACATCTGGCTCTGGAAAACACGCGTTCCTCCAGTTTTTCAAACCTGATCCAAGGTATCAAGCGGCTTGAACGACAACTCCTGAATTTGGACCCATAAGCGCTGCGGCGATGTGACTCGCCGGCCGTTCCAAGGAAGCGGGACAAGCGGTCAGGCCAGCCAGGGCGGTGCCGTCTCGCGCAGGTTGATCTTCTTCGGAATCAGCTTGAGCGCCAGGAAGGTATCGGCAATCTGCTGCTGCTCGTCCAGGATGGCATGGGTAATGGGCAGCGTGCCGTAGCTGTAGCGGCGTACCACCACATCCAGCACCCCCTTGGGCAGCCCGAGGATGCCGGCCAGTTCGCTGGCGTAATCGTCGGGGCGGGACTTAGCGAACTCATCCACCTTGGCCAGTTCCTCCAGCGCGATGCGGATCAGGTCGCCATTGTCGCGGGCATAATCGCGCGTCGAAAAATAATAGGCGCGATTCTTGACCACCCCGTCGGCATCGGCCAGGATGCGCGCCTTCAGGGTCTGCTGGGCCGCCGCCAGGTAAGGCTCCCAGATGGCCCAGGCATCCACCGCGCCGCGCTCGAAGGCCGCGCGCGCATCGGCCGGGGCGAGCCATACCGGGGTGACGTCACCATACTGGAGCCCGTGCTTCTCCAGCAGCTTGACCAGAAAGTAATGCACGTTGGAACCCTTGTTCAGGGCGATGCGCTTGCCCTTCAACTGCGCCGGTTGCTGCAGGCTGTCATCCTTGACCAGCACGGCTTCCACAAAGGGACGCGGTACCGTCGCCCCCACATAGACCAGCGGCGTGCCGGCCGCCTGCGAGAAAATGGGCGGCGCTTCCCCGACATCGCCGAAATCGATGGAGCCCGCGCCCAGGGCTTCGAGCTGCACCGGTCCGGCACTGAATTCGATCCACTTCACGGTCGCGCCCAGCGGGGCCAGACGCTGCTCCAGCGTGCCATGGGCGCGAATGATGCTCAGCGCCCCCTTCTGGTAGCCCACACGCAATTGACGCGTGGCGGCGTGCGCCGCACGCGGGCTCAGGAGCGCCGCCGCACCCGCTGCACCCAGTGCCAGTCCGGCTGCAACGAGGCGGCGGCGCTTGCTGCTCAGTTCCACTGCGGCCAGGGCACGGTGGCGTTTGTCTTCTTGCTGCGGCATGCGGGCTCCGTCTTTCATGGTTGAGGTCAGGGAATCGAGGTGCACAGCTTATCCAGCCGCTCTCATGCTGCGAACGAATCATTCCTCAAGTGCATAGAAGAAAAGCGGATAAGTCGCGCCATGCATACAACACCCATCTCATCCGCAACCACATTTTTATATCACGTTATGATATATTTGCCGCTTATTCCTTGACCACAGGCGTTCTCCCTTCTTACTGGCACGACGACGGCTGTCCAACCCGGCTCCTCCATGAAACACAAACGCGACTACACCGCCGACCGGCGGCTGCCCCTGCTATGCGCCATCGCCGTGCTCATCGGCGCGCTCTCTACTGGCGCAGCCTGGCTGCTGCTCAAGCTCATTGCACTGTTCACCAACCTGTTCTATTTCCAGCGGCTATCCTTTGACGCCGTTGCACCGGCCGGCCATACGCTGGGCTGGATCGCCGCACTGCTGCCGGTGGCGGGCGGGCTGATCGTCGGTCTGATGGCGCGTTACGGCAGCGACAAGATCCGCGGTCATGGCATCCCCGAAGCCATCGAAGCGATTCTTTTCGGCAAGAGCCGCATGTCGCCCAAGGTCGCGCTGTTGAAGCCGTTGTCTTCGGGCATCGTCATCGGCAGCGGTGGTCCCTTCGGTGCCGAAGGTCCGATCATCATGACCGGCGGTTCGGTCGGCTCGCTGCTGGCGCAATGGCTGCACCTGACGGCCGCCGAGCGCAAGACCCTGCTGGTCTCGGGCGCCTGCGCCGGCATGACGGCGATCTTCGGTACGCCCCTGGCGGCACTGCTGCTGGCAGTGGAACTGCTGCTGTTCGAACTGCGCCCGCGCAGCCTCTTGCCGGTGGCGCTGGCTTGCGCAGTGGCCGGGTTCCTGCGGCCCTGGGTGGTCGAGGCCGGCGTGCTGTTTCCCTTGCAGGTGGCGCCGGTCACGCCGGTCGCGCTGCTGTCCTGCTTCATGGCGGGTCTGGCCAGCGGGGTGCTGGCTGCCGTGCTGACGCTGGCACTGTATCGCATCGAGGATGGTTTTCACCGGCTGCCGCTGCACTGGATGTGGTGGCCCGCACTCGGTGGCATCGCTGTGGGACTGGGCGGACTGCTGCAGCCGCGTGCGCTGGGGGTGGGCTATGACGTCATTGCCGATCTGCTGAACCAGCACATGCTGGTCTCGGCGGCGCTGGCGCTGCTGCTGGTGAAGGCGGTGATCTGGCTGCTGGCCCTGGGCTCGGGCACCTCGGGCGGGGTGCTGGCACCGCTGCTGATGATGGGGGCCGGCCTGGGACTGGTGCTCTCGCCCTGGCTGCCGGGCGGCTCTTCAGGGCTGTGGCCGCTGGTGTGCATGGCCGGGGTATTGGGCAGCGTGCTGGGTGCGCCGCTGACGGCCATCGTCTTCGCCTTCGGCCTGACCCACGCGGGCAATGCCCTGCTGCCGCTGATCGCCACCACGTCGGTGGCCTATGGCGTGAACGTACTGTGGATGAAGCGTTCCATCATGACCGAGAAGATCGCGCGGCGCGGCTTGCACGTGCATCGGGAGTACGGTGTCGATCCGCTGGAACGGGTCCACGTGGAAGACCTGATGTCGCCGCCCCAGGCACTGGAAACGGATCTGCCTGCAGGTCAGGCACTGGCGCTGTGCCGCTCGGCAGGCCATACGCATCGCTACTATCCGGTGATTACGCACGGGCAGCTGGTCGGCATGGTCGCGCTGAGCCGCTTGCAGGCAGCCGATCCGGCCGAGGCTTGCGGTACGCTGCTGGAGCCCGATGGCGGCTATCTGCTGCCGCACCTGAGCGCCCGCGCTGCGGCCGGCGCCATGGCGCGCCTGGGAGTAGCGCGCCTGCCGGTGGTGGCCGGTCCGCAGCGGCGGCAACTGGTGGGGATACTGTCGCTGTCGGACCTGGCGCGCGCCAGCGCCAGCCATGCCGAAGAAGAATCGGTGCGGGAAAAACTGCTGGGCAACTGAAGCGTGCCGTGGCCTCAGATGCCACCGCTGAGCTTGCACATCAGGTTGTCGTGAGAAACCAGGATCACGTTGATACCGGCATTGCCGTTGTCCATGCGGAATTCACTATTGCCGTTGGACAGCGAGATGATGCGCACGGCCCGCGTGGCCGTTTCGGTCATCACGGTTTCTGCCGCCATGTTCAGGCAGGTCAGCACGCAGCCGCTGCCGGCCGCGCAAGTGCGGGTGATATCACTGGCCACCGGCGTGGGTGCGACAGCGCTGGCAGGAACCGGGACGGCCACCGCAGCCGCTGCCTGGGCTTGCGCGGCGTTATCCGAAAAGATCAGCAATGACAGCGGCAGTAACAGCAGGGCGACCTGGGTGGACGAGCGCAGACGGAGCGCAGGCATGGATGTTCCCCTTTTTTCTGGATGGATAGAATCGGGGGCTATTGCATCACAAACAAAAAAAAGACGCACCTTCTTGCGAAAGCGCGCCCAAAAGTAAGCCCCCCTCAGGGCTTCCCGGTAATCCTGTGGAGATGTCCCGCAACGGCAAGGGCCGGACATCGGCAAAACAATTCGGTCAGACTCGCGCTGCAAGTTGCCATCCGAAAACATCTGCGCTTGCTGATCGGCTGGTCCTGCGTAGTGCAGCTGGTATGGATGAGACTTTACGTTTTTGTTGTGCCACCCTGTATCGGGAGCTTCCTGAGAACGCCACGAAATGCATCAGGAATTTCCTGATGCACCATCCCGGCGGCCGACGCCATCGCCATCACCCCTTGGGGGCAAGGATTTGCGGCAGATCAAATTGGCATATGGATATGCGCAATGATCCTTTGCAGGAATGTGGATTCCCCGTTACAGTGCATTCCCAGAGCAGATTCAAATGCGGCGCCACTTTTCAGATAGAACTGGGTGCCGCGAATCGCTCTTCCTCCGGATTCCCTTCCCCTGCCCCTGCCGACGCGCGCCGCGCATTTTTGATAGCATGCGGGCATGGATACCTCTCACACCCCCGAATTGAGCGCGCTGACTGACTCGGCCGAGTCAGCCAGCCTGGGCCTGTCGGCCGTCGTCGCCGGCCTGCGCACCTCGCGCGAAGTGACCAACAAGATCCGCTACCGTGGCGAGATCCGCGAGATCCCCTCGCGCGAAGCCATGCAAAAGCTCTTGCAGCATCTGCAGGCGGCCTTGTTCCCGACGCATTATGGCCATACCGATTTATCCGATGAGACCATCGATTATTTCGTTGGCAGCCAGTTGAATGCGGCGCTGGCCATCCTGCGCGAGCAGGTGCGTCGCAGTCTGTATTTCAGCAGTGATGTGGAGGTGGATGGGCTGCTGCGCGAGCGCGCCACGGCCATCACGCGGGACTTCGCCCATCAGTTGCCGGCGGTGCGGGACATCCTGGTCAGCGACATCCAGGCGGCTTATCACGGGGACCCGGCGGCTTCCAGCATTTCAGAAATTTTGCTGTGCTACCCCGGCACCACCGCGATCATCTACCATCGCCTGGCGCATGCCCTGCACCAGCTGGGTGCGCCGCTGCTGGCGCGCCTGATCGCCGACATTGCGCACTCGGCCACCGGTATCGACATCCACCCGGCGGCGCAGATCGGTCCGAGTTTCTTCATCGACCACGGCACCGGCGTAGTGATCGGCGAGACCACCATCATCGGCCGCAACGTGCGCCTGTACCAGGCCGTAACGCTGGGTGCCAAGCGTTTCCCGCAGGAGGCTGACGGTTCACTGGTCAAGGGCATTGCGCGCCATCCCATCGTCGAGGATGACGTGGTGGTCTATGCCGGCGCGACCCTGCTGGGGCGCATCACCATCGGCCAAGGATCGGTCATCGGCGGCAATGTCTGGCTCACGCACAGCGTGCCGCCGGGCAGCAACATCTCGCAGGCGGAGATGCTCAGCGACTGCCGGCAGCCCTGATCTCCTTAGTGACTGCGTGGCATCGGGGCGCGTTCACAGGGGATTGCCGCCAGTGCCGGGGCTTGCTGTTTTTTGGTCTTGGCGTGGTGTTTTTCTGGTTGTTCGGTCTGGCGTAGTCTGCACGGATTGCTTTTCTGCGCTCTAGCTTAATTATTTTCTCTCTTCGGTCGGAGCGGAGCGCCGGGGGGCAGAAGCACTGCTTCTGCCGGCAGCCGCTCACTTTTCTTGTCTCGCCAAGAAAAGTAAGCAAAAGAAGGCGACCGCAGCTGCGCCGCCCTCCTTCGGAGGGTCCCCGCTTCAGAGACCAACAAAACGGGGAAAATAGAGTCGCTTCGCTCCGACTATTTTCCTGATCCGTTTTGTTGCTCTCTGAAGCGGCGGCGCAGATGCGGACGGCCGAAACGGCTCGCCTTCGGCATCGCAACACCTCCGACTCGCCTTCGGCTTTGCGTTGGCGTTCTCTAGCCTTCGATACGTCGCTGCGCGACTACTCAGGTCGAACGGACAGTAAATTATTTAAACAATAAAAACCCAAGCCCTCGGATCGAAGAAAAATCGATGCCGCAGGCGAGCCAACCCAAAGCCGAAGGCGAGTCGGAGAAGTGCGAGGCCGAAGGCGAGCCCGTTTGGACTTTCCCCATAGAGCCAGCCGCCGCAGCGGAGCGAAAAGTGGATCAGAAGAATAGTGGGAGCGAAGCGACTCTATTCTTCCCACTTTTCGCTCCGCTGCGGCGGGAACCCTCCGAAGGAGGGCTGGCTCTCTGGGGTCGCCTTCTTTTGCTTACTTTTCTTGGCGAGACAAGAAAAGTGAGCGGCTGCCGGGCCGCCCCCGGCGCTCCGCTCCGATCGGAGAATGATAAGAATTAAGCTAGAGCGCAGAAAAGCATTCCGTGCAGACTACGCCAGACCGAACAACCAGAAAAACACCACGCCAAGACAACATCAACCAAAACCACAAAAACAAAAACAAAAACCAACTAAGAAAAGAAGAAAACATTCTTAGCCACAACACCAACAGAGCGCTCTAATAACGCCAAAGTGAAAATCGCAAAAGGAAACTCTGGCATGTCATTAGAACTCTTCTGGTTCCTCCCAACATCAGGCGACACCCGCTACCTGGGCAAATCCGACTTCGGCCGCGCCCCCACGCTCGAGTACATGCGCCAGATCGCCATCACCAGCGAAACCCTCGGCTATGACGGCCTGCTGATCCCCACCGGCGCCTCCTGCCTGGACCCGTGGGTAGTAGCCGCCAGCCTGGTCCCGGTCACCCAGCGCATCAAACTGCTGGTCGCCCTGAGAACATCACTGGGCGGCCCCGGCCCCTCTGCAAGACAAGCCGCCACCCTGGACCAGGCCCTGAACGGACGCCTGCTCCTCAACGTCGTCCCCGGCGGAGACGCCACCGAACTGGAAGCCGATGGCGTCTTCCTCAAACACGACGAACGCTACGAAGCCGCCGACGAATACCTCACCATCTGGCGCAAACTGCTCCAGGGCGAAACCGTCAACCACGACGGCAAACACTTCCGCATCCGCAACGGCCAGCTGTTCCATCCATCCGTCCAGCAACCCTACCCGCCCCTCTACTTCGGCGGATCATCCCCCGCTGCCCACGACCTCGCCGCCAAACACGTGGACGCCTACCTCACCTGGGGCGAACCACCCGCCGCCGTCAAACAGAAGATCGAAGACGTGCGCGAACGCGCCGCCAAACACGGCCGCACGGTGCGCTTCGGCGTGCGCCTGCACGCCATCGTGCGCGAAACCACCGCCGAAGCCTGGGCCGATGCCGACCGCCTCATCAGCAAACTCACCGATGAGGACATCGCCCGCGCCCAGCAAAACTACGCAAAGATGGATTCAGTAGGACAACAAAGAATGGCCGCCCTGCACGGCGGACGCCGCGACAAGCTGGAAATCGCCCCCAACCTGTGGGCCGGCGTGGGACTGGTGCGCGGTGGCGCCGGCACCTCCCTGGTCGGCGATGCGGCGACCGTGGCCGAACGCCTGCAGGAATACGCGGACCTGGGCGTGGATACCTTCGTGCTGTCCGGCTACCCGCACCTGGAAGAAGCGATCCGCTTCGCCGAACTGGTCTTCCCCCTGCTGGGCAAGACCGCCGTCACCTTGCGTGACCGCGCACAGACCGGCGGCGCTTTCGATATCCGCGCCGCCGCCTCGGCCTCCTGAACGCAACGGCGCGTCAGGAAATCAGCCTGATGTAAGCCGCCGCATCAAGAAAGCCCTCCGCCGAAAATGGCGCGGCCGGCTTGAGCCTGAAGATCCATTGCTCATAGGGTGCGCCATTGATGGCGTCAGGGGTCTCGGACAATGCCCCGTTGATGGCGATCACTTCGCCATCAACGGGAGCATGCAAGTCCGAAGCCGTCTTGTTGGACTCGACGATGCCCGATTCAGCACCGCGCGCCAGCACCTTGCCCACGGCCGGCATGTCCACATACACCAGCGGCCCCAGTTGCTCCTGGCCGAAATCGGTAATGCCGATGGTCAGCGTGCCATCGTCTTCAAGCTTGACCCATTCGTGAGTCTCGGCATAGACCAGATGATCCGGAATGTGCATCACTGTCTCCTCATGTAAATGATTTACTTGGTCTCAGCCTTGCTGCCATCGGCAAACACCGGCTCGCCCAGGTTGAGCATCAGGCGGTTGGCCCAGGCAAAGATGGCCACCGAGTGGATCAGGTCGAGTACTTCCAGCTCGTTCAAGCCCACGTCATACAGCGTCTTGATCTGCGCCGCCCCGATCTCGCCCGGGGTCTCGGTCAGCTCGGCCGAGAACCTGGCGATGGCCTGCTCGCGCGCATCCACACCGGCACCATAGGGCGTATCGAACACTTGGCGCACCGTATCGTTGCGCTTGGCAAGCTGCTCGAAACGCTGCGCATGCACCGATGCGCAATACACACAGCCATTGATGCGCGAGACCACCAGCGAACCCAGCTCGCGCTCGGCACGCGACAATCCGCCCGGCGCGTACATGATGGCGTTGAAGGCCGCCGACCGCTGACGCAGGATGTCCGGCTGGTGCGCCAGGAACAGGTAATAGTCCGAGGTCTTGGCCTTGGGATGGCTCTCTTCCAGCACCTTGATCTGGTCCTCGCTGGCCGCTTCCAGCTGGATCACGTCCAGCCAGGCATCCCATTCCAGGGTTTCATTGGTAAAGCCGTTGGCCTTGATGATGTCGCTCATGTCGACTCTCCTTACTGGGCAGCGGCAGCACGCATGGCCTTCAGGCCCGCGACCACGCGCAATTGATAGGACACGAAAGCGATCAGCTGCGACAGCGCCACCACCGCAGGCGTGCTGATGCCAGCGACCGGCAGTTTCTCGATGGCCGCCTTGTCGCCTTCCACCGGGCGCTGCGTGAGCGCGCGCGTGAAGACCAGCATGGCCCGCAAACGGCCCTCCGGCAACTGCTCGGGCTCGCCACGCTCGGCCACCGCCAGTTGCGTCGCATCGGCCGGCACGGCCAGCGCACGTTCGCGGTAGTGCGCAGCCAGATCGGACGCACCCGCCAGACGGCAGGCGTACAGTGCCACCAGCAGGCGCTCGTCCAGACCTATCCCTTCCAGAGCCGGATCGAACAGCGTGTCATAGCTGCCCTGCGAAGCCACGGCCACCTTGTCGCGCTGATGGCGCAGGCCGTGCAGAGGGGTGCCAGCGGCCAGGCCGGCCAGCTGGTCGATGACATCCTTGCTGATGTCGTAGACAGGGGTACTCATGAAATTTCCTTTGTGGATGTGTGCCTGGCCAGCGCGTCGCGCAGGAAGTGCTGCGCCTGCTGCCAGGCGTCGAGATCGGCGCGGGCATTGGCGGCGGGTTCACCGCCACCGGTACTGATGCGCCCCGACACCGGATGCGCATAGGTGGTCTGCGTGGTCGGGACAAACGGGAACAGGATCGAATGACCGGCATGGGCATAGTTGCGCCACACCACCGGCCAGGGATGCGCTACCTCGGCCAGCCTGTCACGCACCATCGCGCAATACAGACTGGATGGCCAGGAACCATCGTCTGTGGCCGACAGCAGCAACACCGGTCCGGCAATCTTCTCCACCGGAATGCGGGCGCGCGCCACCGCCTCCGGATCTTGCAGCGCCGTCAGCATCGCCAGTTCATGGCGATGCGGCGACGGGCCTTCGTCAAACGGCGCCCAGCTGGCTGTGCGATTGCCCTGCCACTGATGCGGCAAGGGTTCGCCGCGCAGCAGCCAGGTCGGGCCTTCCCGCCCTACCGCCGGATCGGCCGCGTTCTGGCCACTGTGGACCAGCGCACTGGGCACATAGGCCAGCACCGCCGAGACCTTCTGCGGGAAGGTCGCCCCCAGCAGCAGCACCAGCTCGCCGCCGCGCGACTGGCCGCTGATGGCCACGAAATCGTGCAGCGGTTTTACTTCGGCACGCAGCCAGTCCAGACCGCGTTCGAAATATTCCAGCGGGGTATTGGAGATGTAATCCGACAGGCCCGGCGCCTTGAAATACGCCAGCGCGAAGGCGGCATAACCGCGCGAAGCATACAGCGCCGCACGCGGTTCGTTGATGCCGCCACCGGACCCGTTGAGAATCATCACCGCCGGATGCGGTCCGGGCGTAGCCGGCAGGAAGAGCGTGCCTACCAGCCCCTGCTCCCGCACCTCGCGCCGGGTCACCCCGGCAGCAACCAACCGCTGTACCAGTTCGGTACTGGCTGGCGCACACGGTGCCAGGCCCGGCTGATCCAGCGAAGAGACCGTCAGCGTGGTCACCAGCGGTGCCATGACATCGGCGTGGAAGTTGTCGCGGCGGCCGTCTTGCACCGGCTTCTGCGACCACAGCAAGCCCATGGGATCGATGCCGTGGTAATCGCCATCGATGGCCGGGTTCATGCTCACGTCGACGTGGCCGTAGGCATCGGCGATGTAGCAGGCCGTGCTGCGCCACTCCGCCCCGTTGCGCAGGGTGGACGAGGAAATGCGCACCGGCTCGCCCGGATGCGCACCCCGCACGATGATGCGGCGGGGCACGTCGATCAGGTCGTCGGCCGGGCTGACCTCGATGGAGAAGTTGGGCATGGCCTTACTTCTTGTCCTGGGTCACCATCATGGCCGTGGTGCGGTCGCTGCTGATGGGGGTGACCTTCAGGCCCTTCCTGGCGGCCCAGATGTTCTGGTAGTGATACAGCGGGATCACGCCCACTTCATCGGAGACCGTCTTGGCAGCGCCGCGCAGGATGGCTTCGCGCTTGGCGGCATCGAACTCGGCGGTCGAATCGGCCAGGGCCTTGTCCACGGCCGGGCTGCTGTAGTGATTCCAGTTGGAGGCACCGATGCCCTTCTTGGGATCGACCGTGCCCAGCACGTTGACCAGCGCATAGCTGGCTTCACCGGTACCGTTACCCCAGGCCAGCACCGAGACCGCGAACTCGTTCTTGTTGGCGCGCGAGGAATAGGACGCCCACGGCAGCACCTCGACCTGGGTCTTGATACCGATGCGGGTCCAGAACTGGGCCACGGCCTGCATGGTTTCCGGTGCTTGCGGATAGCGGTCGTTGGGCACGTGGATGGTCAGCTTGAAACCTTCCGGGAAACCGGCCTCGGCCAGCAGCTTCTTGGCCTGTGCGGCGTCGAAGGGAATGTTCTTGATCTCCGGGTTGTAGCCGAAGGTATCGGCCGGCATCCACTGATTGGCCTCGGTGGCCGCGCCCTGCAGGATGCGGTCGATCAGCGCCTTGCGGTTGATGGCCAGCGACATGGCACGGCGCACGCGCACATCCAGCAGCGGGTTCTTCTCCAGCGGCTTGCCGTTGTTGTCGGTGATGAAGGGACTCGGACCTTCATGGAAGCTCGGCTGGATCAGCAGCACGCGCAGGCCGTTGTAAGGGTAGACCTTGACGTTGGGTGACTGCTTCAGCTTGGCAAGGTCGGAGACCGACACCTTGTCGATCACGTCCACATCGCCCGACAGCAGCGCTGCAGTGCGTGCCGCGCCATTGTTGATGTAGCGGTAGTTGACCTTTTCCCACAGGGCCTTGCCGTTCCAGTAATCGTCGTTACGTTGCATCACCACGCGGTCGCCCGGCGTGTAGGAAACGAACTTGTAGGGGCCGGTACCGACCACGGCCGCACCGCTGTTGTAGTTCTCGGTGGTGGATTTCTCACCCACGTGCTTGCTGACGATGTGCACCGAAGCCAGGTTCAGCGGCAGGTCCGGATTGGGGATGTTGGTCTTGATGACCAGGGTCAGCGGGTCTTTGGCGGTGACCGATTCCACCGTGCGCAGATAACCGGCGAAGGTGGCCACGCTGCCCGGAACCGCGCGGGCGCGCTGGTAGGAGAAGATCACGTCGTCGGCGGTGAAGGGCTTGCCGTCCTGCCACTTGACGTTGGGGCGCAGCTTGAACTCCCAGGTCTTGGGGTCGATGTTCTTCCAGCTCACGGCCAGGCCCGGCACCAGCTTGTTGTAGTCGTTCTGGACCAGCAGATCCCAGAAATGCAGGTCCACCGAACGGTCGCCGGCGTGGTTGTTCAGTTGCGGATCCAGCGACGAGAGCGGATCGGCAAAGGCGATGTTGAGGTTCTGCGCATGCGCCGCATCGGCAGCGGCAGCCAGCGCCGCGCCGGTCAGGGCGACGGCCAGCAGGCGGGTCAGGAGGGTTTTCTTCATGGTCGGGTTCCTCTGTGGTCAGGGTGGAAGCACTACGGATACATCAGTTCGGGGCTTTCTGGACGGCCCCCTTACTCCCGTTCGGACTGAGTAGCAGCGAAGCTGCGTATCGAAGACGCTGCTACAGCGGCATCGGCGCCTTCGATACGGCCCCAGGGGGCCTGCTCAGTCCGAACGGCAGGTAGAACATTTCAACAAAACTTATCAACGGCCCTCATTGAGATGGCAGGCACTCATATGCCCCGGTGCGATCTCGCGCAACAGCGGCTGCTCTTCGCGGCAGCGCTGCGTGGCATGCGGGCAGCGCGGGTTGAAGTGGCAGCCAGTCGGCGGGTTCAGCGGACTGGGGATCTCGCCCTTGATGGCGGTGAATTCCTTCTTGCGCGCGCCCATGCGTGGCACCTCGGCCAGCAGCGCCTGCGTATAGGGGTGGTTGGGCTGGCCGAACAGTTCACCCACCGGCGCACTCTCCACCACGCGGCCCAGGTACATGATGACCACGCGGTCCGACACGTGCTCCACCACGCCCAGATCATGGCTGATGAAAAGATAGGTCAGGCCCAGTTGTTCGCGCAGGTCCATGAACAGGTTGAGTATCTGCGCCTGGATCGACACATCCAGCGCCGCCACGGCCTCGTCGCACACCAGCATCTGCGGCTGCACGGCCAGTGCCCGCGCAATGCCGATGCGCTGGCGCTGGCCACCCGAGAACTGGTGTGGATAACGGTCGCGCAGGGCCGGATCGAGACCGGCGCGCAGCAACTGCTGGCAGACATAGGCATCGAGGTCGCCCTCGACCTTGCCATTGACTTGTGCCGCTTCGCCCACGATCTGGTCGATGCGCAAACGTGGATTCAGGCTGGCATAGGGATTCTGGAAAATCATTTGCACCTGCAGCCGGGCCTGGGCCTCTTCCTTGCTGCTGAGGCTGGCGCGGTCGCGGCCATTGACCAGCACCTGGCCATCGGAAGGATCGAGCAGGCCGCAGGCCACCCGGCCCAGCGTGGACTTGCCGCAACCGGATTCGCCGACCAGCCCCACCACCTCACCCGGCAAGACCTTCAGGTCCACCTGATCCAGGGCATGGGTGACGGCCGGCGGACGGCTCCAGCCGCGCGCCTGCAACTGGCGTTCCAGCCAGCCCTGACGGCGCTCGCCGAAGCGGCGGCTGACGGCGCGGGTTTCGATCAGGGGAAGGACGGCCTTATCCATGGTGCTCGTTGCTCTGTGTGCTTGGGGTCGGGTGATAGCAGCGCACCCGGTGCGCCGGCAGCGGTTCGCTGATCGCGGGCGCCACCAGACACTGCTGCGAGAGACGCTCGCAGCGCGCAGCGAAAGCGCAGGTCGGCGGCAGGTGCAGCAGGTTGGGCGTCATCCCCGGAATCTGGCGCAGGCGCGCACCGCGCCGGTTGTTGCTGGGCAGGCTGCCGATCAGGCCTTGCGTGTAGGGATGCAGCGGTGCATCCAGCACCGCGTCCACACTGCCCTGCTCGACGATGCGTCCGGCATACATCACCGCCACTTCATCGGCCAGACCCGCCACCACCGACAGGTCGTGCGTGATCCAGATCAGTGCGGTGCCGTGCTGGCGCGCCAGCTTCTGCACTTCCGACAGGATCTGCGCCTGGATGGTCACATCCAGCGCCGTGGTCGGTTCATCGGCGATGATGAGGTCGGGCTTGTGCAGCATCGCAATGGCAATGGCCACGCGCTGGCGCATGCCGCCCGAGAGTTGATGCGGATAGGCCTGCAGTCGTTCCTCGGGACTGGCGATGCCCATCATGCCCAGCGTATCGCGCGCCAGTTCGCGCGCCTGCTGGCGGCTGAGCCTGCGGTGTGCCAGCACGGCATCGACCATCTGCGCTTCGACCTTCAAGACCGGGTTCAGGGTCATCATCGGATCCTGGAAGATCATGGCGATGCGGTTGCCCTGCAATTCGCGCAGGGAGGTCTTGTCCATGCCGACCAGATCGCGGCCCTGGAACAGGATCTCGCCGCCGACGATGCGCCCCGGCGCATCGACCATGCCGAGGATGGAAAAACCGGTCACGCTCTTGCCCGATCCGGACTCGCCCACCAGCCCGAGAATACGGCCACGGCCGACCGACAGCGAGACGTCATCGACGGCCGGCAAGACGCCTTCGGGGGTAAAGAAATGCGTGCGCAGATTGCGCACTTCCAGAGTGGGCGCGCTCATTTCTGCCACCGTGGGTTGAGGATGTCGCGCAGGCGGTCGCCGACCAGATTGATGGCCACGATCACCACCAGCAGCGTGATGCCGGGATAGAAGCTGATCCAGTATTCGCCCGAGAGCATGTATTGGTAACCATTGGAAATGAGCAGGCCCAGCGAGGGTTCGGTAATGGGCACGCCCAGGCCGAGGAAGGACAAGGTAGCTTCCAGCGTGATGGCGCGTGCCACCTGCAGAGTGCCGATGACGATCAGCGGCGGCAGGCAGTTAGGCAGGATGTGGCGCACCATGATGCGCCACGAAGACAGGTTCAGGCCCCTTGCGGCTTCGACGTATTCCTTGCGCCGTTCCACCAGCGCCTGACCGCGTGCGGTGCGGGCGTAATACGCCCACTCCAGCACCACCAGCGTGGCCATCACGTTGAAGATGCCCTTGCCCACATAGGCCAGGATCAGCATCGCCACCAGAATGGACGGGAAGGACAGCACCAGGTCGGCAAAGCGCATGAGCAGCGTATCGAGCTTGCCGCCCGCATAGGCCGCCAGCAGACCGATCAGGGTGCCGATCACGCCTGCGATCAGGGCCGAGCCCACGCCGATGCCCACGCTGATGCGCAGGCCGTAGAGGATGGCCGAGACCAGATCGCGACCCTGGCCATCGGTGCCCAGCCAATAGGTGAACGTCCCCGCACCATTGGGGCTGCCCGGATGCAGGCGCGCATCGAGCACATCCAGCTGCATCAGGTCATACGGGTTCTGCGGTGTGATCCACGGGGCGGCAACGGCACCGACGATGAGCAGCAGCACGATCACCAGACCCAGCATGGCCGAGCGCGAGGCCACGAAATGGCGCATCACGCGCCGCCACGGGGACTCGCGGCGCGGGGCCTGAAACGCAGACAGCTCGGCCACGCGGGCGCGCACCTGTTCTTGCGTCATCCTCACTTCGGTCTGCGGCGCGCTCATGCACGGGCCTCCACCCGCACGCGCGGGTCCAGTAGCTTGTAGAGCACATCCACCACCAGATTGATGGTGACGAACATGCAGACGATCACCATCAGGTAAGCCACGATGACAGGACGATCCAGCGCATTGATGCTGTCCAGGATCAGCTTGCCCGCACCGGGCCAGGCGAAGATGCTTTCAGTGACCACCGCAAAGGCAATGGTGGAGCCGAACTCCAGCCCCACCACCGTCACCAGTGGAATGAGCGTATTGCGCAGCACGTACATCAGCACCACGCGTGCCGGTGACAGGCCCTTGGCACGAGCGAACTTGACGTAATCCATCGGCAGCACTTCACGCACATTGGCGCGGGTCAGACGGATCACCAGCGAAATCTTGAACAGCGAGAGATTGATGGCCGGCAGGATCATGTGACGCCAGCCATCGGCGGTGAGCCACGACCACTGCACGCCGAACAGCTCGGCGGTCTGGCCGCGTCCGCCCGAAGGCAGCCAGCCCAGCGTGACCGAGAAGGCCATGATCAACATCAGGCCGATCCAGAAGGTCGGCAGCGAAAAACCGAAGATGCTGGAGGTCATCACCAGGCGCGAGAAGGGATGATCCGGCTTCATGCCGGCAAACAGCCCCAGCGGCACGCCTACCAGCAAGGCCAGCAGCAGCGCGGCGAAAGCCAGCTCCAGCGTGGCCGGCAGTCGCTGGAAGATCAGCAGGATGGCCGGCGTGTTGTAGACGAAACTGTTGCCCAGGTTGCCGTGCAGCGCGCCATTGAGGAAGGCCAGGTACTGGCGCCACACCGGCTGGTCCAGTCCCAGTTCCTTGATGATGCGCAGACGGTCCACCTGATCGACGTCCTGGCCGATCAGGATATCGACCGGATTGCCGATCATGTGCAGCCCGAAGAAGACGATGACCGTCATCAACAGCACCACCATCAGCGCCTGCAGCACGCTCTTTGCAATGGCCGCACTCATGCAGGCAACTCCCAGGGCGCTTCGGTCCACTCGTCGCCTTCCAGTTCCGGTTCTTCATAGGACTGGATGTTGCGGTAGTGATACTCGACGTCTTCGCTGTACATCAGCGCGGCAATGCCCTGCGCCAGACGGTAGGCACCATCGCTGATGGCCGGGATGTCGCCGGAGACCGTGCCGTGGCTGGCGGCGGCCGGATAGCAGAAGCAATGCACACGTTCGAGGCCCGGCAGGCTGCCGGGGGTCTTCTGCTGGAATTCGAACACCGGTCCCAGGTAAGGCGAGTCGGCCAGTTCCTGATCTTCTTCGCCAGCCGGCGGGGTGTAGCGGTCGCTCCAGTTGAGGATGTGCGGGGCGATGTCCTTGAATTCGCTGCGCAGGCTCCAGTCGATCTTGAAGCCGGTGGAGAAGAACAGGAAATCCAGTTCCAGCGGCCCGCGATTGGTCTGCAGCAGCAGCGTGCCGTCCGCCTTGATGTCGACCGATTCGATGGCGGTGCCCAGCAGGAAGCGCGCATTGGCAAAGCGCGAGACGCGGCGGGTGCTGCCCGAGGGCGGCGGCACCTGCTGCGCATTGACGTAATGACGGATGCGCCACTTCCACTCATCCGGCAGATGCAGGTGGCCATTGACCAGACCGGGGCTGCCCGATCCCTTGCCCTTGTTGATGCGCGGCAGATCCTTGCGGCGGATCAGCAGGTCCACGCGCGCCGCGCCCTCTTCCAGTGCCGTGGCAGCGCTGTCCATGGCCGAGGCGCCACCACCGATGACACCCACGCGCTTGCCCTTGAGGCTGGCATAGTCGAACAGGTCCGAGGAATGCGCCCAGCGATCGCGCGGCAACTGATCAGCCAGCGGCGGCAGGTAGGCACCACCGAGACCATCGCGGCCGGTGGCGACCACCACGCGGCGCGCCAGCACGGTCGAGGTACCGGCCGGCGATTGCAGTTGCAGTGCCACGATGCCGTCGGCGCGCGGCTGCACGGCCAGCACGCGGTGTTCGTTGCGGATGTCGAGCTGCATCACGCGGCGGAACCAGCGCAGGTAATCCATCCATTGCAGGCGCGGGATCTTGTCCAGCGCTTCCCAGGCGGCCAGCCCGAACTGGGCCTCGAACCAGGCGCGGAAGGTCAGCGCCGGAAAGCCCAGGGCAGGACCGGTCAGGGTCTTGGGCGAACGCAGGGTTTCCATGCGCGCGGTGGTGGCCCAGGGGCCTTCGAAGTCCTTGGGCGACTGGTCATAGATCACATTGGGAATGCCCAGGTGCGACAGCGCCACCGAAGCCGCCATGCCGGCCTGGCCGCCACCGATGATGGCCACGTCGATCACCGGCATGCCATCGCGTTCGATGGCCGGGGTCCACGACTTGCCGGGCAACGTCAGCCATTGCAGGTCCTGGCGCAGGCGCGCCTCCAGGGCGGCCAGCCCCAGCGGGTTAGCAGCCTGGTCAGAATGGCTCAGGGTCGGTTCGGTCTCTTGCATATCGCCTCGTCAAAAGCATGAAAAGACGCCACAGGCCGCATGGCCTGTGATCGTCTCGATTCGGGTTTTGTGATGCAACGCCCTTCCCGGTTGACGCTGCTTGCTTGGGTTTTTACTACGGTACTGCGTGCTGCGAAATCATTTACAACAATTCGTCATGCAGGCTGGCGTCGCGTTTGACGAAGCCCTGCAAGGTCGTGCGCGCGGCCTTCTCCACGGCATCGATCAGGCGTTGCGTCACGCCCTCGACCGGTTTGCCATAGGGCGTGACCACGCCAAAGTAAAACGGAATCTCCACCGCCAGCCGCTTGACCACCATGCCCTCGATGGGCATGCCATAGGCCGTGGCCGGCTCCACCAGCGCCACCCCCAGCCCGGCACGCGCGGCCATGATGGCGTTGAAGGAGGTGTTGGTATCGATGGCCACATCGAGCCGGCTGTCTTCGCCCAGTGCCGTTTCCACACGCTGGCGCAGACGATAGCGGTTGGACATGGTAATGACGCGCTGCCCCCGCAGGGCCGCGCGCGTGAGCTTGTCCTTGCCCGCCAGCGGATGATCGGCGCGCACCACTGCCACGCAGGGCGCTTCGCCGATCCAGTGCAGGTCCAGTCCGCGATGGGCCACCGGCAGCGAGGTCAGCCCCAGGCTGACGGTGCGGTGCAGGACCGCATGCACCACCTGCTCGGCAGAGGCGCTGCGCAGGTGGACATGCTCCGGGAAGGTGCAACGCGAATCGGCAGCCAGCAACTGCAGCGCCGACGGCGCGATGGTGGACGCCAGCGCCGGCGTGGCGATCAGATGGACCGGATGGACTTCTTCGCGGGCGATTTCCTGGGCCCGTTGGCGGATGCTGCGCAGGCCCACCAGCGAGCGTTCCACTTCCTCATAGAGCAGGAAAGCCTTGGCCGTGGGCGTGACGCGCGGACCGTTGCGGTCGAACAGGGCATAGCCCAGCTCGGCTTCCAGATCACCGATGGCCTTGCTGACGGCCGGCTGCGAACGACCCAGGCTGCGACCGGCACCGGTCACGCTCCCCAGGGTCATTACGGCCGCAAATGCCTCCAGCTGATTCAGGTCCATCGAAATCGCATTCCTTGATCAAAGTGCTTGCATATGATTTTCGAATTATAGGTTTGCTTGTATTCTATTTCAGTATAATAATTTTGTATAAGCAAATGCATGAGGCGTCCGGGGACCGGGAATCCCGCCGCCCTCCTGTCTTGCGGCCGGGCCCGTCGAAATGCTTTACATCAATTTTCGATAGTCGAATATACAAATGCGCGCAAAGTCGTATTCCAAATAAGGACGGCGGCGTTACTGTGTATGTACGGCCTTTGGCCAATCCTGCTCAACTGGAACACGCTGGACTCTCCGGAACACCGTCATGAATGCCCCCACCCCCTGTCGCCCGCCGGCCGATCTTCGCTTCCCCATCTACCTGGACTATGGCGCCACCACGCCGGTCGATCCGCACGTGGCCCGCGTCATGTGCGACTTCCTCACCGACAAGTTCGGCAATGCCGCCAGCAGCTCCCATCCCTTCGGCTGGGAAGCGCGACGCGCGGTGGAGCAGGCGCGTGCGCAGGTGGCCGGCCTGGTCGGTGCCCGTCCCGATGAAATCATCTGGACCTCGGGCGCGACCGAATCCAACAACCTGGCCCTGAAGGGAACGGCCCATGCCCTGCGGGCGCAGGGTCGCGGCAAGCACCTCATCACGGTGGCGACCGAACACAAGGCCGTGCTGGACACCATGCACACGCTGGAAAAGGCCGGTTTCGAGGTCACCTACCTGCAACCCGGCGCGGATGGCCTGATCACCCTGGCGCAGTTCCGCGCGGCGCTGCGCCCGGATACGCTGCTGGCCTCGGTGATGTACGTGAACAACGAGATCGGCGTGATCCAGCCCATTGCAGAACTGGGCGAACTCTGTGCCGCGCATGGTGTGGTCTTCCACGTGGATGCCGTGCAGGCGGCCGGCAAGATCGCCATTGACCTCGCGCAGCTGAAGGTGGACCTGATGTCCTTCTCGGCGCACAAGGTCTACGGTCCCAAGGGCATCGGCGCCCTCTACGTGCGCCACAATCCGGACCTGAAGCTGGAAGCCCAGATCGATGGTGGCGGCCATGAAAACGGCATGCGCTCCGGCACCCTGGCCACGCACCAGATCGTGGGCATGGGCGAGGCCTTTGCGCTGGCGGGCGAATTGCTGGAAGAAGAAGGACGCCGCATCCGCGCCCTGCGCGACCGCCTGTGGTCGGGGCTGGCGGCGTTGCCGGGGGTGCAGTTGAACGGCAGTGCCGAGGCGCGCGTGCCGCACAACCTCAACGTCAGTTTCCCGCCGACGCGCTATGGCACGCTGGGCAGCCAGTTGCTGGGCATTGCCGTATCGGCCGGCTCGGCCTGCAACTCGGCGGCATCCGCGCCCTCTTTCGTGCTGCTGGCCATCGGCCGCTCACCGGAAGTCGCGCGCAACGCCGTGCGCTTCTCGCTGGGACGCGGCACCACCGAGGCCGAGATCGACTACGTGGTCGCCACGGTGCGGCAGGTGCTGGCGCATGAGGTCGAGGCGGCCACGCTGGCCGGACACTGAAGCCGATGGCCCGGAGCAGTTTCTGCCAAACAGAAACCGCAAGATGGAACGCCTCATCCTGAGACGCGCAGCTGCCGAAGATGTCCATCCGTCACAAACGACCGACCATATTCCGACATGATCGGATGCGGGGACAGGCGCAAACTTGGTGAACCCCCGCCCCAAGATCGCCCTCACTGCCCTTGCATCGGCCATTGCCATTCGGCCTACCGGGGTGCCGGATCATCATGGCGCGCCCGGAGGCAAGCCATGCCTGCCAGCGCATCGCAAGTCCCCGCCAACACACCGCAGCCGGCCTGGCATGGTCATTGCAAACCCGCCCCGGCACGACACATCCATTTCAAGATTTCAAAAAGGGGGTTCCATGAAGTTTGCCAAACCGGCGCTGGCTGTCTCGCTGGCCCTTCTAGAACCCATTTCATAAATAGGCGTGAGTGCGAGCGAGTCCCGTTTGGGATGAAGTGCAAGGCGCGAATTTGGGTCAAGACTGGGCGTCTTGACCCAAATTCGTAACGCAGCAATTCGCCCAAACGGGCCGCTCCCTGCGGGTTCTGTCCAGAAAGGGCGCTGGCCGCGTTGCGCTCCTTGCGTGTGGCACCGCCACACGACGCGTCGCGCGCCTTGCCAGCGCCCTTTCTGGACAGAACGCATCTCACGCCTATTTATGAAATGGGTTCTAGGCATGTCCACCCAACCCGCGCATGCCGATGCACTGGCCGACATCCAGAAGGCGGGCACGGTGCGCATCGCCGTGCCGCAGGATTTTGCGCCCTTCGGCTCGGTCAATGCAGAGCTGCAACTGCAGGGGCTGGATATCGACGTGGCCAGGCTGATCGCGCAGAAGATGGGCGTGAAGGTGCAACTGGTCCCGGTCGCCAGCGCCAATCGCATCGCCTACCTGCAGACGCACAAGGCCGATCTGGTCATCTCCACCCTGGGCAAGAATGCCGAGCGTGAAAAGGTGATCGACTTCTCGCAATCCTATGCGCCCTACAACAACAGCGTCTTCGGCGTAGCCTCGGTCAAGGTGAGTGGTCCGGCCGACCTCGCCGACAAGACCGTGGGCGTGGCACGCGGCACCTTCCAGGATCTGCAACTGACCGACACCGCGCCCAAGAGCGCCACCATCAAGCGCTACGAAGACAACAATGCCATGATCTCGGCCTACGTCTCCGGACAGGTGCAACTCGTGGGCACGGGCGACTTCGTGGCCTATGCGCTGGCGGAGAAGGCGCCCGACAACAAGCCCGTGCTCAAGTACATCATCAATGAATCGAGCTGCAGCGTCGGTCTGAACAAAGGCGAAGCGGCCCTGCTGGCGAAGGTCAATGAGGTGCTGACGGCCGCCAAGAAGAGCGGCGAACTCAACGCGATCGTGCAGAAATGGCTGAACGTCCCCCTGCCCGCGAGGATGGCCACGACCTTCCAGTAAGCAGAAACGAAAATGGCCCGCCAGGGCGGGCCAGACGCTGTGCAAGGGGAAGAGGCGGCTTACTGGTAAGTGGTCGCGATCTTTTCCGGCAGCGGCACGTTGAGCCACTTCTTGACGATGCCATTGAGTTCACCGCTCTTCTTGGCGGCGGTCAGCGCATCGTTGACTTTGGCCATGAGCGCAGGCTCGCCCTTGTTCATGCCCACGTAGCAGGTCGAGACATTGATGATGTATTTCAGCACCGGCTTGTTGTTGGGGGTCTTGTCGGCCAGCGCATAGGCCACGAAGTCGCCCGTGCCGACGATCTGCACCTGACCCGATACGTAGGCCGCGATCAGGCCGTTGTTGTCTTCGTAGCGCTTGATGGTGGTGCTCTTGGGAACGCTCTCGGTGAGCATCAGGTCCTCGAAGGTGGAACGCGCCACGCCCACGGTCTGGTTGGCCAGGTCAGCCGGGCCTGCGATCTTGATGGCGGCCACGCCGAACACACTATTGTTGTAGGGCGCATAGCCCTGCGAGAAATCGATCACTTTTTCGCGTTCGGCATTCTTGCCCAGGGTGGAGATGATGAGATCGATCTTGTGCGTCTGCAGGAAGGCCATGCGGCTGGAGATGGGCACCGGCACCAGCTCGGCCTTCACCCCCAGGCCCTTGGCGACCAGCCTGGCCACGTCGATATCCAGGCCCTGCAGCTGCAGGTCGGAGGTGACCGAGCCATAAGGCGCAAAGTCCTGCGGCACGCCGATCTTGACCACGCCGGCCTTCTGGATATCGGCCAGGTTGTCAGCCTGCACCAAACCTGAGGTGACGGACAGCGCGGCCATCAGGCCCAGCGATGCAGCGGTGGCGGTCTTGATGAACTTCATGGTGTTTCCCTTGTGGTCGTTGAATAGGAAAAATGATGCAGCCGGGCAAAAACCTTAAGAAATCCCGGAATGGTCCTGCCCGCACCCTGTCCGGCAAACATATGGAATCACCGGCAGTGTGTCGCCTGAAGCTCTGCAAGGAACATGCCAGCACAGCATGGATGGTATAAACAGTTTCCGCACCGACAGGCTTCACGCTGCCCGCCTCCCTGCTTGCAGTATCGCTGTGGATATCGGTCATGCCGGCAAGGGGGGGCGGCTGAAGTTCTAAGTTTTGCGGGGACTGCCGTCCCATCCCGCTCCCTGCGTCCATACCTTGCTACAGAGGGAAAGCGAGCCCTGGACGTGATCCCCGCACGCGCCACGATCATAACGAAATCTAAATGATTGCAAACCCTGTCCCGTGAGGCGGGTTGCCAGAAATATGCTTGACACGACAGCCAAGCAGGAATAAAAAGCGGGGGGCGCGCGCGCTGTTGCGATCCGCTGGATATCAGCGCCAGCATTCCCGCCACATAAGAGCGGCCAGATAAAAATCGTAAAATCAGAGAAATTACTACGTCTGTTTTTACGATCGAAGTTATATTGCCGCAGGCACTCTACCAATGTCGTTCCAGACCAATCAAAAGGGAGATACCTCCATGCCCAAGCGTTCCAAGACACCCGAGCCAGTCGTGGTGGTTCCGCCGCAATTCCTGACCGAGCCGGATGGCTTCCTGAATGTCCCCGTGAGCCGCAAGACGCGCGACCACATCCATCATCTGAAGAAGAGCATGCGCGTCTCCAGCCAGGCCGAGGTGATCGAAAAGGCCGTGGCCATCGTCCGCGCCATCGACCTGGCCGCCAAGGGCGAACTGCCCGAAAACTGACAGATCCTCGCCGCAACCGGTCCCGGTTGCGGCCTCGCCTGCCGTCCTTTCCTGCCGTCCTTTCCTGTTCCTCCCCCTTTGCTCCAGTCGTGCGCTCCGGTGTGCAGCGATGCATCGGGTGCAGACTGTACCGGCAATAAAAAAGGCTGCCCGATCAACGGACAGCCTGCCTGCCAATACCTGCGGCGATTACATCATGCGCCACGCACCTGCTGCGGCAGCCGGAAGATCGCCACCTTGCTGGCCAGCTCTGCGGCCTGCCCCTGCATGGAACGCGAGGCGGCGGCAGCCTGTTCCACCAGCGCGGCGTTTTGCTGCGTGACTTCATCCATCTGCGCCACTGCCTGGTGCACCTGTTCGATACCGGCGCGCTGTTCGTCACCGGCGGCGCTGATCTGGCCGATGATGGTATTGACCTGGGCCACGCTGTGCACGATTTCCTGCATGGTCTGGCCGGCCTTCTTGACCAGTTGAGCGCCGGAATCGACCTTCTCCACCGAATCCCCGATCAAGACCTTGATTTCCTTGGCTGCAGCGGCCGAGCGCTGGGCCAGGCTGCGCACTTCGGTGGCCACCACGGCAAAGCCGCGTCCCTGCTCGCCGGCACGCGCCGCTTCCACCGCCGCATTCAGGGCCAGGATATTGGTCTGGAAAGCGATGCCGTCGATCACGCCGATGATGTCCACGATCTTGCGCGCGGAGGCATCGATGGCATCCATGGTGGAGACCACGTTACCGACGATCTCGCCGCCCTGGCCTGCGATGTGCGATGCGGCCTGCGACATCTCCGCAGCGTGGCGGGCGTTGGCACTGTTCTGCTGGACGGCGGAGGTCAGTTCTTCCATCGAGGAAGCGGTCTCTTCGAGCGAGCTGGCCTGATGCTCGGTGCGGGCCGAGAGGTCCTGGTTGCCGGCGGCGATCTGCTGGGACGCCGTGGCGATGGTGTCAGTCCCGGTGCGCACGTTGGAGACGATATCGACCAGCGCGGCATTCATCTCGCGCAGCGCGCGCAGCAGTTCGCCGGTTTCATCGGGTGCATGGTCGCTGATGGTCTTGGTGAGGTCGCCATTGGCCACCTTGCGGGCGGTATCGAGCGCATCGGCCATGGGTACCGTGATGGAGCGGCTGATGGCCAGCGTAGCGATCAGGCCGAGCAGGATCGCCACGGCGGCCGACACGCCCAGAATGGTGGCCGACGTGACGTAGGTCGCATGGGCGGCTTCGCTGGCCTCGTGCATCTGGGCCTCGAACAACGCGACCAGCTTCTGCAAGGTGGCCAGCAGTTCACCCTGGGTCTTGTAGCGCGGACCGAAGAGCAGGCGCTGTCCTTCCACATTCTGGTTCTTCAGGCCGAGGGCCACGACCTCGCCGGTGAAGGCGAAATAGGCCTTGCTCTGCTCGTCGGCCAGCGCGGCAAGGCGGCGGCCTTCATCGGTGACCACATGGGATCGCAAGAACTCCAGTGTCTTCTGATATTCCGCCAGGTCCTTGTCGATGGATTGCTTGTTGCTGGCCATCTGCGCATCATCCTCAAGGAGGATGATGTTGCGCGCCGAGCGGGCGATATTCATCATCAGGAATTGCAACTTCTGGGCCGCATTGACTTTGGGATAAATACGCTCGCTCAACTCGGAGGAGGTGTCATCGAGGGAGGACATGCGCGTGATGCCGATGGCGGTGATGATCACCAGTAACAGCAGAAGCGCGGCAAAGCCGGCAGACAGACGTGCGCCGAGGCGAAGACGACGGAGAGGATTCATGTGGATTCAGAAGTGGAGGAAACAAGACTGCGCAGGGTACCAGAGCGTCAATGATAAGCCGGACGGTTCCTGGCCCCGGGGCGGAAAAGAGGGGCAGACACAGGTCTGATCGGCCGTTGGAAGGCAGCGTCAGGTTGGATGGGATCTCTTGAGTCGTCCTTGCGCGTGCGTCCGGATACCGTGCAGACAGACAGCCTGCACATTTCCACCAGCTTGCCGGACTATGACGAGACGATCCGGTTCGCAAAGCCGGAAAAGCGGCAGCTTTACCGCGCAAGCGCTGGTTTGGAGCGCGGGTGAAGTCTGGTATAAACGGGGGGGGAACGTCATCCGCCCCCCCAAAAAATACCGCGGACGACACTCTCGCCCCCCCCGAACCCGAGAAACGAGCAAGCCATGACCCAGCGCCCCCCTCTCCCGCTTCACCCCGACCTTCGCGCAGCGGACTCCGCCCTGCGCCAAGGTGGATCTGGTGGTCAACAGCAAACGCGGCACCGGGCCGCTGACATTGCACTATTGCAAGAGACTTGTTCCACTGACTGACCACGTTACTGATAATTACCCATAGTTATTGATTCGCTGAACAGCGCGTACGACCCACGCGTCGATTGACCCGGCCAGCCCCGGCGGCATTCTGCCGTCCGGTCTGGCCAGGCTCCGTCACCACGCCAAGGGTCGGCATGACATTGACTGATTCCGCAGGATCACCCCTTCCCCCCTCAAGGACCTTCTCCATCATGGCTGATACAGACCAACATTTTCTCGTCGTCGATGATTTCTCGACGATGCGCCGCATCGTCAGCGGCCTGCTCAAGGAGCTCGAATACACCAAGATCGTGGAGGCCGATGATGGCTCCACGGCACTCAAGATTCTCGAATCAGGCGCCTCCGGCATCACTTTCGTGCTGACCGACTGGAACATGCCGGTCATGGATGGTCTGACGCTGTTGAAAAAGATCCGCGCCACGCCTGCCCTGTCGCATCTGCCCGTGCTGATGATCACGGCGGAAGCCAAGAAGGAAAACATCGTCATGGCGGCCCAGGAAGGCGCCGATGGCTATATCGTCAAACCCTTCAACGCCGCCACGCTCAAGGAAAAGCTCGAGAAGATCCTGGCGCGCCGCGCACAGATGAAATAAGGGGGCGCCATGGATATCCCCGCCAATGACGACCAGCAGGAACCGCAAGTGGGCAGCATCATCAAGCAGGCCTCGATGACCACCCGCATCCACCGCACCATCTATACCCTGGAGAGCCGGATCATCCAGCAGGAAGCGGGCGTGCAGCGCTCGGAATATCGCGTCCTGCTGGAACGTGATGTCATCAAGGACTGGACCGAGGGCGACGTCGCCCAGTATTTCGGACTGGACATCTACTGACCCTGGTGGCCGCGGCGCCGGCCACTTTCTGTCACACAGACGGCAACCTGCGGGTTGCCGTCAGATTGATGACAAAGCCCTGGCGAGAGCCAAGGCTTTGTTGTTTAATCGGTCATGCTCAAAAAACCGACAGCCGCCCAGCACGAGTTAGAGATGGTGACCATCGAGATGCTCGTGCCCAAGGACCACCTGCTGCGCAAGATCGACGCGGCGGTGGATTTCGAGTTCATCCGCGAGAAGGTGGCGCATCTGTATTGCGCCGACAATGGCCGCCCGGCACTGGACCCGGTGGTACTCTTCAAGCTCTTGTTCATCGGCTACCTCTTCGGTATCCGCAGCGAGCGCCAGCTCATCCGCGAGGTCCAGGTCAACGTGGCCTATCGCTGGTTTGCCGGATTCCGTCTGACCGACAAGGTGCCGGACTCCTCCACCTTCTCCCAGAACCGGCGCCGCCGCTTCATTGATACCACCGTCTATCAAGACATCTTCGACGAGATCGTGCGCCAGGCCATTGGACGCGGCATGGTCGATGGCCGTGTGCTCTACAGCGACAGCACCCACCTCAAGGCCAACGCCAACAAGAACAAGTTCGACTACGTTCAAGTTGCCCAGACACCCTCGGCCTATCTGGCCGAACTGGATGCGGCTGTGGATATCGACCGTGCCGAGCATGGCAAGAAGCCGCTCAAACGTGACGATGATGATGAGCCGCCCACCAAAGAGATCAAGGTTAGTCGCACCGATCCCGAGAGCGGCTACATGGTGCGCGACGACAAGCCCAAGGGCTTCTTCTACCTGGATCACCGCACCGTCGATGCCAAGCATTGCATCATTACCGATACCCATGTCACGCCCGCCTCAGTCCATGACAGTCAACCTTATCTGGCACGCCTGGATCGTCAGCGCCAGACGTTCGGATTTGATGTACAGGCCGTTGGCCTGGATGCTGGCTATTTCACACCGGCCGTCTGCCAGGGACTGGAGAATCGCGAGATCAGCGGCGTGATGGGCTACCGCACACCCAACCACAAGCCGGGGACATTCTTTAAACGGGCGTATGAGTACGATGCCTACCGTGACGAATACATCTGCCCGCAGGGCCAGTCCTTGCACTACAGCACCACCAATCGGCAGGGGTATCGGGAATACAAATCCAAGCCTGAACAATGCCGGGGCTGCAAGGTACGCGAGCAATGCACCAATAGCGCCAATGCGGTCAAGGTGGTGACGCGCCATGTGTGGGAGCGTTCCAAGGAGAAGGTGGATGATCGGCGTCGTACCGAATGGGGCAAGCGCATCTATGCCCGACGCAAGGAAACGGTAGAACGCAGCTTCGCCGACGCCAAGCAATTGCACGGACATCGCTATGCCCGCATGCGCGGCTTGCGCAAGGTCGCCGAGCAGTGCTTGTTGGCGGCGGCGGCCCAGAACATGAAGAAGATTGCCCTGCTGGTGGCGCGCTTGCGCGCGCTTTTACCGGGCTTGAACGCCTATGCCAGCGTACAAAAGTGGCTACAGAGAAAAATGAGCGCATTGCTTGGCTTCTGCGCCATCGACCATCTGCAAATTACCTGCGCCTGAAAAACAAAACCCCGTGTTCGAAAACACGGGGTTCGTCATCAACCTGACGGCAACCTGCGGGTTGCCGTTTTTCTTTGCGGGCTGCGCAGGCCCGTGCCGCACGCATTTGCGAGCAGGCGAAAAGCATGGCATCATCGCGCGCCGCATTTCCACAAAGAAATACAATCGAGATTTTCTGTGAAACTGCGGGCAGGTAAAAGCAGGTATAACGTAACCAACAATGATACTCATCCGTTAAGAGCGGACTATCAGGACTGTTTCATTTTGGGGATGTGAATCGACGTGGCAGTGTTAATCGTAGAGCATCCAGGCGAAGGGCCGGGGGTTGCGCTGAAGGCCTTGCATGCAAGCGGATTACCGATCAGGACTGTGACAGCATTGTCTGGGCTGGAAGAGGAGATTCAAAAAAAAAGCCTGCCATCCTGATCGTCGAGACGCACCGGCTCACCACAGGTTTGCGTCCTCTGGTGGCCGATCTGCGGCAGAAGTTTCCGATGTTGGGCATCGTCGTCATCGGCGAGAACCTCAGCGAGACCGTGCAGGAAGAAGCGCTGCACGACGGCGCGGATTACTTCCTCCCCAAACCCATCAGGGAAGGCCTGCTGCTGGCGACCGTCTGCTCCTTCCTGCGACGCCTGCGCATTCTGCACCTGCCTGTCGCCGGCACGACCGAAGCCTGGACCCTGTATCGCCGTCACGGCACGCTGGTCAGTCCCCACAATGAACGCCTGGCGTTGAGCGAGCGGGAATGCGCAGTGCTGACCACACTCTTCCTGAGCCCGCATTTCCCGGTCAGTACGGAACAACTGATGCATGCGCTCAACATCACGGCCGAGATCATCGACCCGCATCGTATCGATACCATCATCTATCGCATCCGGAAGAAGCTGACCCAGCTGGCGCACACCCGCTTCGAGATCCGGAACATCTATGGCAGAGGATTCATCTGCGTGGCAATGAAAGAAGGTGCGGCCTTTTATGTTTGGGATGGATAACAGCGAATTGGCCAGGCTCAGCCAGATGGCCTGGAAGCATGTCTCGATCGGCTCCCTGGGCCCCGGCTATGAACTTGGCCTGCTGGGCGGGCTGGGGGCTATGCTGGCATGGGCGCGCGTACGCTGCCGCCAGCTGCATCGACAGCTGCACGAAGCGCGTGCCGCCAATGACCGGCTACGCCAGCAGGCGCTCTACGATGATCTGACCGGCCTGCCCAACCGCTGGCTGCTGCAGCAGCGCATCGCGCGGGCCATCAGCCGCGCGCAGCGCGGACAAGCCTGCTTCGCGCTGTTGTTCCTGGATCTGGATGACTTCAAGTCGGTCAATGACGGTCACGGTCACGCCGCCGGCGACCTGCTGCTGATGCAGGTCGCCGAACGTCTGGGCAGCAGCCTGCGCCATGCCGACACGATTGCCCGCATCGGCGGCGATGAGTTCGTGGTGCTCACCGACATCGTGACCAGCGATGACATCGAGATCATCCGCGACAAGCTCACCCGGTCGCTGGAGATGCCCTTCCAGATCGGCCCGGCCGCACTGTCGGTCAGTGCCAGCCTGGGCCATGCCCGCTATCCCGAGGACGGACGTTCGATGGAAGAACTGCTGGCCTGCGCCGACCAGGGCATGTATCACCTCAAGCGTGCCCGCCAGTCACAGGCATCCTGCAACGCCGGCTGACCGAAACGATGGCCCGGCGCAGCGGTAAATTTTTAACCGGTCACGCGGCGCTGGCTGTGAATTCCTGCACATGCATCCAGGCGGCGTGCCTGGGTGCGCGTCGCGTGCGCGCCCACTCATCGAGCATCTCCCACTTGACCTCATCCAGGCGCCGTAACTGCTGCTCAGTGGCGCAATCGGCGGCCAGCTCGATACGGTGACCACTGGGATCGAAGAAGTAAATCGATTTGAAGATGGTGTGATCGGTGATACCGACCACCTCGATACCGTCGGCCTGCAGGCGCTGCATGACCTCCCTGAGCGTATCCTCGCTGTCTACCTTGAAGGCGATGTGCTGTACCCAGGCGGGCGTATTGGTGTCGCGTCCCATGGGCGGCGAGTTGGGGATTTCGAAGAAGGCCAGCACGTTACCCTGCCCGGCATCCAGGAAAACGTGCATATAAGGATCGGGCGCCTTGGTGGACGGCACCTGGTCTTCGGCGATGGCCAGGATGAAATCCATATTGAGATATTTCTGGTACCAGGTCACGGTCTGCCTGGCGTCCTTGCAGCGATATGCAACGTGATGGATGCGGTCGATCTTCATGGGCGTCTCCTTGGATGGCAATCCTTTAATTAGTAACGGATGTTACTATATGGAGGATGTGCAACCGGGGTCAACGCAGAATACCGGCCAGCGCGGTCCTGCATGCATTGTTCTTGATGTGGATCAAGCGCATGGCTGCCATGCCGGATTGGTAACGTCTGTTACCATAGCGGGATGAAACTGCAAAACTTTTTCCCTTATCAGCTGGCACAACTGGCCGAGGCCGTGAGCCGCTCGGTGGCCAGCGTCTATGCCGACCGCTTCGGCCTGAGCCGCGACGAATGGCGTATCCTCGCCGCCCTGGCCGAAGAGGGTCAGATGCAGGCCAGCGATCTGGTCCCGCACACCTCGCTGGACAAGATGCAGGTCAGCCGTGCTCTGGCGCGTATGGAGCAGGCCGGGCTGGTGGTGCGCCAGCCCAGCCCGGAGGACGCCCGTGCGCGCCTCGTCAAACCCACTGCGCAAGGACGCAAGCTGTACCGCAAGATCGTGCCGATGGTACAAGAGCGTGAAGCCCACCTCTTGCAGACCCTGAGCCGCGCCGAGCGCGAGGTCTTGATGCGGGCGATGGAGACGATCAGGGAGCGCGCATCGCACCCCCCGGAAGACGCCGGCTGAGACTGGCGGGAAAATTGTCAGTGCCTCGCTGACGTGATTCTGCGGGCGCTTCCGATAACAGCGGAAGGCTGACGGCGCTACCGTATGGATTTCTGAGGAGACTTCCATGACCCTGCCCCCACACAACGATCAGCACGACACTGAGCTAGACGAAGACCAGGCGCGTCGCCCCAAGGAAGGCCCCACCCGGACCCATGTCGAGAAGGAACCTGCGGGCCACGAAGGCACGCTGGGCGGACAGCCCCCGCTCAATGCCCCGGCCGGTATCCAGCGCATCGGGCGCGGTGGCGTGCTGGTGGAGAAAAGTCCGAACGCTGCCGACGACGAGGCGCCCCCGGCAGGCGCCGCCTGAGGCCTGCCGGTGGAGCTAGGCAGACCAGGCTACTCTGGTCCCGCTGCCGCTGAATTCCCGGAACACCCATTGGGCGCGCCCCTGTTCCTTGGCCTGATAGAGCGCCCTGTCGGCGCTGTCGATGAGCTCGCGCGGAAGGCAGTCGAACCCTTTCCTCGATTCGATGGAGGTGATGCCGATACTGACGCTGACCAGTCCGTCTTCAGCGGCGGCGTGCGCAATGGCGAGCGCCCTGACCGCTGCGATTAAGCGCCCGGCAACGACGAGGGCACCGGCACGGCCGCATTCATGCAGCAATACCGCGAATTCTTCGCCGCCGTAGCGCGCCACCGTATCGGTTTCACGCTGAGCGGCCGCCGAGATGGCTGAGGCGATCGCCTTCAGGCAGATGTCGCCGGCCGCGTGGCCATACCGGTCGTTGTATTGCTTGAAGTAATCGACGTCGATCATGAGCAGCGAGAACGCCCCGCCCGACCGGGAGAAGCGCGCGGTTTCCGACGCCAGCAGTTCATCAAAATAACGGCGGTTGGCGACACCGGTCAGTCCGTCGCGCCGCGACTGGCTCTGCAGCACCTGGAACATCGTCTCCAGCTCGGACTTTGCCTGCACGGCCTCGGCCTGGGCGCGTTCCCGCAGCGACACCTGCGCGACCATCTTGTTACCCCCGTAAGCGATGGCCAGCAGGAGCAGGATGATGCCGGCAGCGCGCCAGAGGGCATGTCGCCTCCAGGTCTGCAGGATCTCATCCTTGGAGACGGCAACGGCGACGAAGAGCGGATACCTCGCAAGGTGTCTGAAGCTCTGGATGCGCAGCACACCGTCCTGCGTCGAACGTAATTCGACCTGGCCCGCCTCGGCAGATCTGACATAACGCTGGAACAGTTGCGAATGCTCCAGCGACATTCCCATCGAGTCGACCCGCAATGGCCGGCGATACAGCACGGTGGCGTCGTTGGAGACCAGCAAGATGGTGCCTCGCTGTCCGATATCGAACTGGCGATAGAAGCGCTCGAAAAAATCGATGTCCAGCGTGGCCACAACGACCCCGCCAAACGTGCCGTCGGGCTTGTCGATACGCCGGCTCATGGTCAGCACCCAATGCCCCGTGGACTTGCTGCGCAAGGGCTTGCCGATGAAAGGGGAGTCGAGGCGATGCGCCTGGTGATACTGAAAATAATCGCGGTCGCTGTTGTTGAAACGTGTTTCCAGCACAGGTTGGGACGAGGCGATCCATGCGCCTTTTTCATCATAGACAAACAGGCCCGCCAGTTGCTCCACCTCGCCGACATTGCGGACCAGGAAGTTATGCACGCGCTCCTTGTCCGTCGATGCGAGCGGCTTGCCCTGCATCTGCTCCAGCACCTCCCTGAGCACGATATCGACTTCATCCAGCGCCTGGTCCGCATGCTGCGACAGCGCCAGCGCCATGTTGGCCGTGGAGCGGAACGCATCCTCCATCTCGGCGGCATGGCCGCGCCAGCTGGTCCATGTTTCCAGCGCGATGATGATGACACACACGGCGGCCACGAATCGCCTGGCTGCCCGGGACGCCACCTTGATCGAACACACTCCCATTGCTCTCCCCTGCACGGTGACGTCTGATGGCCCCATTATCGTTAGGACAACCGGGCTTCACCATCAGAGATTGCCTGAGGTTGGCGGTCACAAAGTTATCCCGATCCGGCGCGCGAAGGCAGAGGGCTCAGGATTCTCCTGATGGTGTTGTGTTGGCGAAGCGGGATAAAGTCATCAAGGGGAGAAACGATGATCAATCATTTTGTAAAAAATATTGCTGACCGATACGTGGCTATCGTCACGGAGCTTGCCGGGAAGGCCGGAGCCAATCTCATCGTCGGGGACCTGATCCGCAGCGCGACCAGAAATTGCCTCGTGGCGATGCATGCGGCCGGTGCGGAATCCGGCGAGATCAGGCAGTGCCTGGGCGCCTTGATGGCCCGGCATATCAACGCTGCGCACGCGCAAGGCGGGCGCACGCTGGCGGCGTGGGTACATGCGAGGAATCACATGGAGTTCTTGCTGTTCATCGAGGAACAGGAAGAACTGGCGCAATGTGCTGATCTCGAGGCGGGTGCCGGAGCGATGTTGCACTGAACCGGTCAACGCAACCAGGGACAGAAGACGGAAGAAAACATCGGCGCTCGCTGGAGAGCAGTGCGCTGATTCTGCGCTGATTCTGCGTTGATTCTTCGCTACGCGCCACGATGACTTTGGCGTTTATCCGGGCATCACCATCCAGTAAGTTCAATGAACAATGCCGACCCGGCGCGGCCCATCAGCCGGACGGAAACGGCACCCAGCGCGCAGCGCATTGCATCTGTTCCACACCGGCCGGCGGCGCGGTCAGTCCGGCCGGCAGAGGGGATACGCCACCCGGCCCCGCGCCCAAATGCGCATAGTCCACCTGCCAGATGGCTCCTCCAGCGAAGGCCACGCCATCGAGCATCAGCGCCAGCGGGTGATCCGCATCATGGCCTCGCACCACCAGACTGCCGCCCTCTCCGCTGACATGGCGCAGCAGGATATCGCGATAGACCGGAATGGCATCCCCCTTGGCGTGGGCATCATAGCGGGTATCAAACTCCAGCGGATGGCGATTATTGCGCAGGCATACATTCTCATAACGGACCGCGCTGACCAGGCCACCGCGGCTCGCATCACTCTTGATCCGCAGACCGGAGACGGCCCCATCGATGCTGACATCGCGAACCAGAATGTCGCTCACGCCGCCCGCTATCTCACTGCCGATGGACAAGCCATGCCCCCAATACAGATGATCGTCCACGATGGATACGTAACGGGTGCCGCCATGACCGGCCTTGATCGCAATATGGTCATCGCCGGTACGGATGAAGCTGTGGGCGATGGTGACATCCTGCGAGTCGGCAGGATCGATGCCATCCGTATTGCGGGCGTCGGCGGGGGTATCGATCCGTATTCCCCAGAGGGTCGCGCCCTCGGTCTGGCTCAGGGAGAGGTGGAAGTTGGGCGCATTGGTGAGGGTGATGCGATAGAACGTGATGTCATGCGCATGCACCACCTGAATCAGGCGCGGCACGTTCTGTTTGCCGTGCTCCTGCTGCGCGCGCCGGGCCAGTTGCCACCAGGATTGCGTACTGCCCGCCATGATCTCGCCGCCCTGCCCGTCAATGCGGCCTGTGCCGACGATGCCTCCGCCGCGCGTGCCTTCGAAGAGAAGGAAGGGCCGGCATCCCGCACCCTTCTCGTCAATGGTGCCGCAGCGGCCATTGCGATCAAACAAGGCAGGATCAGCGGCGGCCACAAGCGTGACGCCCTCGTCGAGCCAGAGCGTGACGCCTGACTTCATCACCAGCGGGCCGCTGACAAAACGGCCGCCCGCAATGCCGGCCATCAGCCTGACTGCCTGGCCGGCACCGCAGGCATCGATGGCCTGCTGCAAGCGGCGGGTATCCTGAGCAGACGAACTGGCCGGCACGGGCAGCAGTGTGATACAGACGGCCGACTGCGGCGGCAGCGATGGCTCGCTTACCATGCGGCGATCCTGGGCATGGGCAGTGACGCACGCGGTCATCATGAGGACAAGCAGCAGCGCTGCGACTATCAGCTGCAAGGTCGGATTCAGTGCAGGGAAACGGGTGGGCATCGTGCTGATCATCAGGTCCAGGGAAGCGATGGGATGCGATGGTACGCTCATCGGCCGGTTCGACTATGGGACAACTACGGTATCAATCGGAATCGCCCGCTCCTCGTGGACGCTTCATTTCCCAAGAGGTGAGGATGGACTGTATCGGCGATCCCACACACAGGTTCGACATGCGCAAAAGGGGTTAAATATTATCCTTGGCTGGATGTTTCCGGCTACCATCACGATTGCCCAAAGGCAATAACCAACAGATCCTTCCTCTTCGAATGGGCGCCGGGATAGCGAAGCCGGAATACCGAAGAGTGATCAAGAACTTAAAGACACAGATGCTCCTCGATTTGATCCAAGGCGCCCAAAGCATACTAAAAACGGTGGCGTATTTTTATCTTCTCTACGCCACGATTTGCGGATCGGCATTTGCGATCTGGCTCTTTTTCCACTTGCGCAAAAAAACCGCGTCGTCAGCAGCGGATCCATCCGCGCGAGGTCGCGATGCCCGCTCCGCAAAGACAACAAGCTGATGATTACGACGTCAGAGGGATTGTTGAATTGCAGTTAAAAGTGGGTTTTGGAAGGGGAAGGTGGTTTGCGGCAGGCCACCGATCGGATTAATTTTTCCCCAAAAAAAGCCCCGTAGTGCGGGGCTTTTTTGACTACTGGCGGAAAGGGGGGATTCGAATTAACGCACTTTGGCTATGCCATGCGGGTTTCCTCGGAAAGCTGGAAAAAGCTGTCATTCGATTAATTTTTAATCAGTTAGTTATCACCAACTATGGTGGAAAATCATGTGAATAAGGGCCATGCCCGCTATCTAGATGCGCCCCCCTGCCGACTTTCACAACGGTGCCTATTTTTTAGGCTTAACGGAATCATTATCCCAATGCAATCTCAATTTCTCTAAATGCCGCTTGGATGGACTCGGTTCTGAGTCAAATCCAATCTATGTAGCGACTTGTGCGTCATGTCTAACCTGGCGAGGTAATCATGAGTCGTCCATTCATCACCATTGGAGACAAGACCAGCCATGGCGGCACGGTCATCAGCGGCGATCAGACCTTTCTGATCCATGGCAAGGCCGTGGCAGGCATCGGTGACTTGACCTTCTGCCCGCGCTGCAAAGGGACCTTCCCGATCACCACCGGTGCCGAAGACATGATCACTAACGGCAAGGCACCTGCTCGCGAGGGAGACCGCACCGCATGTGGTGCGGTCCTGATGGCCACACAGGCGGTCACTACACACTCCATGGAACAGGATGCAGATACGGCCGCCAACGCTTCCACTGCCGCCAGCACCCTGACCAATGCACTGCCCCCAGCAGATTCTGGCATCTGCCTCAGTTGCCTGATGAATGCAGCGAAGTCCGGCGCAACCATGATCGTGCGCGACTGATGCCTGCCGACATTCAACAGCGGCTTGCGCAACTGCGCAGCACCATGCCGCACCTCAAGCTATATGCCCTGGTGGATGGCTTTCACTACCAGGCTCATTACGAAAAGGCCCTTGAGGAAGATCTGTACATGCGCGGGCTCTTCCTCGGTACGGTCGATGCGCATCTCGCTCCATCAGGACCGTGGCTACTGGATGCCGAAAACGCTCCCGCCGATCTGCACGGCGATGTGACGCGACTGGAAGCAAGGTCTCCCGCAGTGTCATGGCTCATCAGTCCAATGGGCCTGGATGAAATGGCGGCCACGCTGTAGGCCCGCGTGCAGGTCGTGCTGCCAGACGGTCGACAGGCCCTGCTGCGTTTATGGGATCCGCGAGCGCTGGCCAATGCCGCGCGGGATTTTGATGAGGCGCAGCGTAGCTATCTGTTCGAAGGGATTACCGAATGGCTGTTTTTCATGGATGGCCGTCGTGTGCGCATTGGAAGGCATCATGCTCAGAATCACTGAAGAACAATTCCAGAAGATACAGGCCCGCGACACTGACAATTTCGTTGCTGCGGTTGCCGATGAGTTCCTGGCAGATCGGGCTGATCTCCAGGCGCAGCCAGACCGCGCCGAGATCATCGGACGAATGCGCGCCGCCTATGACAATGGGCTGAACCTTGGATTCACGCAGACGCCTTCGCTCATCTACATGATGTACATGTCCGCCGATCTGCCCGGAATATTCCAACGGCCGGAGACGCAACAATACCTGAGCAAGCCCGATGCCACGCCTGAGCAGCGGCTGACTGATATGAAAGATGTGCTGCGCTACTTTGCTCGCACTTCAGAACAAGAAGAGGAATAAGCATGGGTTTTCTCGCTATCCCGTTCGTGCCGGTCATCTCTGCTGAAGTAGCAGCGTGGCTGGGAATAGCTGGCACTGCTGTCGTAGCGGGCGGCGCCGCTGCGGTCTATACAAATTCCAATAAAGCTGAAGAAGCTCAAAGCAAGCCGCTTGCTCAAGTTGACGTGACAAAGCAGAGCGAAAAATGTAAGGAATGTCCGCCTAACGGCGGTGCAGTAGTGTCGCGGCGATGGAATATGTCCGATATCTCTCGCGAGTACCAAGCGCGAGTGACGGGCTTTGCGCCCTATACTGAGTGGGCATTTTCTGGTGTGGACTTCGATGGATTCCGCTCTTCTGAATGTCTCTTGCAGGAAGCGAAGGCCCGATATGCACATTTTTTTGATCAAGAGACGGACACGCCAAAGTTCTTTTTCTCTTTCACCGGATATCAAGAACTGATGAATCAAGCGGAAAAACAAAGTCGTGTTACAACGGCTTCTCCGCCCGCAAGACTCAATTGGTACTTCATGGAGAAATTCGTTGCCGATCACATGAAGCGAATATTTCTGGACGAAGGACTGCTAATAACCGTGGTTTTTATGCCGTAATCCGATGAACATTAAATTCCCCTATCGATCTGGGCTCGAAACGCTGCCCAGCATTTCTGAGCAACTTAATCAGCTTTGGCGAGTGGCCATTCTCTTGGACCAAATAGGTATGCCGCTTGAGGATTGGTGCCCACCGGCGGACACCCCTGACAACGCCCGGCGTAACATCGCCTTTGATAAAAATGGACCATCACCAGCAGCTATCGCTATTTTTCAAGAAGAGGAAAAATCTGACCGATCTGAACAGTTTCGAAGATTAGGTGTATGGAACGGAAAAGAAGATACAGGCGGCGCCGTCTTGCTACACAAAGTGGCAATTGCCTCTAATCACTCGAGGTCCTCTTTCGAACTCAATTCCAAGGCTGTGCAAGCACTAGAGAAAAAGGGAAATATTGTTCAGATTATCAATACACTTCTAGAAATCTTCCCTGCGCCATTTATTCAGGTAAGCCCTCCTCCCTATGCAACCCGACATGCCGTCTTTGAAGATCACCCTGGCGTCGGCTGGATGCTCTATTTGCCTGAGATTTTGACTCCCGCACAGGTACCAGAGGCTCCAGAGCTGATTGCGGTTCGGGACAAAGACAAGAAGCAGAAAGGAACAATCGTCGTCAGCGTCTCGGACGAAACGTTCTCTGTAAAAAACAAGGAGCACATCAAGGCAGCAAATGCCATTGAGATTCGCCTTGCAGATCAAGATCTGCTTCCTCGCTTTTCGAATCTATAGCTGATGAATAGCACAACCGCTTTTGAATAGCACAAGAAAAAGGCCCGCATCGCTGCAGGCCTTTATTCATACTGGCGGAGAGGGGGGGATTCGAACCCCCGATAGGCTATGAACCTATACACGCTTTCCAGGCGTGCGACTTAAACCACTCATCCACCTCTCCTGGATTCGGGTTCGCATTCAGCGAAGCCATGCATTATAGCAAGCTTCTCACCGAAGCCAAGTCTTTTCTGCATATTTTTCAAAAAGACCATAAAAAACCGGCAGGGCCGGCGTCCATCCTGCAACGCCCTGCCCTGCCGGCTCGCCTGCAAACTGGCTTACTGCGCTTCCTTCAGCTGGTCCAGGATGGCCGGGTTTTCCAGCGTGGACACGTCCTGCGTGATCGCCTCGCCCTTGGCCAGCACGCGCAGCAGGCGGCGCATGATCTTGCCGGAGCGCGTCTTGGGCAGGTTGTCGCCGAAGCGGATTTCCTTGGGCTTGGCAATCGGACCGATTTCCTTGGCCACCCAGTCGCGCAACTCCTTGGCGATCTGCTTGGCTTCCTCGCCGGTCGGGCGCGGACGTTTCAACACCACAAAGGCGCAGATCGATTCACCGGTCGTTTCATCGGGCTTACCGACCACGGCGGCCTCGGCCACGATGCTGTTGGCGACCAGCGCCGATTCGATTTCCATGGTGCCCATGCGGTGGCCGGAGACGTTGAGCACATCATCGATACGGCCGGTGATGGTGAAGTAGCCGGTTTCCTTGTTGCGCACCGCGCCGTCGCCGGCCAGGTAGATATGGCCGCCCAGCTCCTCGGGGAAGTAACTCTTCTTGAAGCGTTCCGGATCGTTCCAGATGGTGCGGATCATCGACGGCCACGGACGCTTGACCACCAGGATGCCGCCATTGCCGTTGGGGATGTCGTTGCCGGTCTCGTCGACGATGGCCGCCGTGATGCCCGGCAGCGGCAGCGTGCAGGAGCCAGGCACCTGCGGCGTGGCGCCCGGCAGCGGCGAAATCATGTGGCCGCCGGTCTCGGTCTGCCAGAAGGTGTCGACGATGGGGCAGTTCTCGCGGCCGACGTTCTTGTAGTACCACATCCAGGCTTCCGGGTTGATGGGCTCACCCACCGAACCGAGGATGCGCAGCGATGACAGGTCATATTGCTTGGGATGGACCTTCTCATCCGCATCGGCCGCCTTGATCAGCGAACGGATCGCGGTGGGTGCGGTGTAGAAGATGGTGGCCTTGTGGCGCGCCACCATGTCCCAGAAGCGGCCGGCGTTGGGATAGGTCGGGATGCCTTCGAAGACGATCTGGGTCGCGCCCACGGCCAGCGGGCCATAGGCGATATAAGTGTGGCCGGTGATCCAGCCGATGTCGGCGGTGCACCAGTAGACATCATCGGGCTTGATGTCGAAGGTCCACTTCATGGTCAGCACGGCCCACAGCAGGTAGCCCGCCGAGGCGTGCTGCACGCCCTTGGGCTTGCCGGTGGAGCCGGAGGTGTAGAGGATGAACAGCGGATGCTCGGCATCGACCCATTCCGGCTCGCAGGTGTCGGGCTGGTTGGCCACCACGTCGGAGAGCCACAGGTCGCGGCCTTCGACCCAGTTGATCTCGGCACCGGCGCGCTTGTAGACGACCACGTGCTTGAGCGTGTCGCAGCCGCCCATGGCGAGCGCTTCGTCGACGATGGATTTCAGGGGCAGCTGCTTGCCGCCGCGCACCTGGTAATCCGAGGTCAGCACGGCCACTGCACCGGCGTCGATGACGCGTTCGTGCAGGGATTTGGCGGAGAAGCCGCCGAACACCACCGAGTGGGTCGCGCCGATACGCGCACACGCCTGCATCGCGGCCACGCCTTCGACCGACATCGGCATGTAGATGACCACACGGTCGCCCTTCCTGATGCCCAGGGACTTGAGGCCATTGGCGAACTGGCAGACCTTGCGGTGCAGCTCGCGGTAGGTCACGGGGGTGACCTTGCCATCGTCGGATTCAAAGATGATGGCGGTCTTGTCGGCATTGCCGTTTTCCAGATTGACGTCCAGGCAGTTGTACGAGACGTTCACCTGACCATCGGCGAACCACTTGTAGAACGGCGCATTGGATTCATCCAGTGTCTGGGTGAAGGGCTTGTGCCACTTCAGGTTGTCCTTGGCCAGCCTGGCCCAGGTGCCTTCGTAGTCCTTGGCGAATTCGGCGTTCAGGGCATGGTAGGCGTCCATGCCTGAAATGGCGGCGTGTTTGACCAGCTCGGCCGGGGGTGCGAATACGCGGTTCTCTTGCTTGAAAGTTTCGATGTCTGCCACGGTAGTCTCCACTAGGTTTGTTTTTGCTTTCCGCAAAACATAGGCCGTTTCACTTACTCAGTCCTTACACAAGCAGCGCCCCTCCGGCGCGGCAGGCCGCTTGCATCAGGGCTGACCAGCAATGGCGGCCACGTGCGCAAGCAGGGGCGGCAGATGCCACCCGGGCTACATGGACGCAGAACTTCATATCGCTGCGATGTTCTCTGATGTTCAAGACAACATCTTGGCATTCTGGCACAGGATGATGTTTCCCGCAGGCATGGCTGCAGCCGGGTGCACAGCGGATCGGCCATTGGATGAAGGGCCGTCCCCGGAATTGGCCCAAGGGCGTGTAGAATACGGCCCCAAATCCGACGCCATGCTGCGACAGCGGCATCGGTACCATCATCGGATATCGCCATAATCCGCCAGAATCAAGCGTAGCCAGACACATGAAAAACTCGTCGCCCCAGCCTCCCCGCAAGATCGGCATCCTGCCCAACCTGATTTTCATGAGCCGCTGGCTGCAGCTGCCGCTCTATCTGGGCCTGATCCTGGCCCAGTGCGTCTACGTCTATCACTTCTGGGTCGAGCTGGTGGACCTGATCGGCGCGGCCATGGGCAGCGCCAGTTCGCTGGATCATATCCTCGATGCGGTCGCCATCCCCGGTGCCATCCGCCCGGAAAAGCTCAATGAACAAACCATCATGCTGGTGGTACTGGCGCTGATCGACGTGGTGATGATTTCCAACCTGCTGATCATGGTGATCGTGGGGGGATATGAAACTTTCGTCTCCCGCATGAACCTGGAAGGCCATCCGGACCAGCCGGAGTGGCTCTCGCATGTGAACGCTTCTGTCCTGAAGGTCAAGCTGGCCACGGCCATCATCGGGATCTCGTCGATCCATCTGCTCAAAACCTTCATCAATGCCAATCTGTATGACGCCAAGACGCTCATCGCCCAGACCGGCATCCATATCGCCTTCCTTTTGTCGGCCATGGCCATCGCCTATTGCGACCGGCTGATGGTGCATCCTTCCGAACCCTCCGACAAGCCGCACTGACTTTGCCTCATCCAAACCGAGAGAACCAGCCATGACCATCATCAAGCAAGACGATCTCATCGAATCCGTCGCCGCCGCGCTGCAGTACATCAGCTACTACCATCCGGCCGATTACATTCAACACCTGGCGCGCGCCTACGAGACCGAGCAGAGCCCGGCCGCCAAGGATGCGATCGCCCAGATCCTGACCAACTCGCGCATGTGCGCCGAGGGCAAGCGCCCGATCTGCCAGGACACCGGCATCGTCAACGTGTTCCTGAAGATCGGCATGGGCGTGCGCTTCGAAGGCTTCTCGGGCTCGATCGCCGATGCCGTCAACGAAGGCGTGCGCCGCGGCTACTCGCACCCGGACAACGTGCTGCGCGCCTCCATCGTGGCCGACCCGCAGTTCGAGCGCAAAAACACCAAGGACAACACCCCGGCCGTGATCCACATGGAACTGGTGCCCGGCAATACGGTGGACGTGCAGATCGCGGCCAAGGGCGGCGGCTCCGAGAACAAGACCAAGTTCGTCATGCTCAACCCTTCCGACAACCTGGTGGACTGGGTGTTGAAGACCGTGCCCACCATGGGTGCCGGCTGGTGCCCGCCGGGCATGCTGGGCATCGGTATCGGCGGCACTGCCGAGAAGGCCATGCTGATGGCCAAGGAAGTGCTGATGGAAGACATCGACATGTACGAGCTCTTGAAGCGCGGCCCGCAGAACAAGACCGAAGAGCTGCGTATCGAGCTCTATGAGAAGGTCAACGCACTGGGCATCGGCGCACAGGGCCTGGGCGGCCTGACCACCGTGCTGGATGTGAAGATCATGATGCATCCGACCCATGCGGCTTCCAAGCCGGTGGCAATGATCCCCAACTGTGCCGCGACCCGCCACGGCCACTTCGTGCTGGATGGCTCGGGCCCCGCGTACATGGAACCGCCGTCGCTGTCGGACTGGCCGCAAGTGCAGTGGGTGGCCGACACCGAGAAGTCCAAGCGCGTTGATCTGGATACCCTGACCAAGGAAGAAGTCGCCTCCTGGAAGCCGGGCCAGACCCTGCTGTTGAACGGCAAGATGCTGACCGGCCGCGATGCCGCCCACAAGCGCATCCAGGACATGCTGGCCAAGGGCGAGAAGCTGCCGGTGGACTTCACCAACCGCGTGATCTACTACGTCGGCCCGGTCGATCCGGTGCGTGACGAAGTGGTGGGCCCGGCCGGCCCGACCACCGCCACCCGCATGGACAAGTTCACCGACATGATGCTGGAGCAGACCGGCCTGATCTCCATGATCGGCAAGTCCGAGCGCGGTCCCGCCGCCATCGAAGCCATCAAGAAGCACAAGTCGGCCTACCTGATGGCCGTGGGTGGCTCGGCCTACCTGGTTTCCAAGGCGATCAAGTCGGCCAAGGTGCTGGGCTTTGCCGACCTGGGCATGGAAGCGATCTATGAATTCGAGGTCAAGGACATGCCGGTGACCGTGGCGGTCGACGCCAACGGCATCTCGGTGCACAACACGGGGCCTGCCGAATGGAAGGAAAAGATCGCCCAGAGCGTGTCGCTGTCCAAGATCCCCGTCACCACGGCCTGATTGACCTCGGGCAAACCTTGCAGCAGGAGCGCGCGCAGCACCATGAATGAAGCCGTCAAGCAGGTCAGTGCGCCTTCTGCCGCAGGGTCCGCCAGCAGTACCCCGATGCCGGCCGCAGCCAACGCTGCGGTCGGCATTTTCGATTCCGGCATCGGCGGCCTGTCGGTGCTGCGGCACATCCACGCCGCCCTGCCCCGCGAACAGCTGCTCTACTTTGCCGACTCCGGCTATGCGCCCTATGGCGACAAGACCTGTGCGCAGATCGTGGAGCGCTCGCTGATCATTGCGTCCTTCCTGCTTGAACAAGGCGTGAAAGCCCTGGTGGTGGCCTGCAATACCGCCACGGCAGCCGCCATCCAGGCCATCCGCACACGCTGGCCGCAACTGGTGGTGGTGGGCATCGAACCCGGCCTCAAGCCGGCTGCCCAGCAAACCCGCAGCGGCATCGTGGGCGTGCTGGCCACGCGCAGCACGCTGACCAGCCAGCGCTTTGCCGCGCTGCAGGCGCAGATGGAGGCGCAATACCAGGTCCGCTACCTGCCGCAAGCCTGCGTCGGCCTGGTGAACCTGATCGAGAAAGGCGAACTGCACTCCCCGGCCACGGCACAACTGCTGGAACGCTACCTGGCGCCGCTGCTCGAACAAGGCGCCGACACGCTGGTGCTGGGCTGCACGCACTACCCCTTCGTGCGCCCGGCCATCGAAAGCGTCTGCCGGCACCTGGCGGGTGCCGTACCGGACGTCATCGATACCGGCCAGGCCGTGACCCGGCAATTGCAGCGCCTGCTGGAGACCCAGGGCCTGTTCGGCCAGGCCGCCACCGGCTCGCTGGCCGGCTTCACCACGGCCAGCCGCTCGACGCTGGAACAGGCTTTCAACGGCCTGCTCAGGCTCGACCCGCCGGTGCAGGCCTTGCAGCCGCAAGCCGGCCGATGATGCCGTTGCAGGAATGACTGGAAAGAAATTTCAGGGCAATTGCCAATTTGCATTGAAATTATGTTGCCATTGCCCTCAAGTGTTTGTATAATCTTTCGCTTACTTGATGACGGACGCAAGTCTGTCTGACAGTCGACGGTGGCTGTAGCTCAGTTGGTAGAGTCCAGGATTGTGATTCCTGTCGTCGTGGGTTCGAGTCCCATCAGCCACCCCAAAGATTCAAGCAAAAAGCCCGGTCCTGGTGACCGGGCTTTTTGTTTTGGCTTCCCGTTAATCTACGGTCCAAATCCTCCTGAATGGGCCCCGGCAATACAGGTGCCCCGGCACCGTGCTCGCGGCGCCGGGGACAGGCCGTTCAGTTGATCATCCCCGTCGAATACGCATACTTGATCAGCTCCGCATCCGTACTCAAGCCCAGCTTGCGCATGGCATTGTTCTTGTGGGTACTGATGGTGCTGGGCGTACGGGAGAGCCGCTCGCAGATTTCACCCAGCGTCTGCCCCTCCACGAACAGGCGCACCACCTCCAGCTCGCTCTGGGTCAGCTCGCGCACCAGACCGAACCCTTCACCTTGCGCCCAGCTCATCTCCAGCTCACCCCGCAACGACACCGGGAAGTACAGCTGCTTGCTGCTCTGCGTGGCCAGGCAGGCGTTGATCAGTTCGTCGGTCTTTTCACGCTTGTTGATGACGGCGAAGACGCCCATGCGATACAGGCGGCGGATCACGGCGCCATTGTTCATGGCGGTATAGACGATCACCTTGGTGGAGGGATGCTCGGTCTTGAGCCGCTTGACCAGCGCGAAACCATCAGACTCGTCGCTGTCATCGGCCGGCATGGCGAAGTCGGTGATGACGATCTCGCAGGGCGCGCGCTTGAGCGCGCTGATCAAAGCCTCGCCGTTCTCCACCTCCAGGTCGATGCGGATCTCCGGCAGGCGCGCCAGCTCACCCCTGAGCGCCCCCAGCACGATGGGATGATCATCGGCAATGGCAACGTGCAGGACTTTCTTCAAATTCATGCTACCCCCAAATGGTTCAATTGACTGATAGGTGGCGACTCCGCAACGTCATTACCCGGCTCCTGCTCCCTATGGTTTGCCTCGGCTTTCGGCCCTCGATTTGTCTGCATCGATGTCGGCTCCCCGTCTCGGGCGATGCCGCAACGGCATCGCGAAAACTTCCATCCCTAGGAGATAGAGAAAATCTGGAGAAAATAGAAAGAAAACTGCGTTTTATCACCAAAATTTCGAATTAATTCGAGGTGTCAATAGAAAATATTCGATCCACAGCTTTTAGTGCAGATACTAGAAAATTGTTTGTTCTATAGTTCGATATTCTGTGAAGTTCCCTCGAATTTCTCGCTGCCATCCTCATCTGCGCTACCGACGCCACCCTCCTCACCAATAATCCTCGGTCACGAACTGCCCGCCGCCGGTGCGCCGCAAGGGGGTCATGCCGCGTTCGCGCAGCAGCTCGCGCACCTCGGTCACCATGTCCGGATTGCCGCAGGCCATGACGCGGCTGTGTTCCGGGCTCAGGCTCAGACCGGCGGCCTGCTCCAGCCGCCCCTCCCTGAGCAGGGTCGTGATGCGTCCGGCCAGCCAGCCCGGCTCGGCCGGCAGATTGCCGTCCCGCGTCACGCAGCGCAGCAGATGCAGTCGCGCCGGCCAGCCCTGCTCACCGGCCTGCTGCTGCAGCCGGGCGAAGGTCTCGGCATAGGCCAGCTCCTCACGCTGGCGCACGCCGTGCACCACGATCAGGTCGGCGAAGCGTTGCCATACCTCGGGCTGCTGCAGGATCGAGACATAAGGCCCCAGCCCGGTACCGGTGGCCAGCATCCACAACTGCTGGCCATCGCTGAAACGGTCGGCCGTCATGAAGCCATAACTGAGCTTTTCCACCCAGACGGAATCGCCCGGCTGGAGCCGGTTCAGGGCTGATGTGAACTTTCCTTCAGGGACGATGATGGCGTAGTACTCCAGGTAGTCATCGCCTTCTGCGGAAGTGATCGAATAGGCGCGCGAGACGACCTCGCCGTCGATCTCCAGTCCCAGGCGGGCGAACTGGCCGGCGGTGAAGCGATAGCCCGCCGGGCGCGTGGTGCGAAAGCTCAACAGCTTGTCGGTCCAGCGATGCACCCACAGCAGGCGCTCGCAGGTGGCTTTTTCAGAATAGGTCTCCGTACTCACACTGCTGGTACTGCTCACATGAATCTCCTTCGATAGTCTGCCGCCCGGCAGGCGGTGCCGGGGCATTACAATAGCGGGATGAACAGGATGGAGCGCCCCCGGGGCTCTCCATCAGGCCATGACGCAAGTGGCGGGCGCCCGACCAACGTCGCAGGACGACACCCGGGGCGACCCGGAAATGAACCGCCCGCCGCCTGCCCCGGCCAGGAACTATCCGCGCCGCGTGCGGGTCAGGCCTGGGTGGCGTGCGCCGCCAGCCCTCATCCTACCTGACTTGCCGCGCGGCGCGTCAGGCCGGCCGCCTCAACCGACAACCGATGATGCAGTGAATCAATGACTTGGACCCGCAGCCTGGCCATCGCCTTCCTCTGGTGCGCCGCCGACACCGCCCATGCGGCCTACAAAGTACAGATCGACGCCCCCAGGCCAGTGCAGTCGTTGCTCAAGGATTTCCTGGATATCTCGCGCTATCAGGACCGTGACGACATCAGCGATGAACAGCTCAAGTTCATGATGGATACCGTCGGCGACCAGGTGCGCGAACTGACCTCCACGGAGGGTTATTTCACGCCCGTCACCAAGGTCAGCGCGCAGGATGGTGCGGCTGCCGACGGCAAGGAGGCGCTGCGCCACATCACCATCAGCGTGGACCCCGGCCCGCGCACCGAGATCAGTTCGGCCGACATCAGCGTGACCGGCGCGGCTGCGCGTGAAGACCAGCCGACCATAGCGGGCCTGCGTGCAGACTGGTCGCTGCCGGTCGGCCAGCCCTTCCGCCAGGAAGACTGGGACCGCGCAAAGAACGCCGGCCTGGAGAAGCTGCAACAAAGGAAATACGCCGCCGCCCGCATCGCCCGTTCCGAGGCGCGCGTCGATCCCGAGGAACACCAGGCCGACCTGGCCGTGCGCTATGACAGCGGCCCGGCCTTCACGCTGGGACCGCTGCAGATCACCGGAACCCGGCGCTATCCGGAAAGCATCATCCGCAACGTCAGTCCGCTGGTCGTGGGCGAACCGTATGACGTCAATCGTCTGCTGGCGCTGCAGCGGCAGATCCAGAACACGCCCTATTTCTCCAATGCCATCGTGGCCATCGATGATGATCCCGAGCACCCGGATCAAACTCCGGTGAAGGTGCAGGTCACCGAATTCCCGGCCCAGCGCATCCGTGCCGGCGTCGGCTACAGCACCGACACGGGCGCCCAGATCGAGGGCCGCTATTCGCATTACAACGTGTTCAACAAGGCCTACGTCTTCGACAGCCAGTTGCGGCTGGAACAGAAACGCCAGTATGGCGTGCTGTCGCTGGCCATGCCGCCGGATGACAAAGCCTTCGTCAACAGCCTCAATACCTCCTACGACCGTACCAAGCTCGAAGGCGTCGATCTGCGCAGCCAGCAGGTCGGTTTCAAGCGCGCACGCAACAGCGAGAACTACGACACCACCTATTCGCTGACCTACTATCGCGATGAACTGAGCCAGGAAAACGGCGCCACCCTGCCCGCCAATACCATCGTCACGCCCGGCAAGCACCGTGCGCTGGTACCGGGTTTTGCCTGGTCGCGCCGCAATGTGGATGATCCGATCTTCCCGCGCCGGGGCAATCTGCTGACACTGGAAGCCGGATTCGCCCTCAAGGGATTGCTGACCGACCAGACCTTCTCGCGCCTGTACGGCCGCTTCAAGCAGTTCGTACCGGTCGGCAAGCGCGACGTCGTGGTGCTGCGGGCCGAGCTGGGCGGGGTCTTCACGGCCGGCAGCGCCGGTGCGGTGCCGCCCTCGCTGCTGTTTCGCACCGGTGGCAATGATTCGGTGCGCGGCTACAGCTACCAGAGCATCGGCAACGAGCAGAATGGCACCGTCTACCCGACCAAGTACCTGGCCGTGGGCAGTTCCGAATATCAGCGCTGGTTCAGCGAACACTGGGGCGCAGCGGTGTTCTACGACGTCGGCGCCGCCGCCGACAACTGGAGCAACAAGACCTTCTATCATGGCGTGGGCAGCGGGGCGCGCTGGCGCAGTCCGGTGGGCACGCTCAACCTGGACCTGGCCTATGGCATCCAGAAGCGCCAGATCCGGCCGCACATTTCGCTGGGCATCGCCTTCTAGGGCAGCATGCAAGCCCGCCAGCCTCTCGTTGACCTGAATTCGAATCACCACCCAGCATGAGCGACCCGCACACCGATCCGCAGCAGCCCCCTTCGGCCCCGTCACCGCGCCGCCACCTCCGGCGTATTGCCGCCTGGAGCGGCGCGACCATGGCCGTGCTGGTGCTGGCCACTGCCGGCACCGCCCTCTACGCCACCCATACCGAAAGCGGTGCCCGCCTGCTCTGGAATGGCGCCGTCAAGGCCCTCGACGGCAAGCTCTCCGGCCAGCTGCTGGGCGGTACCGTGGCCGACGGCCTGCGCCTGCGCGACCTGCACTACCAGGATGAAAAACGCATCCTCGACATCGACAGCATCGATGCCCGCTGGCACCTGGCGCTGCTGCGCCGCCAGTTCAGCGTCGACCATCTGCGCGTAGGCAAGGTGCGGCTGAACCAGCAGCCTTCGCCGTCCGAACCGAGCAAGCTGCCGGCCTCGCTGGAGATCCCGCTGGCACTGCAGATCAAGGAAATCAGCGTGGCCAGCCTGAGCCTGACCGAAGGCACCTCCACCACCGAACTCGCGCGACTCAAATTGCACGGCAACTCCGACGGCGTGCAGCACACCCTGGTGCTGGACAGCCTTGCCACGCCCTATGGCGACGCCACCGCCCTGCTTCATCTGAACGGCAAAGCGCCCTTCGCCATCGGCGGCGGGGTGGAACTGGCAGGCAGCTATCAGCAAGGCCAGAACAAGGAGCAATACCAGCTGGCCGCGCAATTGTCCGGCTCGCTGCGGGAACTGGGCATCGCCCTCACCGCCGCTGGGGACAAGCTCAAGGGCAACGCGGACATCCTTGCCACACCTTTTGCCGGCGTGCCGCTCAAGCGCGCCAGGATCGACCTGCAGCACATCAATCCGCAAGCTTTCAACGCCGCCGCCCCGGCCGCCGACCTGACCCTGCGCGCCGACCTGGCGCCGCCTGCCGGCCTGGCCGCGGATGCAGCGCTGCAGGTGGCGGGCCGCATCGAACTCGACAACGCCCGCCCCGGCAGTCTGGACCAGCAACTGCTGCCGCTGCTCTCGGCCAGTGCCGACCTGAAGCTGGACCTGCAACAGCAAACCCTCTCGCGGCTGGCGATCCGCCTGCCGCACGAGGGGCGCATCGAGGGCAGCGGCCAGTTCCGCCCCGGCAGCAGCGAGCCCGGCAAGGAAGAACCGCTGGCCGGCCAGTTCAAGCTGCGCGTCAGCGATCTGGACCTGAACCAGCTACATCGCCAGGTGCGTCCGACGCGGCTTTCCGGCCCGGTGGAGCTGACCCTGGCACCCGATGCCCAGAATGTCCTGCTGACCCTGCAGGACAGCACCCTGAAACTGCGCGTGGACAGCCTCATCGGTGCAGACCGCGTACAACTGCGCGAAGCCTCGCTCACCGCAGGCAAATCGCGCCTGGAGACGTCCGGCACGCTGCAGACCGCCGGGGCCATGGATTATGCCTTCAAGGGCCGGCTGGTCGATTTCGACCCGACCGCCGTTCTGCGGGCGGTGAACCCGGCGCCTGCGGGCAAAGGCCGCAAGGGTAATGTGAACAAAACCACCTCCACGCCGGTGGCCGCACGCATCAACATGGATTTCGATGCGGCCGGTGCACTGTCTCCCGAACTCAGGCTCAAGCTCGGTTTCCGCATCCACGACAGCAGCTATGGCGAGCTGCCCATGAGCGGCCAGGGCGACATCCAGCTGGCCGGCCTGCACCTGTTGCCCAGCAGCGCCCACGTGCAGATCGCCGGCAATACGCTGGATCTCGACGGCAGCTTCGGCAGCGCGCGCGACAAGCTCAAACTCAAGGTCGATGCCCCGCAACTGACCAGACTGGGCTATGGACTGGCGGGCCTGCTGCGCGTGGAGGGCATCCTCAGCGGCACGCGCGAACGGCCCAACCTGCTGGCCAGCTTCCAGGCTGAGCAACTGGCCTTCGGCCCGTACAAGCTGCATCACCTGTCGGGCCAGAGCGAATTGCACAGCAACCTGGCCGCCGGCGTGGCCTCGCCCGACAATCGCCTGGCCCTGACGCTGGACGGCGACGGCTACAGCGGTCCGCAAGCCGAGCTGGCACGTCTGGCAATCAAGCTGGATGGCACCTACGCCAGCCACACCCTGGCCCTGCAAGCCAAGGGCAAGCTGGCCGATCAGGTGCTGGACCTGAACCTGGCCGCGCACGGCAAGGTCACCGAAAAGACCCGTGGCCATTACGGCTGGGCCGGCAGCCTCGACCAGTTCAGCAACCAGGGCTTGCCGCGCATTGCCATGACCAGCCCGCTCATGCTCGATGCCTCGGCCGATGGCATCGACGCCGGCAGTACCCGCATCGAGATCGACCGCACTGCCCTCGATCTCAGGCACCTGTCCTACCGCCAGGGCCGGCTGGCCTCGGCGGGTCAGGTGCGCGCGCTGGAGGTGGGCCGGGTGCTGGAACTGATGCAGCAGTTCACCGGCGCACCGCCACCGGTCAAGACCGACCTGGTGCTGGACAGCGACTGGGACTTCACGCTCGGCGAGAGCGCCAGCGGCTACCTGCAGGTGGCACGCAAGTCGGGCGACGTGCGCGTCACCACCAGCGTGGGCGAAGCCACGCTGGGGCTGTCCGAACTGCAGCTGCGCAGCCAGTTCCGGGGGGAACGCATGGACCTCACCGGGCGCGTCAATGCCGCGCGCATCGGCACCCTGGACCTGGGCGGCGAGATCGGCCTGCGCCGGGTAGATGCCTTGCTGGCGCTGGATGCGGAGTCGCCCCTGAACCTGAAGGCCAGCCTGGAGGTACCCGCGCTCAAGCGCGTGGGTGACCTGATCGGTCCGCAGCTCAGCCTCAGCGGCAAGCTGGCCGCCACCCTCAACGCCGGCGGCACCCTTGGCCAGCCACGGCTGTCGGGCGCCATCAATGGCGACAACCTGGCCGTGACCGAATTCGACCAGGGCATCCAGCTCAAAGACGGCATCGTGCGCATCGTCATGGACAGCAACGTGATCGATCTGCGCCAGATCGAATTCCACGGCGGCAGCGGCACCTTGCGCGCGGGGGGCAAGATCCAGCTGAGCGCGGACAACCCCGACCTCAACGCCACCCTGACGGCCGACCATCTGGAGCTGTTCGCCTCGCCGGACCGCCAGTTGATGCTCTCGGGCGTGGGCAGGATCAGCAACCTCAATGAACAGTTGCACGTGGATGGCAAATTCACCGTGGATCGCGCCCTGTTCGACCTGCCCAAGAGCAGCGCGCCCAAGCTGAGTGAGGATGTGGTCATCGTCAGCCGCAGCGGCAGGAACCGGGTCGGTGCGGCGGCGTCCTCGCAGGAGAAGCTGGAAGCGGCCACCGAAAAGCCGGCCAGCAGGTTCGCCCCGGTCATCAACCTGGTGGTCGACCTGGGCAACGACTTCCGCTTCCACGGCAGCGGCGCGGATGTGCGTTTGCAGGGCGATATGAACGTTCGCAGCGAACCGCTCCTGCCGCTGCGCGCCACGGGCACCATCAACGTGGCCGAGGGCAGTTATGAAGCTTTTGGCACAAAACTCAATATCGAGCGCGGCATCATCAACTTCCAGGGGCCCATCGCCAACCCCAACATCAACATCCTGGCCATGCGCCGCAATCAGGACGTCGAAGCCGGCGTCTCGGTCACCGGCAACGCCAACCAGCCCCGTGTGCAGCTGGTCTCCGAACCCAACGTACCGGACGACGAAAAGCTGTCCTGGATGATGTTCGGCCACGGTACCGACAGTTCCAGCATCGGCCAGCGCACCGCCAGCAGCCAGGCCCTGGCGCTGGTGGGCAACATGGGCGGCAAGCGCATTGCCAAGGATTTCGGGCTGGACCAGTTCAGCATCGGCTCCAGTGAATCGGGACTGACCGATGACCAGGTGGTCAACCTGGGCAAGGCCATCACCGAGAAGATCACGCTGGGCTACGAGCAAAGCCTGCAAGGCGCGGCCAGCATCGCCAAGGCCACCTGGCAGATCTCGCGGCGCTGGTCGGTGGTGGCGCGGGCGGGCACCATCAATGGCCTCAACATCCTGTTCAGCCGTCGTTACGACTGAGAGAAGCTGCCCCAGCAGATGCCCCATGCACCAGCAAGCCTTGCCCGCCGGCAAGGCTCGCCACTGACACGGAGGAATCTGTTAATCTTCATACAAGTTCAGGACATCCCTGATAGACGCGCCCAGCAAGTTCCACAACAATGGCGCCGGGGAAAGCCGTTTCGGGGGAAAGCTGCCACATGCCAGTACACACAAGCCAGCGCGCATCGCGCACAGCCAAGCTGTTCGTGGTGGTGGTCTGCCTCATCATCGTGGTGCTGGAGGCATGGTCGGCCTGGCGTGCCTACGAGGTGGCCGCCGACGAAGCGATCCGCAATGCCTCCAACATGGCGCTCGCATTGACGCAACATGCCGACCAGACCTTCAAGGAAGTCGACGTAGTGCTGCGGGGAATCCAGGAGCACATGGAATATGACGGCCCCGGTACCGCCGGGCGCCAGCGCACCCATGAGTTCATGGCGGGCTCGGTGTCGGCCGTTGCGCAGCTGGCCAGCCTGACGGTATATGACGAAACGGGCCTGGCCATCGGCACTTCGCAGGCCAACCTGGAGCACCGCTACATCCAGGATGATTATTTCCTGCACCACCAGCGCGTGCGGACCGACCGGGCCTACATCGGCAAGCCCATGCGCAGCCGCATCAACAGCCAGTGGGTGGTGACCATGAGCCGGCGCGTGAACCATGCCGACGGCAGCTTTGCCGGGGTGGTGGTGGCCGAAGTCGACCTGAGCCACTTCCAGCGCTACTACGAACAATTTGCCATCGGCCGCGATGGCGCCATCCTGTTCGGCCTCAACGAAGGTACCGTCATCTACCGCCAGCCGCTGCTGAGCTATTCGATCGGGCTGGATATCTCCAAGTCGGTGCTGCTGACGAAATACCTCAGCAAGGGCGAGCAAGGCAGCTTCGAGATGCGCTCGCCGCGCGACGACATCGTGCGCCTGACCAGCTTCCAGCATTGCAAGCTGTACCCCTTGTTCGTGGCGGTGGCGCTGGCCAAGGACGATGTGCTGGAAGACTGGACGCGACGCGTCTGGATCCGGGGCATCGCGGTGCTGGTCTTGCTCATCATCATCGTCTATGGCGGCAATCGCCTGGTGGCCCAGGTGGCCGGGCGCGAAAATGCCGAGCTAGAAGCCATCACTGCCCGCACCGAACTGGAACGACTCTATCGCACGCTGGAAGCCCAGTCGCAAAAGGATGGCCTGACCGACGTCTTCAACCGCCGCTACTTCGACGCCGCCCTCACGGCCGAGCTGGCGCGCCTGAACCGCTCGGGCGAGTCGCTCTCGCTGATCATGGTCGACGTGGACCACTTCAAGCGCTACAACGATACCTATGGCCACGCTGCCGGCGACGTCTGCCTGAGGCAGGTCGCCACGGCCTTGAACAGTGTGGCGCGCCGCCAGGGCGACATCGTGGCGCGCTACGGTGGCGAGGAATTCGCCCTGATCCTGCCCAACTGCAACGCCGCCAGTGCGGTCGCCATTTCGAACCGGCTGGTCCAGGCCGTGCGGGCACTGAAGATCCCGCATGAAGGCAGCTCGGTGGGCCATGTCACCATCAGCGTGGGGGCCGCCAGCCTGGCCAGCGGCAAGGGCGGACAGGTCGATGCCCGCGAACTGATCGACACCGCCGACGCCGCCCTTTACCGTGCCAAGGCACAAGGCCGCGACCAGGCCATCCAGCATGATTACCCGCGCCTGGCCGTGATCGGCGATTACCCCGGCCTGAGGTAGACGATGCGCTGCCTGATCCGCTACCAGCTGCGTGAAGAAGAGACGCCAGCCCACCACGAGTTCAGCACCGACGCCTCCGACACCGAGCAGGTCATCCTGCACCTCACCGCCTTCCTGCATCCGGAAGTGATCTTCGAATTCCTGCCCGTGCAAGCCGGTGGAAAAGACAGCATCGCGCAGCTGCGTGACCGCATGGCGCATGCGTGCGATTACCTGGAGCAGTATTGCGGGCTGCAGAGCCTGTCCTACATGCTCTTGCCGGAGGGCGCCACGTCGGCCCAAGGAAAATGGATCCACGTGCTGCTGAGCGGCCAGATGCCCGCCTCGCCCTCGTCCTTGTCCTTGTCCTCGCCTTCCAGTCCTGAGGACAGCGCTCAAGACCGCACCTGAACCGCTGGCCGCGACAGGACACTGCCCTGCTCAGGCGGGTTCCTCCCCCTGCCGCAGAGGCAAGCGGCGGTCGGCCACGCAACGAACGATATCGGCGTCATGCGTCACCAGCAGCACCGCGCTACCCGTTTGCCGGGCCTCTTCGACCAGCAGCGCCATGACTTCCTGCTGGGTCAGCGGGTCCAGGCGCGAGGTTGGTTCATCCGCAAAGATCAGCGCCGGACGCATGAGCAGCACGCGCGCCAGCGCGATGCGCTGCAACTCGCCGCCCGAGACCTGGCCCGGCCTGCGATCCAGCAAGGTGCGCGAGACGCGCATGCGCGCCAGCAGATCATCCAGACGCTGCCAGTCCAGCCCGTGCAGGCGCACCAGATCGTTGAGCGACTGGCGCAACGACAGGGTGGGCGCGAAGGCCGCCGCCGGGTCCTGGTAGATCTTCTGGAAGGCCGTGCGCGCCAGACCGGCCGCCCGCGTGACCTGCCCCGCATCGGGCTGCAACAGCCCCAGCACGATATTGCCCAGGGTGGTCTTGCCGGCCCCGCTGGGGCCGCTGATGGCCACGATTTCGCCGGCATGGATGCGCGCACTGAGGCCACTGAACAACTGCTGCTGCCCGAACGACTTGGCGACCCCGCTGATCTCGGCCACCACCGGGCGCGGCGTGGTCACCAGCGGCGCCGCGGGCAGCGGCCAGCAGGCCGGGTCTGCCCTCAGCAGACGGCGCGTATAGGCATGCTGCGGATGCGCCAGCAGTGCCTCGGCCCGCCCGCGTTCCACCATGCGCCCCTCCAGCATCACCGCCAGCTCGCCACCGAGCGCGCGCGCCAGCCACACATCATGGGTAATGCACAGCAGGCTCATGCCCTGCTGCAGGGCCGTCTGCAACAAGGCCAGCACCTCGCTGCGATGATCGGCATCCAGCCCCTTGGTGGGTTCATCGACAATCAGCAGCGGCGCACCGGCCGCATGCGTGGCCAGAAACGCCACGCGCTGGGCCATGCCCCCGGAGAGCATGAAGGGATAGCAGTTGGCGGCATCTGGCAGCCCGAGACTGGCCAATGCCTTGCGTGCCAGCAGGCGGGCACCGCTGCGGCCCGCGCGCAGGCTGTCGTTGTGGCCATCGGCAGCAGCGTGGCTGACCAGTTCGTAGGTCTCGGCCACCTGGTGCAGCACCGTCATGGTCGGGTCCAGCGCCAGCCAGGGCTCCTGCGGCAGCAACGCGATACGCCGGCCCCAGCCGCGCTGGCGGCTGCGGGCATCGGCGGCATCGCTGACCTCGCCGGCGATGCCGATACGGCCACTGCAACGCAAGCCGGCCGGCAGATTGCCCATGATGGCCTGGGCCAGCAGGGACTTGCCGGAGCCGCTTTCACCCAGCAGGGTCAGCACGCCGCCGGCAGGAATGGAAAAATGCATGTCCTGCACCAGGACTTGCTGGCCATGAAATACGGCCAGATTCTCCACCTGCAGGGCCGGTTCAGAAGACATTGACCTCATGCAGGCTCCTTGCCCGGCGACAGCAACAGCAGGGCCAGCAGCGTGACAAACAGCACCAGCACGGGCGCGCCGACCAGCCAGGGCGCCTCGCGGTAATAAGGCAGCAGTTCGATCATCATCACCCCCAGTTCCGGCGTGGGCGGCTGCAGGCCGACGCCGACGAAGCCCAGCGCCGACATCGCCAGCACCGCCCCCGCCAGGCCGAAACGCATCAGCGTAAACAGGCGCGGCAACAGCGCCGGCAGCAGGTGGCAGCGCACGATATAGAGCGGCCCGAACCCCAGCAGGCGCGACGCCTCTACCTGCTCACTGGCCAGCAGGATGCGGCTGGCCGCGCGCACCACGCGGAAATACTCCACCCACAAGGCCAGCGAGATCCCCACATAGAGCGGCCAGAAACCACCCGGCGCAAAGGCTGCCAGCAACAGCACCAGCAGCAGGCCCGGCAAGGCCAGTACCGCATCGGCCAGGGCCGCCAGAACGCGCTCGACCCAGCCGCCGCACCAGGCGGCCAGCAGGCCGATCACTACGCCCGGAATGGCCGCCGACAACACGCTCACCAGCGCCAGCGACAGCGACAAGCGCGTGCCGTGCGCCAGCCGCGCCAGCATGTTGCGCCCCAGTTGGTCATAGCCCAGCGGATGGGCCAGGCTGGGCGCTTCAAGAAATCGCGCCAGTTGCTGGCGGGCCGGATCGGCATCGATCCACAGCGGGCCCAGCCAGGCGAACAAGACGATCAACACCAGCAGCGCCAGGCCAACGGCCTGGGCCGGCGTCCAGCGTCGGGCCGCCGGTGCCGGCAGGTCATCGGAAGCGGACAGGCTCATGGTCGGCAGCGCGGATCGATGAAAGCGCAGGCCGCATCGACCAGCGCGTTGAAGAGAACGAACAGGAGCCCCAGCACCAGCGCCGTGCCCTGGATCATCGGCACGTCGCGCCCGAAGATGGCGTGCACCAGCGCGTGACCGATGCCGGGCCAGGCAAAGATGGTCTCGACCAGCACCACGCCCTCCACCAGCATCACCAGTTGCACGCCCAGATAAGCGGTCACCGGAGCGGCGACGTTGCGCACGCCATGGCGCAGCAGGGCCTGTGCCGGGGACAGGCCCTTGGTCAGCGCGAAGGCAAAATAGGCCGTGCCACGCACCTGCACCATGGCATCGCGCGCCACCCGGCAGGACACCGCCGCCAGCCCCAGCGCCAGGGTCAGCGCCGGCAACAGGATGCCGCCGTGGTCACCGTGACCGGCCGCTGGCAAGGCCCCCATCTGCACCGAAAACAGCAGCACCAGGACCAGCCCCAGCAGGAAGGACGGCAAGGCCCGCAAGAGCACAGACGTCGCCAGCGTTGCGCGGTCGAGCCAGCCACCGGGATGCAGGCCGGCCAGCACGCCCAGGGTCGGGCCGATCAGCAGGGACACGGCCATCGCCAGCCAGGACAGGCGCAGCGTGGGGCCCAGCTGGTGGCCGATTTCCGCCAGCACCGGCAGCGCCGTCACCTGCGACACGCCCAGGTCCAGATGCAGCAGGCGGCTCCACCATTGGGCGAGGGCCATGTACCAGGGCTGGTCCAGACCCAGTTCGGCGCGCACGGCCAGGGCCGCTTCGGTGCTCACCATGTCGTAGCCATAGCGGCCGGCCGCGATGCGGTAGGCCATGTCGCCCGGCAGCAGGCGCGTCATGAAGAAGCAGAGCGTACCGACCAGCAGCGCCACCAGGGCGGCTTGCAGCAGGCGCTGGCTGAGGGCGGCGGCCAGTTGCCGGCGTGTGGCCGGCGGCAGCGGCAGGAGGCGGGTCAGGTCCATTGCAGGGAAGCTATCCGGTAACTGCGTTCAAAGGGATCAATGCTGGCGCCGCGCAGGCGGCGGCTGACCGCACAGGTCTGGCGATACCAGACCACCGGGATCACCGGCAACTGCTCCTGCAATATCGCCACGATACGTTCCCGCTCGGCGCGGCCACGTTCAGCCTGGCCGGTGGCAGTGGCCGGAATGGCCGCCAGACGCGCCAGCAAGGCCGGCACTTCCTCGTTGCCCCAGCCCATGGCGCCCCAGTCGCCGCCTTGCCGACCGAAGTCCTGCAGGAGGCTGGCCACCGGGTCGGGCAGGTTGCCGTAGTTGCGCGCAGCCAGCGCCATCTGCAACTGTCCGCTGCGATGGCCGGCCGGGATGTCGCTGGAATTGCCGATGACGACGCGCACGGCCATGCCGATCTGACGCATTTCTTCCTGCAGGGCCGTGGCGATCAGGGGCAGTTCGGGACGGTCCACGAAGGTGGTCAGGCTCAGTTGCAACTGCTGGCCACCCTGCCAGCGCGTGCCATCGGCGCTGAGCCGCCAGCCGGCTTCTTCCAGCAGGCGGCGTGCCAGCCTGAGATCGGTATGCAGGGGGGCGAGACGACTGTCATGCCAGCGCGCCAGCGAAGGCGGCAACAGTTGCGTTGCGCCCAGCTCAGGATCGCGCAACAGGGCACGCGCAATCCCCGCGCGCTCGATGCACAGGGCAATGGCGCGCCGTACCCGTACATCGGCCAGAAAAGGATGGCCGGCGTTGAGCTTGAGAATGGTCGTGCGCGGCAGCATGGCCGACAGCAGGACCGCGCGCGCACTGTCCTGCAGCGCACGGATGCTGGGCGGATCGAGCGAGAAGGCCAGGTCGGCCTGGCCGCTCTGGACCAGCAGCGTGCGCGTTTCCGCACGGGAGACACTGATGTAGCGTGCCCGCTGCACCGCCCTGCCCGGCCCGGCCTGCACGCGCTCGACATCGAACTGCTGCGGCAGGCTGATGGAGCGGATGCGGAACGGCCCGCTGCCGATGATGGCCACCACCTTGCCCTGCGCATCGAAACTGGCCGGTGCCAGGATCTGCGTGGAGTAATGCGTCAGCAGGTAAGGCAGCGGACCAAAGGGCTGGCGCAGAGACAGTACCAGCTCACTTCCCTGTACAGTCATGTCCCTGATCCCGGCCAGTTGCAGTACACCTGGCCGGACACTCGCGCGCTGCAGGCAGGCCAGGATGCTCCCGGGCGTGACCTCGCTGCCGTCGTGGTAGCGGCGCCCTGCCGGCAAGGCAAAGCGCCACTGCAGTCCGTCGCCGCTGACCTCCCAGGCGCTGGCCAGGCCCGGCTGCAACTGGCCGGCATCGTCCACCTCCAGCAGGGTCTGCACGACTTCCATGCGGGTGAACATGTAGCCGGCGTAGGAGGGGTCCAGCCCGGTCAGTTCCCACGGTCCGACCACGGTCAGGACATCGCTCCCGGCCCCGGTGAGGGCGTGCACCTGGGCGCCGGAATCGTCGCCGTGCGCCCGGGCCAGCGGCCAGGGACAGGCCGCCAGCAGTGCCAGCAGGGCGCGCCGGCGCGGCGCAGGAGGTGAAGCGGCCAAGCGAAACTCCTTCAGAACTTGACGTTGAGCGCCAGTGTGGCAGTGCGCTCGTCACCCGGCATGATCCACACCGTATTGTAGGAACTGCTGTAGTAACGCTTGTTGAAGAGATTGTTGACGTCCAGCGACAGCTTCATCCTGGGCGTGAACTGCCAGTACGCCAGCGCACGCGCGATCACGTAGCCGGGCAGCCTGAAACTGCCGGCCTGGTCACCGGTACGCTCGCCCACGTAGTTCAGGCCACCACCGATACCGTAGGGCGAGCCACTTGCGGACACATCTTCAAACACTGCCAGTACACTTCCCGATACACGTGGCACGTTGATGAGCCGCGAACCGACGGCCAGGGTGTTGTCCTTGCTGACGTAAGCATCGGTATAGGCCAGGTTGCCGGTCAGGCGCCAGTGATGGCCCAGGCGCGCATTGGCATCGAGTTCCACGCCCTTGCTGCGCACTTCGCCGGCGGCAATCGAGAAGGAGGCATTGGCCGGGTCGGTGGTCAGCACGTTCTGCTTGGTGATGTCGAAGACGGCCAGGGTGGCGCCGCTGCGCTGGTCTTCGCTCTGGAACTTCAGGCCCACTTCGGCTGCGCGTGAGGTCTCGGGGCTGAAGGCATTGCCGCTGGCGTCGCTGCCGCTGTTGGGGCGGAAGGACTTGCTGGCGCTGGCATAGGCCGACCACGACGGCGTGAACAGGTAAGTGAGGCCCAGGCGCGGGGAATAGGCGCTCTTGTCCTGGCGCGTGGTGGTGACCGCACCAAGGATGCTGCGAGTGTCCAGCGTTGAACGGAATGTATCTGACCGGATCCCGGCCAACACTTTCCAACGCTCGTTCAGGCTCAGCTGATCCTGAACATAGAAGGCCGTGCTGATTTGTCGCTCACTGGTATTTGTCCTCGGAAGCGGATTCGGTTGCGCTTGACCATAGCTCGGCGCGTAGATGTTGATCGCATAAGGTGCTGCAGCAGTGGGATCAATACGCAGCATGCGCTGATCCAGCGTCAGCCAGTCCACCTCGGTCCCCACCAGCACCTCATGCTGAATGCCCCCGGTCTGCAACTTGCCGCCCAGCTCGGCCTGCAGCGAGGTATCGTGCCAGCTGTAATCGCGGTAGCGGCGCTGGCGGCGCAGCGTGGTGTTGTCGGCCTGCAGGGCCGAGGCTTCGGTGGAATAGCCATCCAGCGTGCCATCCTTGTGGAACAGGCCGGTACGCAGGTGCCAGTTCTCGTCGAGGCGATGTTCCAGTGTCAGCAGGTGGTTGGTGTTCTGCATCTTGATGTCGCCATCGCGCGGCTCACCCAGGAAGCGCGAGACCGGCAGCACCCCGAGATTGCCGTTGACTGCGACGATGCCACGGTCCAGCGGCGCCTTCTGGCGCAGGTATTCACCTTCGTAGTTCAGCACGGTGCTGTCGCTGAGCACCCAGGTGAAGGCCGGCGCAAGAAATTCCCGGTCGCTGCTCACGTTGTCGCGGAAGCTGTTCTTGTGCTCGAAGGCGGCATTGAGGCGATAGGCCACCTCGCTGTTGAGCGCGCCGGTGGAGTCCACCGCGCTGCGGTAGCTGCCACGGCTGTCCACCGACAGGTCCAGGCTGTTGGCGCTCTTGAACTGCGGTTTCTTGGTGACCACGTTGATGGTGCCGCCGGGCTCGCTGTTGCCGTAGAGCGCGGCCGCCGGTCCCTTGAGGAAATCGATGCTCTCCACGTTGGCCGTATCGCGCGGCGGCGCATAGCCGCGATTGGAGGCGAAGCCGTTCCAGAGAATGTTCATGCCGCCATTCTCGCTGCCGGAAAAACCACGGATCGAATAGTTGTCCCACAGCCCGCCGAAATTGTTTTGCCTGGCCACGCCACTGACGTAGAGCAGCACGTCATCCAGGCGCGTGGCGCCCAGGTCGTCCATCAGCTGACGCGAAACCACCTGCACCGACTGCGGCAGTTCCTGCAACGGGGTCTCGGTGCGGGTGGCACTGGAGGTGGTGCTCTGGCGGTATTGCTGGCGCTCGCCGGTGCCGGTGACAACGATCTGGCCCAGGCCGGTATCGGCAGCGCTGGTGGTATCGGCGCCCCAGGCCAGTGGCTGGCCCTGGCTCATGGCGAGTGCGCCCAGCACGGCCGCCCGCAGTGCGGTCATTTTCATCTTTTCCCTTGTGATGGTGTTGTGGGACGGCTGGGTGCGTGGCTGCCTTGCCGCCAAGAAATGACCGTCGTGGCGGTCAGCGCGGCATTTTATGCAACATTGTTGCAATTATCAAGAAAAATGAATCGTATTCACAACGCGAGTTCAACGTCTGGCGACATAATGCCTGCTGCCTATCGAGGCGTGCGCAGTGTAATGGCACAAACGAGCCGGCGGGTGCGACATTTTGCCGCACCCGCCGGTTTTCTTTACAAATGAGGGGAAGCGCAGTGGCTTATCAGAGCCACCCCGCCTTGCGCAGCCGCCGCCACAGCAAGGTACAGGCGGTGACGATACCGCCCAACACCAGCGGAAAACTCCACTCCCAGGACAGCCCCGGCATGTGCGCGAAGTTCATGCCGTAGAGGCTGAAGATCATGGTCGGGATGGCCAGGATGGCACCCCAGCCGGCCAGGGTCTGGACGATCTCGTTCTGGTGGATGGTGACCTGGGCCAGGTTGATCTGCACGGCCGACTCCACCATTTCACGCAGGCGGTCGCCGGTATCGATGAAGCGCACCACGTGGTCGTAGATGTCGCGGAAGTAGGCCTTGCCTTCCTTGGTGATGAGCCCTTCATGGAAACGCAGCAATTGCGTGCACACGTCCAGCAGGGGCGTGGCTGCCGAGCGCAGGCGGATCAGCTGGCGCTTCAACTGGTACAGCTCCTGCAGGTAGGCCTTGCCGCTCAAGGCGCCGGGGTTGAAGAGCTGTTCCTCGTACTGGCTGAACTTGGCTTCGAGGTCGTCCATGATGGGACGGTAATTGTCCACCACGAAGTCCATGATGGAATAGAGCACGAAGCTGGGCCCGCGCACGAGGCGCTCGGGCAGCATCTCGCAATGCTCGCGCACCTTGGCATAGCTGCGCGAGGCGCCATGCCGCACCGTGACCACGAAGCGCGGCCCGGTCAGGATGTGGGTCTCGCCGAAGAGCACTTCGCCACCGGCCAGCTGGGCCGTATGCAACACCACGAAAAGGGTGTCGCCATATTCCTCGATCTTGGGTCGCTGGTGGGCCGCGTAGGCATCTTCCACGGCCAGCTCGTGCAGCGAGAATTCTTCCTTGATCTTGTTCATCAGCTCGACGTTGGGCTCCAAGAGGCCCAGCCAGACGAAGGTGCCCTCCTCTTCCAGCACGTCGCTGATCTCATCGAGGCTGATGTCGCGCAGTTTCTTGCCCTTCTTGTAGACCGTGCAGTTGACGATCATGGCGGGGTCGATCATGTCTGTTTCCTGTTCTTGTGGATCAGCCGGTACGCACGCGCCAGCGCAGGCGCTGCCTGAAGACCTGGGCCATGATCACGCCGGCCAGCGTGATGATGCCGCCGATGGCGTGATAGCCGTGCAATTGCTCGCCCAGCGCGGCCACCGCAATGATGACCGTGAAGACCGGCATCAGGTTCACGAAAATGGCACAGCGGCTCGCACCCAGATGCGCCACGCCGCGCATCCACAAAAACTGCGACAGGATGGACGCGGCAATGCCCGCATAGAGCAGAATCGGCAGGTTATCACGCGTGATCGGCGAATGATGGCCCAGCAGGTAGCCGGGGAAAAGCAGCACCACCGCCATCAGCACCTGCATATACAGCAGCTGCCAGGTCCGCAGCGGCAGCGCCCAGCGCCGCAGCATGACGCCATACAGGCCATAGGCGATGGTGGCCAGCAGCATGAGCACATCGCCCGTGACCACGCCCTGCTCGAACAGCGCCAGCGGATGGCCGCGCCCGATCAGCACCGCCAGTCCGAAGAGTGACAGGATGCCACCGGCCAGCGTGCCCACCGTGGGCGGTTCCGAGAGCAGCTTGATGCTCAATATCAGCGTGAGCAAAGGCATCAGCGAAGCGATGATGCCCATGCTGGTGGCCGAGGCCGTGGCCGCAGCGAAATACGCCAGGCTCTGGAACAGCACCATGCCCAGCAGCGCCAGCACCAGGATCTTGCCCAGATGCGGGCGGATCTGCGCGCGCGCCGCCCAGGCCGGGCGCGCCAGGAAGGGCGACATCAGCAGCGCGGCCAACACCCAGCGATAGAAGGCAATATCTTCCGGCGCGATGACCCCGGCCGACATCTTGCTGATGACGGTATTGCCGGCCCAGATCAGGACCGCGCCCAGCGGAAACCACAGGGACTTGTACGTCATGGGCTGCATGGTTCTCCTCGTTGTGTCCCGGCCCGGCATGCTGGCCTCAGGCGGGCTTGTTCTCTTGCTGCCCCGCCATTTCGGCACCGGCGTTGGGTGGCAGCTGGCGCAGCATCAGCAGGGCCAGCGAGGCCACCGCGCCCACCACCAGGAAGGCCGGCCAGAAGTCCTGCGCCACCAGCGTGGCATGACCCTGGATTTCATTGGACATCTGCAGCGCAAACCCGGCCAGCACCACGCCCATGCCGATGGACAACTGCTGGGCCACGCTGGCCATGCTGGTGGCCTGGCTCAGGCGCAGCTTGTCGACGTCGGCATAGGAAATCGCATTGAGGCTGGTGAACTGCAGCGAACGGAAGCAGCCACCGATGAGCAGGACGATGACCATCACCAGATACGGCGTCTGCGGCGTGAAGGCACCGATGGCGCACAGGCCCAGCACGCCCAGCGCGCCGTTGACCAGCAGCACCCGGCGGAAACCGTGGCGGCGCAGGAAGCGCGCGGCGATGGTCTTCATGAACATCGCTCCGGCGGCCGAGGCGCAGGTCAAGAGGCCCGAATGGAAAGGCGTATAGCCAAAGCCCAGTTGCAGCATCAGCGGCAGCAGGAAGGGGACGGCGCCGATGCCCACGCGATAGAGCGAGCCGCCGAAGACGCCCGCACGCAAGGTCGGAATCTTCAGCAGCGCCAGGTCGATCAGGGGTGCGCTGGCGCGGCGCGCATGCCAGACGTAGGCGCACAGGAACAGCATGCCCGCCACCACGCAAGCCAGCGAAATCTCGCCCGAGACCAGATGCCGCCCGGCCGTGGCCAGGCCCATCATCAGCAGCGAGCAGCCCAGCGCCGAAAGAAGGAAGCCCATCAAATCGAGCGGCGCCACCTGCTCGGCCTTGAGATCAGGGATGAAGCGCGTGGCCAGATAGAGGCCCAGGATGCTGATGGGAATATTGATGAAGAAGATCCAGCGCCAGTGGAAATAGGTGGTGATGAAGCCCCCCAGCGGCGGCCCCAGCACCGGACCGAACAAGGCCGGAATGGTCAGATAGGACAGCGCCTTGACCAGGTTGACCTTCTCCACGCTGCGCAGAATCACCAGGCGCCCGACCGGCACCATCATGGCCCCGCCTATGCCTTGCAGGAAGCGCGCGGCGACGAACTGCGGCAAGCTTGAGGACATCCCGCAGAGGATGGAGCCCAGCATGAAGACGCAGATGGCGGTACGGAAGATGGTCAGCGAGCCGAAGCGGTCGGCCATCCAGCCGGAGATGGGAATGAAGACCGCCAGGCTGACCAGGTAAGAGGTCAGCGCCAGCTTCAGCGAAATCGGATCAACGTGCATGTCCAGCGCCAGCGCCGGCAGGGAAGTCGAGATGACAGTGGAATCCATCTGTTCCATGAACAGCGCACAGGCGACGATCAGGGGAATGATGAAGGTGCGTGGAATGGGCATCGGCAAGGTTGATGGATGAGACTACGGCGGCAGCGTACAGCGTCAGTGACCGGGAATTGAGCAGCAATTGAGCGGCCTTGCGTGCCGCCCGGCAAGCCTTCAAGTATACCTTTTACGCTATCATGCTGCCGACCGCGCGCCGCGACGGCTTGCCAGACGGCATCCCGGCCCTTGCGGTCTTCCCTGCTCTTCTGTTTGCACTGCCCTTCATGAACGATTGCTTCGCCCTCCTCGATGACCATCAGGCCAGCCCGGCCGAACCGCGCTCGCGTCTCTACACCGGGCATGTGCGCACGCTGGCCTGCACGGATGCGGCGCACTTCCCGGCGTTGCTCGAAGAGATGCAGACGGCACTGGCCGAGGGGCAGCACGCCGTGGCCTTGTGGAGCTATGAACTGGGCGCGGCGCTGCAGGGCTTGCCGCATCGTGCGCCGTGCGGCCCATTGGCGCGCGTGCTCATGTTTGCGCATTGCGCGCATCTGTCTTCAGCCGAAGTGGATGCATGGCTGGCTGCACAAGCACGATCCGACAGCGCCGGCCTCACCCGTCTGCGCAGCAGCGTCGACGAGACCGCCTTCAGTGCAGCCATCGCCCGTATCCGCGATTACATCGCAGCCGGTGATACCTACCAGGTCAACTACACCTATCGCCTGCACTTCGATGTGCTGGGCGATCCAATCACTCTTTACCGCCGCCTGCGCGCGCGCCAGCCGGTACCGTATGGCGCGCTGGTGCGCGATGAGCTGGGCGGCATGGTGCTGTCGTGTTCACCGGAACTGTTCGTCGCCCATCAGCAAGGAACGCTCAAGGCCAAGCCCATGAAGGGCACGGCGCGCGCCGTGCCGCCCCAGCAGGAAGGCGCGGAAACGATCAACGCCCAGCGCGCCCTGGCACTGGCGGCCGATGAAAAAAACCGCGCCGAGAACCTCATGATCGTCGACCTGCTGCGCAATGACCTGGGCCGTGTGGCCGTGCCCGGGTCCGTACAGGTGCCGCATCTGTTCGACGTGCGCCGCTACGGACAGGTGCTGCAGATGACCTCCACCATCCGCGCCCGCCTGCGTGAGGAGGCCACCCTGGCCGAGGCAATCAATGCGCTCTATCCCTGCGGTTCGATCACCGGGGCGCCCAAGCGCCGCACCATGGAAATCATCCACGAACTGGAGACTGAACCGCGTGGACTCTATACCGGCGCCATCGGCTGGTTCGAGGCGCCTCGCGCGGGGGGCCATGCCATCGGTGATTTTTGTCTGTCGGTGCCGATCCGCACGCTGGAACTGCAAGCCCCTCAGCAAGGCGTGCGCAGCGGCGTGATGGGCGTGGGCGCGGGTATCGTCTACGACAGCGAGGCTGCCTCCGAATTTGCGGAATGCCGGCTGAAGTCAGGATTTCTCACAGATCTGGCACAAAGCTTCACCCTCTTTGAAACCATGTATGCCAGCCGCACCGGCTGCCGCCATCTGGCGCTGCATCTGGCGCGGCTGAAGCATTCTGCTTCACAGCTGGGCTTTCCCTTCGATGCCACGGCGATCCGGCACAAGCTCGATACCGCCTGTACTGAACTTTCTGACCAGACCGCCTACCGCCTGCGCCTGGCGCTCGATGCCCAGGGCGGCATCACGGTGCAGCATGCGCCGCTGAGTGCGCTGGCCGGCCCGGTCAAGGTGTTCCTGGCCGATACCGCCACCGACAGCAGTGACCTCTTCCTGCGCCACAAGAGCAACCAGCGCGCGCGCTACGACGCCGCCTGGCAGGCGGCCGAACAGCGCGGCGGCTTCGATCTGCTCTTCTTCAACGAACGCGATGAACTGACCGAAGGCGGACGCAGCAACGTCTTCGTCAAGATCGCCGGCCGCTGGTGCACGCCGCCGCTGGACTGCGGCGTCCTGCCGGGCGTGATGCGGCAGGTGCTGCTGGCCGATCCGCAATGGGACGCGGTGGAAACCGTCATCACCCGCGCCGACCTGCTAGGCGCGCAGGAGATCGTAGTCTGCAATGCCTTGCGCGGTGCGCTGCCGGCCGTGTTGGTGACCGCCTGATCAACGCAGGGCCGCGTTCTCCTTCGCCGCCTGGGCCTTCGCGGCAGTCTGCTGCTGCAGCGGCCCCAGGTCATCCAGGCCGTGCGCATCCCAGCCGCCACCCAAGGCCTTGGCCAGCAACACGCTGGCCGCCATGCGGCGATTGAGGATGTTCAGGGCGCTGATCTCGGCCGACAGCGCCGTGGCCTGGGCCGTGATGACGTTGACGTAGCTCACCGTGCCTGCCTTGTACTGGTTCATCACCAGCGTGACCGCCTGGCGCGCCGCCTGCAGCGCCTCGCCCTGCACGGCCGCTTCCTGTTCCAGGATACGCAGTGCGGCCAGGTTGTCTTCCACCTCCTGGAAAGCGGTCAGCACGGTCTGCTTGTAGGTGGCCACGGTGCCGTCATAGGTGGCGATGGCCTGGTCAGTGGCGGCACTGCGCGCGCCGCCGTCGAAGATGGTCTGCGCCAGTTGCGGCCCCAGCGACCAGACGCGGCCCGGCAGCGTGAACCAGTCGGCGAAGGTGGAGCTTTGATAGCCCCCCGAGGCCGACAAGGTGAGGCTGGGGAAATACGCCGCCTTGGCCACGCCGATCTTGGCATTGGCCGAGGCCACGCGGCGTTCGGCAGCGGCCACGTCAGGACGGCGCTCCAGCAGCATCGAGGGCACGCCCTGCGGCACCGGCGGCGCCACCGCCGTCAAGGGTGCGCGCGGCAGCGAGAATTCGGCCGGGGTCTTGCCCACCAGCAGCGCGATGGCGTGCTCGACCTGGGCGCGCGTGACGCCATTGTCCAGCGCCGAGGCCTGGGCCGATTTCAGCTGGGTCTGCGCCTGGATCACGTCGGACTTGGCCACCAGCCCTGCGGCATATTGATTCTGCGTCACCTGCAACGAGCGCTGATAAGCCTGCACCGTGTCTTCCAGCACCTGCTGCTGGGCGTCCAGCACGCGCAGTTGCAGGTAGTCCTGCGCCAGTTGCGCCTGCGCCGACAGGCGCGCTGCGGCCAGATCCGCCGCACTGGCCTGGGCGCTGGCCTGGCTGGCTTCGACATCGCGCCGCACCTTGCCCCAGATGTCCGCTTCCCACGAGGCCGTCAGCGAGAAGGTATAAGCATTGCGCACGCTGCCCGAACTGGAACTGCTGCCGGAGGCACCGGAACTGCTGCTGGAGGAGCCGGCCGAGCCCGAGCGGCCCCGCGAGGCTCCGGCCGAGGCCGACAGCGTGGGTGAATAGGCCGCGCGCGAGCTCTGCACCAGTGCCACGGCACTGCGGAAATTGGCTTCGGCCAGCGCCAGATTCTGGTTGGAAATATCCACCTGGGCCACCAGCGCATTCAATTGCGCATCGCCGAACATCTCCCACCACTTGCCATCGGCAGCCAGATCGCGCGGCTGGGCTGGTTTCCAGTTCTGGCCTTCCTTGAACACGGCCGGGCCGATGTCCATCTGCGGACGCACATAATCGGGCCCCACCGAGCAGGCCGCCAGCGCGAAGCTCGCCGCCAGCATGGCCAAGAGCGGCTTGAGTTTGAACAGGTCTTGTTGCGTCATGCGTTTCTCCATGGCGGCAGCCTCAGGCCGCCGAGGTTTCTGTCTTGTTCTTGCGGCCGAAGCGGCGGCGGCCCCAGGCACTCAGGCGTTCCATGTACAGGTACACCACCGGGGTCGTATAGAGCGTGAGCAGCTGGCTCACCACCAGCCCGCCGACGATAGCGATACCCAGCGGCTGGCGCAGTTCGGCACCATCGCCGTGGCCGATGGCCAGCGGGATCGCGCCCAGGAGCGCCGCCATGGTGGTCATCATGATCGGGCGGAAGCGCAGCTTGCAGGCCTCGAAGATGGCGTCACGCGGCGACAGCCCGCGATTGCGTTCGGCATCGATGGCGAAGTCCACCATCATGATGGCGTTCTTCTTGACGATGCCGATCAGCAGGATCACGCCGATCAGCGCAATGAGGCTGAAGTCGGTGCCCGTCACCATCAGCGCCAGCAGCGCCCCCACGCCCGCCGAGGGCAGCGTGGAGATGATGGTGATGGGATGGATCAGGCTTTCGTAGAGAATGCCCAGCACGATGTAGACCGCCAGCAAGGCCGTGAGGATCAGGATGGGCTGGCTGGAGCTGGAGGACTGGAAGGCATTGGCCGTGCCCGCAAACGTACCCAGCACGCTGGTGGGCACGCCCAGCTGCGCCATGGCACGGTCGATGGCGGCGGTGGCCTGCGACAGCGACACGCCCTCGGCCAGATTGAAGGACAGCGTGGAGGCCACGAACTGGCCTTCATGGCTGACCGACAAGGCCGTCGTGGTCGGCTCGAAGCGCGAGAATGCCGCCAGCGGAATCTGGCGCGAGGCTGCCGTGGAGATGGTCTGGGCCAGCCCGGTGTTGGCATTCAACTTGCCCGAAGCCGACAGCGCCGGCGGTGTCGAGAGGCTGGAGGTGGTCGGCGAGAGGTTGGAGGAACCGGCCAGGCTGACATAGGTATCGCGCAGGGTCTCCGGACTCTGCCAGTATTGCGGCGCGGCCTCCATGACCACGTGGTACTGGTTCATGCCGCTGTAGATGGTGGAAATCTGGCGCTGGCCGAACAGGTCCGACAGGGTGGAGTCGATCAACTGCGGCGTGACGCCTGCGCGCATGGCGGTTTCGCGGTCGATGGTCAGCGTGGTCTGCAGGCCGTTGTCCTGCTGGTCGGTGCTGATGTCTTCCAGCTCCTTGAGGTTGGACAGGGCCAGGCGGATCTTCGGCTCCCAGATGCGTAAGAGGCCCACATCGTCGGATTTGAGCGAGTATTCATATTGCGAATCACTCTGGCGCGCACCGATGCGGATGTCCTGCACCGGTACCAGGAACACCCGCGCACCGGCGACTTTGGCGGTCTTGATGCGCAGCCGCGCCACCACCTTGTCGGCGCTGTCTTTTCGTTCAGTCAGGGGTTTCAGCGTCACATACATGAAGCCGCCATTGCGCCGCTGCCCTCCCGTGAAGGCCACCACATCGGAGACGGCCGGATCGGCCTTGACGATATCGATGAACTCATTGAGCTTGGTGCGCATGGCCTGGAAGGAAATGGCCTGGTCGCCCCGGATGCCACCCACCAGCCGCCCGGTATCCTGCTGCGGGAAGAAGCCCTTGGGGATGGCCTTGTAGAGGTACACGTTCAGGGCGATGGTAGCCAAGAGGATCAGCATCATCAGGGGGGCGGCGCGCAGCGCCCAGGCCAGCGTACGTTCGTAGGCCAGCAGCATGTCCTCGAAGATGGCCGCGCTCTGGTCGGCGATCTTCTGCAGCCAGGGATGGCGGCGCTGGCGGCGCTTCTCGTCGGCCTCGGGATCATGGCGCAGCAGCTGCGCGCACATCATCGGCGTGGTGGTCAGCGACACCACCAGCGAGACCAGGATGGCCACCGACAGGGTGATGGCGAACTCGCGGAAGAGCCGCCCGACGATGCCCTCCATCATCAGGATGGGAATGAAGACGGCAATCAGCGAGATGCTCATCGACAGCACCGTGAAGCCCACTTCGCGCGCGCCCAGCAGCGCGGCCTTGTAGGGCTTCATGCCGGCCTCCATGTGGCGCGAGATGTTTTCCAGCACCACGATGGCATCATCGACCACGAAGCCGGTGGCAATGGTCAGCGCCATCAGCGAGAGATTGTCGAGGCTGAATCCGGCCAGGTACATGACGCCGAAGGTGCCGATCAGCGAGACCGGCACGGCCACCGCCGGGATCAGCGTGGCCCGCGCATTGCGCAGGAACAGGAACACCACCATGATCACCAGCGCCACCGAGAGCATCAGGGTGAACTCGGTTTCCTTCAACGAAGCGCGGATGGTCGGCGTGCGGTCCAGCACCACCTTCATGTCGATGGCGGCAGGAATCGATGCCTGCAACTGCGGCAGCAGTGCGCGCACGCTGTCCACCGTTTCGATGATGTTGGCCCCGGGCTGGCGGTTGATGATGATGAGCACCGAAGGCTTGCCGTTGGCAGAACCGGCATTGCGCACATCAGCCACCGAGTCGCGCACCTCGGCCACATCCTGCACCCGGACCGGCGTGCCGTTGCGATAGGCGACGATCAGCGGCGCATATTCTTCGGCGGTCTTGGCCTGGTCGTTGGCATAGATCTGCCAGTTGCGGCCATCATCTTCCAACAAACCCTTGGGGCGATTGGCATTGGTGGCGGCCACCGCCGTGCGCACGTCGGCGCTGCCGATGCCGTATTTATTGAGGGCCGTGGGGTTCAACTCGATGCGCACCGCCGGCTGCGAACTGCCGCCCACGCTCACCTGCCCCACCCCGCGCACCTGCGAGAGTTTCTGCGCCACGATGCTGTCGGCGGCGTCGTACATCTGGCCCTGGGTCATGGTGTCGGACGTCATGGCCAGGATCAGGATGGGGGCATCGGCCGGATTGACCTTGCGATAGGTCGGATTGCTCGGCATGCCGGTGGGCAGCAGGTTGCGCGCCGCATTGAGCGCGGCCTGCACGTCGCGGGCGGCGCCATCGATGTCGCGGCTCAGGTCGAACTGCAGGGTGATGCGGGTGGAGTTCTGCGAGCTGGTCGAGGTCATCTCGGTCACGCCCGCGATCGCCCCCATGGCGCGTTCCAGCGGGGTGGCCACAGTGGCCGCCATGGTCTCCGGGCTGGCCCCGGGCAGCGAGGCCGAGATCGAGATGGTCGGATAATCCACCTGCGGCAGCGGCGAGACCGGCAGCAGGCGGAACGCCACCATGCCGGCCAGCGCAATGCCGATAGTCAACAGCGTGGTCGCGATAGGACGCTGGATGAAGGGAAGCGAGATATTCATGCGCGCATCCGCTTACACCGCCGGCGGCAGCGTGGCCGGCTTGCCGTCATCGTCATCCTCGCCGCCATGGCCCGGCGCGCGTTGCCCGAAGCGCGCGCGCAGGCGACGGCCCAGACTGTCGAAGGCGAGATAGATCACCGGCGTGGTGAACAGCGTGAGCACCTGCGACACCAGCAAACCACCCACCATGGTGATGCCCAGCGGCTGGCGCAGTTCCGAACCGACACCGGTGCCCAGCATCAGCGGCAGCGCACCCAGCAGTGCCGCCATGGTGGTCATCAGGATGGGACGGAAGCGCAGCAGGCAAGCCTGGTAGATCGCCTCGCGCGGGCTCTTGCCCTGGTGACGTTCAGCTTCCAGCGCGAAGTCGATCATCATGATGGCGTTCTTCTTGACGATGCCGATCAGGAGGATGATGCCGATGATGCCGATGATGCCGAGATCGGTCTCCGAGATCATCAGCGACAGCAGCGCACCCACACCCGCCGAGGGCAAGGTGGAGAGGATGGTGATGGGATGGATGTAGCTCTCGTAGAGCACGCCCAGCACGATGTACATGGTGACGATGGCCGCCAGGATCAGCCACAGCGTATTGGACAGCGAAGCCTGGAAGGCCAGTGCCGCGCCCTGGAAATTGGTGACGGTGGAGTCGGGCATGCCGATCTCGTCTTCAGCGGCCTTGATGGCCTTGACCGCCTCGCCCAGCGATGCGCCCTTGGCCAGGTTGAAGGAGACGGTGGCCGCCGGGAACTGGCCGATGTGGTTCACCACCAGCGGGGCCGTACGTTCGGTGACGGTGGCAATCGAGGACAGCGGTACCTTGCCACCAGCCGAGGTGACCAGGAAGATGCTGTCCAGCGCCTGCGGGCCGCGCTGGAATTCCGGCTTGACCTCCATCACCACGCGATACAGGTTCGATTGCGTGTAGATGGTAGAGATGAGGCGCTGGCCGAAGGCGTTGTAGAGCGCATTGTCGATGGCGGCCGTGGTAATGCCCAGCCGTGAAGCGGCATTGCGGTCGATCTCGATGTAGGCCTGCAAACCCTGGTCCTGCAGGTTGGTGGCCACATCAGCCAGTTGCGGCACCTGCTGCAGGCGCGCGATCAGCTTGGGCACCCAGGTGCTCAGGGTGGTCGGGTCGGCGTCTTCCAGCGTGAACTGGTATTGCGTGCGCGAGACGCTATCCTCGATGGTCAGATCCTGCACCGGCTGCATGTAGAGCGTCACGCCCGGCACCTGCTGCGCCAGCTTGGGCTGCAGGCGGCGGATCACGTCGGAAGCCGAGATGTCGCGCTCCTCGTGCGGCTTCAAGTTGATGAGCATGCGACCGCTGTTGAGCGTAGCGTTGGTACCATCCACGCCGATGAAGGAGGACAGGCTTTCCACCGCCGGATCTTCCAGCACCACCTTGGCCAGTTGCTGCTGCTTCTCGCCCATGGCACCGAAGGAGATCGATTGCGTGGCCTCCGAGATGCCCTGGATCACGCCCGTATCCTGCAGCGGGAAGAAACCCTTGGGCACGAACACGTACAGCAGCACGGTCAGGCCCAGCGTAGCGACTGCCACCAGCAGCGTCAGCTTCTGGCGTTGCAACACCCACTCCAGCATCACGCCATAGCGCGCAATGATGCGGTCGAAGAAGACCTGGCTTTTGTGATAGAACCAGCCCTGCTGTTCTTCCGGCTGGTGGCGCAACAGGCGTGCGCACATCATCGGGGTGAGGGTCAGCGAGACCACTGCCGAGATCAGGATCGACACCGCCAGCGTCACCGCGAATTCATGGAACAGGCGGCCCACCACATCGCCCATGAAGAGCAGCGGGATCAGCACGGCAATGAGCGAGAAGGTCAGCGAGATGATGGTGAAGCCGATCTGCTCGGCCCCCTTCAGGGCCGCCTGCATGGGCTTCATGCCCTCTTCGATGTAGCGCGAGATGTTCTCGATCATCACGATGGCATCGTCGACCACGAAGCCGGTGGCAATGGTCAGCGCCATGAGCGTGAGATTGTTGATCGAAAAGCCCGCCAGGTACATCACCGCAAAGGTGCCCACCAGCGACAGCGGCACCGCCACGCTGGGGATGATGGTGGCCGGCACATTGCGCAGGAACACGAAGATCACCATCACCACCAGCGCCACCGAGAGCAGCAGCTCGAATTTCACATCCGCCACCGAGGCGCGGATGGTGGTGGTGCGGTCGGTCAGGATGTGGACATCGATGGCGCCCGGCAGGCTGGCCTGCAACTGCGGGAGGATCTTCTTGATACTGTCGACGACCGCAATCACGTTGGCACCCGGCTGGCGCTGGATGTTCACGATCACGGCCGGCTGCTGGTTGGCCCAGGCGCCCAGGCGCACGTTTTCTGCGCCATCGATCACATCGGCCACATCCGAGACGCGAATCGGCGCGCCGTTCTTGTAGGCGATGATGAGGTTGCGGTATTCATCGGCCGAACGCAGCTGGTCATTGGCATCGATGGTGGAGGCGCGCGTGGGGCCGTCGAAACTGCCCTTGGCCTGGTTGACGTTGGCGTTACCGATGGCGGTGCGCACGTCATCCAGGTTCAGACCCAGCGCGGCCACCGCACGCGGATTCAACTGCATGCGCACGGCCGGACGCTGGCCGCCCGACAGGCTCACCAGACCGACGCCGGACAATTGCGAAATCTTTTGCGCCAGGCGGGTATCGATCAGGTCCTGCACCTTGGGTAGCGGAATGGTCTTGGAGGTGACCGCCAGCGTGATGATGGGCGTATCGGCCGGATTGACCTTGCTGTAGACCGGCGGCATCGGCAGGTCCGAGGGCAGCAGGTTGCTGCCGGCGTTGATGGCGGCCTGCACTTCCTGCTCGGCCACGTCCAGGCTGAGATCGAGATTGAATTGCAGCGTGATCACCGAAGCCCCGCCGGAGCTGGTGGAGGACATCTGCTTCAGGCCCGGCATCTGGCCGAACTGCCGTTCCAGGGGCGCGGTGACCGAGGAGGTCATCACGTCCGGGCTGGCACCGGGATAGAGCGTGACCACCTGGATGGTCGGGTAATCGACTTCGGGCAGGGCCGACAGCGGCAGGAGCCGGTAGGCGACGATGCCCACCAGCAGGATCGCCAGCATCAGCAAGGATGTGGCGACCGGCCGCAGGATGAACTGGCGCGAGGGATTCATGCGTGAGCCTTGTGCTGATTGCGCTTACTTGGCGCCATTGGCGTTGCCTGCATTGTTGGCGCCGGCTTCGCGCTGGCGACGCAGCTCCATCATTTTCTGACGGCGCTGGTCTTCGGGCAGCTTCTTGATCTCTTCGCCGAATTCACCGGCGTCGATGCGCTTGTTGATCTCGGCCCAGCGCTTCTGGCGTTCTTCCGGGCTCATGTTGCCCTGGCCGCCCTGCCCGGCCTCGCCACCCTGGTTGCGCTTGCCATGACGGCGCGCATCCGGGTTCTCGGTGGTGAGCTTGTTGGCCGGATCATCGGCGCCGCCACGGGTCACCGCTTCCACCTTGGCCCCTTCGCGCAGGCGGTCGATGCCATCGATGACCACGGTTTCACCCGCCGCGATGCCATCGGTGATGACGGTCACGTCATCCTGCACCGTACCGGTCTTGACCGGGCGCACGGTGACGGTGTTGTCTTCCTTGACCACATACACGAACAAGCCCTTGGCACCGCGCTGGATGGCGGCCGTCGGGATGACGGTGGCCCCCTCGTCGGTCTTGAGCTGCAGGCGGATGTTGACGAACTGGCTGGGGAAGAGCGCGTAATCGGTATTGGGGAACTGGGCCTTGAGCTTGACGGTGCCGGTGGTGGAATCGACCACGTTGTCGATAGTCAGCAGCACGCCATCGGCCAGTTTCTTCTTCTGCTCACGGTCCCAGGCCTGGGCCGGCAGCTTGCGGCCGCTCTGCAGTTGCTGCAAGACCTTGGGGATATTGTCTTCGGGGATGCTGAAGATGGCCGTAATCGGCTGCAGCTGGGTGATGATGACCAGGCCGTTGGTATCGCTCGTGGTGACGTTGTTGCCCACGTCGGCCTGGCGCAGGCCCAGGCGGCCGCTGATGGGTGCGGTCACGCGGGTGAACGACAACTGCAGGCGGGCGCTGTCGACGCTGCCTTCATCGGCCTTGACGGTGCCTTCATACTGCTTGACCAGGGCGGCCTGGGTATCGACCTGCTGGCTGGCAATCGAGTCCTGCGCCAGCAGGGTCTGGTAACGCTTCAAGTCCAGGCGCGCCGAGGCGAGCAAGGCGCGGTCGCGCGCCAGTTGCCCTTCAGCCTGGGTCAGCGCGGCCTGCAGCGAGCGCGGATCGATCTCGGCCAGCAGATCGCCGGCCTTGACCACCTGGCCTTCCTTGTAATGCAGCTTCATCAGTTGCCCATCGACGCGGGCACGCACGGTCGCCGTGGCCGTCGGGGTCACCGACCCCAGGCCATTGAGGAACACGTCCACGTTCTGCACCTGGGCCTTGGCGACGCCCACCGGCATGGTCTGGCCAGCGAAGGCGCCCGGGCCGGGACGACGTGCGCCGGGACCGCCGGGGCCGGGGCGTCCGCCCGGGCCGCCCATGGCTGCCATCTGTTCCTGTTCGGCCTTCTTCTTGGACCACCAGTGGTAGCCGCCCCCGGCCGCCAGTGCCGCCACCAGCCCCCAGAACCACCAGCGGCGCAGGATGCTCCCACGGGAGGATACGTTGGAAGAAGAAGGCTGGTGGGGATTGGGTGTATTTGTCATGTCAGGAAAATCAGTGGACCGATCACATCATCACGTAAGGCGGGCCGCCACCATGGCGACCTCGCCGGAATTTTTCTGCCTGCGGCCCTCTCGGGCTTGATTCGCCATGCCGGTGCCGGTCGGCCGCTATTGTCTCCGATCAGGCTTACATCTTTGCAACATCGTTGCTGCCTGGCCCGAATCCGGGCTGGCACGCAGTGTACCCAGCTATTGCTCCGCGTGCACGCGTGTAAAAAGTCGCCGAAGGACAAACAAGAACAGCCTTGCGCAAAGCGCGCAAGGCTGTCGGGTGGAACCGTCCGATGCGCCGGCCTCAGTCGCGCATCAGTCGCGCGCCGGCGCAGGAGCGGTACCTGCCTGGCCTGCCTTACTGGGCCGGCGCGGCATCCGCCGCAGGCTTGCCGTCACGCGGGGCGCCCTTGCGGCCGTCGTGGCGCATGTGCTCCATCATTTGATGGCGATGGCGTTCCATCCTGGCGTGCTCGGCGTCAAAGATCTTCTGCTGTTCCGGCGACAGGGTGGCGTAGAACTCCTTGGTGGCGGCGATGCGCTGCTCGGCGAAGGCTTCACGCTTGCGCATCATGTCGAGCTGCTTGTCCAGGCGTTCCGGGGTAGACAGCTTGGCCCATTCATCCTTGCTGGGACGGCCGGCCTGGTCGAACGGCACCGGCTTGGTCTTGTCGAGGAAGAGCTTCCAGGCGGCTTCCTGGGAGGCGGTGATCTTGAGCTTGTCGTGCAGCTCGGCCTGGTGCTTGGCGCGCATCTGCTCGAACCTGGCGATCTGTTCCGGGCTGGGCGAATGGCCCAGGGGGCCGCCCTGGCCGCCCGCAGGCATCTGGGCGAAGGCCGAGAGGGTCACGGCGCTGATGCTCACGGCGGCGATGCCGGCCAGGATACGGTTCTTGATAGTCAACATGGCTTGCTCCTTTCAGGGGGGTGGTGCTCTGTGATGCGTTGGGACAGCGACGTGCTGCCCTGGCACGGTTCCCATTAAACCGGCGGTGTGTATCCACGGTTTTTCTGCTGTGGCGTCATTTGTATCGTTTTGTATAGTCACTCGGGGGCGCAAGTATCGTTTTATTTCTACCCCGCTCCTTGTAAAGGCCCGATACAAATCCGCCCTGCACGGCCGGACAAGTTCGGCATAATGCGCAGCATGGATACAAATACTCACATCCTCGTCGTCGACGACGACCGCGACATCCGCACCCTGCTGGCCGAATATCTGGACAGCAACGGCCTGCGCACCCTGACCGCCACCAATGGCAGCGAGATGCGCCGCGTACTGGAAGAATCGCGGGTAGACCTGATCGTGCTGGACCTGACCCTGCCGGGCGAGGACGGGCTCACCCTCTGCCGCAACCTGCGCGCCACCTCCACCGTGCCGGTGATCATGCTGACCGCGCGCGGCGAGCCGCTGGACCGCATCCTGGGCCTGGAAATGGGCGCCGACGATTACCTGGCCAAGCCCTTCGAGCCGCGCGAACTGTTTGCCCGCATCCGCAGCGTCCTGCGCCGCACCCAGGCGCTGCCGCCCAACATGGTCCAGCCGGAAGTGGCCGCCATGCGCTTTGCCGGCTGGACCCTGGACCTGACCGCACGTCATCTGGTGAACAAGGATGGCGTGGTGGTGGCCCTCTCGGGGGCCGAGTTCCGGCTGCTCAAGGTCTTCCTCGACCATCCCAACCGCGTGCTCAACCGCGATCAGCTGCTGGAGCTGACCCAGGGCCGCGAGTCCGATCCCTTCGACCGTTCGGTGGATATCCAGATCAGCCGCCTGCGCCAGAAGCTGGGCGACGATGCGCGTACACCGACCATCATCAAGACCGTGCGCAACGAGGGTTACGTGCTGGCCACCGCCGTGACTGCAGAAGGCATGGGACGGCCGGCGTGAAGAATTTCCTTGGCTCCATCGGCAACCGCATCTTCTTCCTGCTGCTGGGCGGCATCGTGGTGGCGGTGCTGGTCACCAACTGGCTGGCCGACAACGAGCGCCGCAACACCTTGCGCGAACTGCGCTTCCAGCACCTGGCCGACCGCGTGGAGCAGATCGTGCAGGCGGTGGACGATATCCCGCCCGCGCAGCGCCCCATCGTATTGCAGGCGGCCGCCAACTTCGGTTTTGAAGCGCGCATGGTGGATGACATGAACGACGCCATCGGTCCCAATGCCAGCAACAGTCCTCTGGTCGACATGCTGCAGGCGCGCCTGGGTGAGGATCGCAAGGTCGCCGTGCAGCGCGAGAGCGAATGCCCGCCGTTGCGCAACGATGACGTCCGGGCGCCACGCCGTGAAACCTGCCGCGTCATCTACGTCAGCCTGCACGACCAGGCGCTCATGCGGCTGCGCCTGCACCAGCCGGGCGAGCCCCCGGTGCTGCGCGGACGCGGCGGCCACAGCGGACTGGGCAATCTGTTCGGCTTCCAGTACATCCTGCTGTTCCTGGTGTTGATCGCCATGCTGGCCTGGCTGGTGGCGCGCATGGCGACCCGCCCTATCCGCCAGCTGGCGCAGGCGGCCTCGCGCCTGGGCAGCGACATCGACCACGCGCCGCTGGCCGAGACCGGTCCCACCGAGATCCGCCAGGCGGCTCACGCCTTCAACGCCATGCAGGCGCGCATCCGCCGCCAGATCCAGCATCGCACCCATATGCTGGCGGCCATCACGCATGACTTGCAGACGCCGCTGACGCGTATGCGGCTGCGACTGGAAAAGGTCAGCGATGTCGCCCTGCAGCAGAAACTCATCGATGACCTGGGCGTGATGCACGGCATGGTGCGCGAGGGGCTGGATCTGGCGCGCAGCATGGATTCCTCCGAGAAGATCCAGGCGCTGGACATCGATTCCCTGCTCGACAGCGTGTGCGCCGATGCCGCCGACGCCGGTCAGGACGTTACGCTGGAAGGCAGCACCCGCGCCTTCGTACTGGCGCAGCCGGGCGCGCTGCGGCGCTGCCTGACCAACCTGATCGACAATGCCTGCAAATACGGCAAGTCGGCGCGCGTATGCGTCGCGCTGGAACAGCAGAAGATCGCCATCCGCATCCGCGACCAGGGGCCGGGCATTCCGGAGGCGGAGCTGGAGGCGGTCTTCGAGCCCTTCTATCGCCTGGAAGCCTCGCGCTCGCGCGATACCGGCGGGACCGGGCTGGGCCTGACCATTGCGCTCAATATCGCCGAAAATCACCACGGCCAGTTGCGCCTGCGCAACCTGCCCGAGGGCGGACTGGAAGTCCTGCTGGAACTGCCGCCGATGACGCCACCCAAAAATCGGTGAAAACCTTCACACAGATATGAAAAAACCGCCGCAAACCCGGATGGGATGCGGCGGTCTTCACATAGCGGGCAAAACCTCGTTAACCGAAGTAGTTCAGGCCCAGCGCGGCATTGACCTCAGCCATGGTCTGCGCCGCCACGGCGCTGGCGCGCTCGGTGCCGCGCTTGAGGATGGCCATCACTTCGCCGCGATCCTTGGCGAACTCTTCGCGGCGGGTGCGGATGGGTTCCAGCAGTTCTTGCAGGATGCCCTCCAGGCGGCGCTTGACCACGCTATCGCCCAGGCCGCCCCGGGTGTAGTGAGCCTTCAGTTCGGCCACGGCATCGCGGTCGGGATCGAAGGCGTCCAGGAAGGTAAAGACCACATTGCCCTCGACCTGGCCCGGATCATCCACACGCAGGTGGTTGGGATCGGTGTACATACGGTGCACGGCCTGCTTGATCTCGGCAGGTGTCGCGCCCAGGGCGATGGAGTTGCCCAGCGACTTGCTCATCTTGGCCTTGCCGTCGATGCCGGGCAGGCGGCCGGTTTCGGAGAGCACTTCCTTGCATTCGACCAGCACTTCGCGGTCCACGGTGGCGTTGAATTTGCGCACCAGTTCATTGGTCTGCTCGATCATCGGCAGCTGGTCGCTGCCCACCGGCACCAGCTGGCCCTTGAAGGCGGTGATGTCGGCGGCCTGGCTGACCGGATAGGTCAAAAAGCCGGCCGGAATATCGCGCTCGAAACCGCGCAGCCGGATCTCTTCCTTGATGGTGGGGTTGCGCTCCAGGCGCGAGACCGTCACCAGGTTCAGCAGCACCATCGACAGTTCATACAGCTCGCGTACCTGGGACTGGATGAAGATGGTGGACTTCTCGGGATCGATGCCTACGGCCAGGTAGTCCAGCGCCACTTCGAGCACGTTGTCGGTGACCTTCTGGTGGCGGCCCACATTGTCGGTCATGGCCTGGGTATCGGCCAGCAGCAGGAACTGGCGGGAGCTTTCCTGCAGTGCCACGCGCGACTTGAGCGAGCCGATGTAGTGGCCCAGGTGCAGCGGGCCGGTAGGACGGTCGCCGGTGAGGACGACGGGCAAGGTGGAGGGGGTGGTACTCGATGCGTTCGAAGGCATGGTCATTCCTGTCGTTAATCTCTGGAATGCCGCCGGTCCGAAGCTGAAGAAACAATGCCGCCGGAACCGGCGGCATCATGGTCACATGGTCAAGCTGTGTGAAAACGGGCCGCCTCGTTCAGGCGCGCCACCAATGCTGGGTTTTCGCAAGTTGATCTTTTAGGAAAAGCATGGCGGCGAGTATAGCACCGGGAGCCGGCCATGTTGCGTCGCATAATGAAAAACCGCCTTCGCAAAGACGGTTTTTGTGCGTGCGCTCAATAGGCGCCCGGAGGCGGACCGTAATACACCGGCGGCGGGCCGTAGTAGCCCGGGGGCGGCGGCGGTGCATAGTAGCGCGGGCGATAGGTATAGACGGTGGTGGTCTCCACCACCGGCTGCTGGACCTGGTTACCCTTGCTGACCATGCACTGGGTGTAGGTCATGTCGTAGCGCTGCTGCATCGAGTAGTTGCCACCGGCTGCCGCGTTGCTGCCGGCGGCACTGCCCACCAGCAAGCCGCCCCCGGCACCGATGGCCGCACCCGCCCCGGCATTGCCCGAGGCGGCACCGATGAGGGCGCCGGCCACGGCACCGACGGCGGTGCCGACGGCTGCGCTGTTGGCGGCATTGTTCTGGGTCTGCGCGGCCTGGCCGCCGATGGCGTCCTGGGCGTATTGCTGGCATTGCTGCTGGTCGGCGCGGAACTGCTCGTAGGTCTTGTCCTTGCCCGGCATGGCCATGACCGACGGGCCGGTCGGCACACTCACGCATCCGCCCAGCGCCAGCATGGCGCCCAGGGCAGAAACGGTGGCTACGGTCTTGTAGAGGGGTTTCACGATGTTTCCTTTATCGGCTGATATCGATGCTGACAGGCCAGACCGCCTGGCACTGCGGCAGGCAGGCCCGCAGGCCCGGATGCGTCTTATTGCGGCGGGGTGCCACCCGGCACGCCCGGGGTATTGGGCACCACCTTCATCCAGGGGCTGGGGCAATTCTGGACATAGGGGTAATAGGACTTCGTGTCAGAACAGTAGTACCAGTACTCCTGGCGCTGCGGCTCGACGTAGACCGGCGCCGGCACACGCTCCACGTAGACCGGGGGCGGGTAATAGACCGGCGGCGGATAGTAGACCGGGGGTGGTACCCACACCGGACCGCCGATGACCACGCCACCATAGAAGCGTCCATGCGCATAAGCTGATGCGCTGGCGACCAGGCCGGCTACCGCCAGCATGCCGCACAGGCCAATTGCCGCTAGTTTTTTCATGTTGTTGCCTTTGGGTGTGTCTCAGTATGTCTGGAATGCTCTTCCGGGCGCCTCGTGGCCGCCTTCCCCAGGCGGACCACATTGGCCGGAAAACCTTGCCGGATGCGGTTCAGACGCATCTGGTGCATGAAAACAATATACGCGCGGGCCACGTTGAAATCTTGAGATGTTTCAATTCGTAACCCTAATCAATAGAGATATACATGGGGTTGAAAAGGCTTTGCAGTCAGCGGCTTGCCGTGACAATCAGAAGCCTCCGACCGGCGCGCCATCAAAACAAAAACGGCCTTTTTCAAGGCCGTTCATGTCGCAGTCCCGGGTAGCTCAGGGCCTCCAGCGCCCCTGCGACCAGGAAACGATAGCGCGGATCAACCCGGCCGCGTCATCTGCTCCGGCTTGATCCACTCGGCGAATTGCGCTTCGGTGACATACCCCAGGGACAGCGCTGCCTGCTTGAGCGTGGTGCCGTCATGATGCGCCTGCTTGGCAATCTTGGCCGCCTTGTCATAGCCGATGTGCGGGGCCAGAGCGGTCACCAGCATGAGCGACTTTTCCATCAGTTCGCCGATGCGGCTGTGGTTGGCTTCGATACCACGTGCGCAGTGCTCCTCGAAGCTGGCCATGCCATCGCCCAGCAGGCGCACGCTCTGCAGGAAGTTGTGGATGATCACCGGCTTGAAGACGTTGAGCTCGAAGTTGCCGCTGGCGCCGCCGATGTTGAGCGCTACGTCGTTGCCGAACACCTGGGCGCACAGCATGGTCATGGCTTCGCACTGGGTCGGGTTGACCTTGCCGGGCATGATGGAGCTGCCCGGTTCGTTCTCGGGAATGGTGATCTCGCCCAGGCCGGAGCGCGGACCGGACGCCAGCCAGCGCACGTCATTGGCAATCTTCATCATGGCCGCCGCCAGGGTCTTCAGGCCGCCGTGCGCAGCCACCAGGGCATCATGCCCGGCCAGCGCGGCAAACTTGTTGGGTGCGGTCTTGAAGGGGAAACCGAAATACGTGGCCAGCTCGGCAGCGACGCGCTCGCCGAATTCGGGATGGGCATTCAGGCCCGTGCCTACTGCCGTACCGCCGGCAGCCAGTTCGGAGATGGCATTCAAGGTGGCGATGATGGCCGATTCGGCATGGTCCAGCTGGGCCACGTAGCCGGAGAATTCCTGGCCCAGGGTCAGCGGGGTGGCATCCTGCAGGTGGGTGCGGCCGATCTTGACGATATCGGCAAACTGCGCGGACTTCTCGGCCAGCGTGGCGCGCAGGGTATGCAGCGAGGGAATCAGGTGCGTGGCCACGGCCATGCAGGCCGCCACGTGCATGGCGGTGGGGAAGATGTCGTTGGAGGACTGGCCGCGGTTGACGTCATCATTGGGGTGGATCAGACGGTCCTCGCCGCGCACGCCGCCCAGCAGTTCCGAGGCGCGGTTGGCCAGCACCTCGTTCATGTTCATGTTGCTCTGGGTGCCGGAACCGGTCTGCCAGACCGACAGCGGAAACTCCAGCGGATGCTTGCCGGCGATGACCTCATCGGCCGCGGCGATGATGGCCTCGGCCTTCTTGCCGTCCAGCTTGCCGAGGTCGCGGTTGACCGCCGCACAGGCTCGCTTGACCGCCGCCAGGGCCACGATCAGCTCGGCCGGCATGCGTTCGGTGGAAATATGGAAGTGGTGCAGCGAACGTTCGGTCTGCGCGCCCCACAGGCGGTCGGCCGGGACTTCGATCAGGCCAAAGGTGTCGCGCTCCATGCGGTGGTTCATGATGCTGGTTCTCCGTGAGATGAGGGCTGAGGGCCGCAGGCGGCCCGGTGATCCCGTGAGACTCTGGCGGAAGCAGACGGCTGAGTCAGCGACGAGACCGGAAATGAAACGTCTAGTGTAGCTGCTGGCGCGGCTGCCCGCAGGCGGGGCGGCATGAAGCTGGCGGGGATTTGCGGCAATGATGCAAACTGACCGGGGCGGCGTAGGCCGCATCGGTCACGGTATGGCCTTAGCCGGCCTTGTTGTCCTTGGGCGGATCAGGCAGCACACAGGCTTCGATCACCTGCAGGTCGTTGTCCTTGGCGAAGTTGACCACGAAGTGATAGGCCAGCGGCTCCAGCTCGCGCAGGGCTTCGTTGACCACCACCGAGCGCACCCCGTCGATGTGGGTGGGCAGCACGTAGGGAGAATATTTCAGGTGTGCATTGCGACCGCCACTGCCTTCAGGACGGAAGCACGACATCACGCCGCACAGGCGCTCCGCCCAGTCGCTGGGGCGGAACTGCCGGCCATCCGAGGTCTTGCCGAGGATGATGAATTCTTTGGCCGGTGCGTTTGCGGGTTTGATGGGATCAGCCATACATGCAGTTCTTCTAAAGCGCTTGCAACCGAATGCCCTTGTCCTGGTGGGACCGGAGCCCTGGAGTCCGCGGTGCCTGGGCGATCCACTGCCTGGGTGCCTGCGGTACTGAGTATTATATCTTATAGAAGACTTGGCTTCTACCGGTCTCCCCGCTTGCCACCGATGATGTTGCCGGTGTTCATTGCTCCGGAAACATGATGGTCTTGTCAGACAAAGCCGGAAGTATACCGGGTTGGCGAGAAACGCGTTCCCAAAAACAAAGCGGGCCTGAGCCCGCTTCTTGAAAGACCGTAACTGGCCTAGCCCATCCAGACCGCCACCGACAGCAGCAGCAACAGGAACATCCACAGCAGCAAGGCGCGCCAGACCAGGCCCACGGTGCTTTGCAGGGTGCGTGGCGAGGGCGTGTCGCCGGGCAGGCCGTCGGTTTCCTCGGGCATGGAGTCCACCGTGGCAGCATCGGCGGGCAGGATGATGCCGGCAGCGGCCTCTTTCTCGGTGCCGAAGCGCACGCCCATGGCACCGCCACCGGCTGCCAGGATGATGCCGGCGGCCTCGTCTTCCCAGCGGTCGGCGAAGTTGCGCCAGGCGTAGATGGCGTCCTCGAAGTTGCCCACCACGGCAAAGGCGGCGCCGGTCAGGCGGGCCGGAATCCAGTCGATCCAGTAGAAGGCCTGGGCGGCAAAGCGGCCGAAGGCTTCGAACTTCATGTGATCCGGCTCGTTCCAGGCACGCGCCAGATATTCGGCGACGCGGTACATCACCGCCAGCGCCGGGCCGACCGGCATCAGGAACCAGAAGAACACGCCAAACACGTGGCGATGCGTGGTGATGAGCGCGCGCTCGGAGGCGATGCGCGAGATCTCGCTCACATCCATGCCAGCCGTATCCTGGTGGGTCCATTCGGCCAGCAGGGTGCGCGCGGTCATCTCGTCGCCACTATTGAGGGCCAGCTGGATGGAAGTGAAGTAATGGCTGTAATGGCGGAAGCCCAGGGTCATGTAGACCACCAGCACGTTCCAGGCGAAGGCCGCCACCAGGCTCACGTGCAGCAGCAGCCAGTAGACCAGCGCCACCGGCACCGTCAAAGCGCCCACCATCACCACCCAGCCCAGGCGGCCATGATGCACCTGCCCGGCATTGAACCAGCCCTCAATCGTGGCCGCCAAAGACTTGATCGACGCATACACCGGATTGTCTGCGCGCAGTGGTTTGAGTTGTTCGATTAACAGCGCAAAGAGAATGGAAAGAAATGTCATCAAGCAGCCTTAGGGGTCTCTATAGGCCGTACGATAGCGCAGTGCAAGATGGGAATCAAACAATTGATTCGCTGACCAGAATCCAGCACGCCATGTCACGGACTTTTACTTATTTGTACACTGGCAGCGACATTGCGTCGCTGTCGCGCGACATATTGCCCTGTCAGCTACGCAGGAAGTGGAACAGGTTGCGCAGCATGCCAGCGGTGGCGCCCCAGATGAAATAACGTTCATAGGGCATGGTGTAGAAGCTGCGCCGGCCCACCGGAGCGGGCAGCTCGACCGAGCGGCGCTGATGGTTCACGCCATCCATCAGGAAAGCCAGCGGTACCTCGAAGATCTCCGCCACTTCGCGCGGATCGCCCACGGCCTCGAAGGGGGGCTGGATCAATCCGGCCACGGGGGTGACGCGATAGCCGGTGCCGGTGAAGTAATCGGGGAGCGAACCGATGACCTCGATGTGATGTCGCGCCAGGCCGATCTCCTCTTCGGTCTCGCGCAGGGCGGTCTCGATGGCGGAGCCGTCATAGTCTTCCCGGCGACCGCCGGGGAAGCTGATCTGTCCAGCATGATCCTTCAGGTCGGCAGTGCGCTGAGTGAACAGAACCGTCATACCTTCGTCCCGCAGCACGATCGGAATCAGCACCGAAGCCAGCCGGAAGCGCCCCTTGGACTCGGCCAGGCGCGCCATCTGGTCGCCGCTGTGTTCGGGTTCCCAGCGCGGCGGATCGGCAAAGCGCTGACGCAGCCAGTCGGCATTCAGACGCGCCGCGTCCAGTGCGCTTTCACCGGCGACGGCATCCACAGGCAGATTGACGGGATCGAAACTGGCCACGTTGTGCTCGCTTGATCGTTAAGTTGGCAGGACTTCAACCTCAATAAAGCGTCGGAAACGAAAAAGGGGCGTCGCGAGACACCCCTTTTCCTGACGCATCAACCGGCGACCGATTACTCGGCAGCAGCAGCCTTTGCCGCACGGCTGGGCAGCTTTTCCTTGATACGTGCCGACTTGCCCGAACGTTCGCGCAGGTAGTACAGCTTGGCACGACGCACGTCACCACGACGCTTGACTTCGATCGAGGCGATCAGCGGCGAGTACAACTGGAAGGTACGCTCAACGCCTTCACCCGAAGAAATCTTGCGGACGATGAAGTTGGAGTTCAGACCACGGTTACGGCGGGCGATGACCACGCCTTCGTAAGCCTGAGCGCGCTTGCGGGTGCCTTCAACCACGTTCACGTTGACAATCACGGTGTCGCCGGGGGCGAAGTCGGGAATGTTCTTGGCGAGACGCGCGATCTCTTCTTGCTCGAGTTGCTGGATCAGATCCATTTTTTGCTCCTGTAACCATCTTGCCGGCGCCGTTGCCACGAGGGCTGATTGTGTAGCCCGGTAGAGGATGGGGTTTCAACAACGGTGACATCGGCCACCGCACGGTGCAGGTCCGTTGCCGGGCCTGCGGTACTGCATTTGCTACAACACTTCATGGGGCTGCCTGCCCGCCTGCCGCAACACGGCTGTATTACGACGGCGGCAGACTGCCCAGAAACTTTTCATCGGCCTTGCTCAGCAAGCCCTGCTCGCGGGCCCTGACGATGAGGTCGGGGCGCTTGCGCTGCGTGGCTTCCAGTGCCCGCTGCCGGCGCCATTTCTGGATCTCGGCATGGTGTCCACCCAAGAGGATGGGGGGCACCGGTTCACCTTCATAGACTTCCGGACGCGTGTAGTGCGGCGAATCCAGCAATCCATTGACGAAACTGTCTTCCACTGCCGAGGCACTGTCGTTGAGCGCACCCGGCAAGAGCCGGATCACCGCATCCATCAGCGCCATCGCCGGCAATTCACCGCCGGAGAGGACGAAATCGCCGATGCTGATTTCTTCATCCACGCACTTGTCGAGCAGGCGCTGGTCGATCGCTTCATAGCGTCCGCACAGCAGCACCGCCCCGCTGTCCTGCGACAGCCGCACCACGCGCTCATGCGTCAGCGGTGCGCCTTGCGGTGAAAGATAAATCACCCGCGGCCGGGCCAGGCCCAGCGCTTGCTGCCGCTGCTGCGCCGCCTCGATGGCAGCCTGCAGCGGCTTGGCCAGCATCACCATGCCGGGGCCGCCGCCATAGGGACGGTCATCCACGGTGCGGTGATTGTCAGTGGTGAATTCACGCGGATTCCACAACTGCAGGCCCCAGCGCTGCTGCTCCAGCGCCCGGCGGGTAATGCCGGATTGCGTCAGCGCGGCGAACATCTCGGGAAACAGAGTGACGACATCAAACTGCATCACGCCTCCATTTCCTGGTATCTCGTGAATCTCTTGCCATCAGCGAGCCGGAAAAGAAAAAACTGACCGAAGAGGTCAGTAATCCTTGTGCCAGTCGACGATGATCTTTTTTTCGCTCTGCTGCACCGTCTTGACGAACTGGTCGACGAACGGAATCAGCATCTCGGATGCCGCAGGGGATTTCTCCCTGGCACCCTTCTTCGGCTTTGCATCGGCATCCGGAAGAGGCTCGGGCGCAGTTTCCTGCACCGGGGCCGTCACCATCAGGATGGGATGGGCGCCGTTGTCCATCATGTCGGACACCACGCCCAGGTGTTCACCCTGGAGATTTTCCACCGCCGAGCCGATCAGATCGACCCAGTAGAATTCGTTGTCATCCAGCGCCGGGAAGTGCTTGCGGGAGATGGAAACCACCGTCCCCTTCATCGCTTCGGCCGCATTGCGGTCCGCTACCCCGGTCAGGCGCGCAACGACATCGCCGCTGTGCCCCTTGGACTGCATGACATCGACGTCCTGCTTGGGCTGGCCGGATTTCTCCAGCCACCAGGTCTTGGCATTCAACAAGGCATCCGCCTCGGAAGAATAAGGACGCACGCGAATCCAGCCCTGGATTCCGTAGGCTCCGGTCACATGGCCGACGGTCACGAGATCGTCGGGTGCGGAGAACCCCGCCTGGGCTGGATGAGTCATGGGTACGCCAGACCTGTTCTTCATCCTTGCGCCAGGAAACCTGACGCGGAATCAGACAGGAAAACCTGTATTAAGCAGCAGCCTTGGAACCGGCTTCTGCGACCAGGCGGGCAACGGTCGGCGACAGTTGTGCGCCAACGCCTTGCCAGTGAGCCAGACGGTCAGCAGCGATACGCACGGTTTCTTCCTTGCCGGCAGCGACCGGGTTGTAGAAGCCGATGCGCTCGATGAAACGACCATCGCGACGATTGCGCGAGTCGGTTGCAACGATGTTGTAGAAGGGGCGCTTCTTGGCGCCGCCACGAGCTAAACGAATAACGACCATAATGGTTCCAGTAAGAATACGGACACGGAAAAGCCGCAGATTATAACGGACTTCCGCCCACCCGGGCAAGTTGCTTGGTGCTTTTGTGCCGCAGACCAACGCCTAAAGCCCCGAGAACTCCCCAAAATACGGCAAAAGTGATGCCAAAAGACATCACTTTTGCCCCCATCCGGCCAGGACAGCCGGATTGCCGCCTGTCCTGCCGGAATGCCTGCACGTCGCGGGCTCGGCTATACTGCTCCGACCCATGACGACGAAATGGCCGCCAGCTTCACTTCCAGCGGCGCAAAACAGAATAAAGAGACAAGCAGCATGCCCCAATCACCCCGCCACAAGAACAAGACCCTGACGACCTTCCTGGCCACCGTCTTCGGCAGCATCGGCCTGCACCGTTTTTATCTCTACGGTGGCCGTGACCGCTTCGGCTGGCTGCACATCCTCGCCATCCCCCTGTCGCTGGCCCTGATGGCGGCGCGCCCGGAGGCCCCCAGGCTCTTCACCGGGCTGCCCTTCGTGCTGTCGGCCCTGATCGCCTGCCTGGAAGCACTGGTCATCGGTCTCACCCCCGACGAGAAATGGGACGCCCGCCACAACGCCGGCACCGGCAAGACCTCCGAATCCCACTGGATCCTGGCCCTGATCCTGGTACTGACCGTTGGATTGGGCGCCATGGGCGTGATCGCCCTGCTGGCCCGCAGCTTCGACCTGCTCTTCACCGGCGGCGCGTTCGGCTGATCCCGGCTCGGCCCAAAAGACCAGCCCGGAAAGCCGCCGCAACGGCCTTCCGGGCTGTTGTGTCAACCAACGCTCAGAACTGCTCTTCAGCCAGCGCCATGACTGCTGCACCACCATCGACGATGGCCGTGCGATAGGCCAGCGCCTGCGGCAGGATCTGCTCGGCGTAGAAACGCGCGGTCGCCAGCTTGGCTTCGTAGAACTTGCCGTCGCCTTCGCCGGACTTCAGCTTGCCCGCTGCAATGGCTGCCGCGCGTGCCATCTGCCAGCCGCCCAGCACGACGCCGGCCATCTTCAGATACGGCACACTGCCCGCGAAGACCGCCTTGATGTCGCTCTTGAGGTTGGCCACCACGTAATCCACTACCTGCTCCAGCGCATCGGCCGCTTGCGCCAGACGTGCGGCGATGGGCTGCAACTGCGCATCGCCCTGCAGCTCGGAGACAGTCCGGCGCACCTGCGCGAGGATGCCCTTGGCCACGGCACCGCCATCGCGGGCGGTCTTGCGACCTACCAGGTCATTGGCCTGGATGGCGGTCGTGCCTTCGTAGATCGGCAGGATGCGGGCGTCACGGTAATACTGGGCTGCGCCGGTTTCCTCGATGAAGCCCATGCCGCCATGCACCTGCACGCCGGTGGAGGTGACCTCGACGGACATCTCGGTAATCCAGCCCTTAACGATGGGCACCAGAAATTCATAGAAAGCCTGGTTGGACCTGCGGGTCGCCTCGTCATCGCTGAAGTGTGCCGCATCCGAGGTCGCTGCTGCCACATAGGCCAGCGCCCGCGCCGCCTCGATCTGGGCACGCATGGACATCAACATGCGGCGCACATCAGGCTGGTGAATGATGGCCACCGGACCGGGCGAACCGGCCAGGTCGCGCGACTGGATGCGGTCGCGGGCATAGGCCACAGCCTTCTGATATGAACGTTCCGACACCGACAAGCCCTGGATGCCGACCGCAAAGCGTGCCGCATTCATCATGATGAACATGTATTCCAGACCGCGGTTTTCTTCGCCGACCAGGGTACCGATGGCGCCGCCATGGTCGCCGAACTGCAGCACGGCGGTCGGGCTGGCCTTGATGCCGAGCTTGTGTTCGATGGAGACGCAGTGCACGTCATTGCGCGCGCCCAGCGAGCCATCGGCATTGACCAGGAACTTGGGCACGATGAAGAGCGAGATGCCCTTCACGCCTTCGGGCGCATTGGGCGTGCGGGCCAGCACCAGATGGACGATGTTCTCGGCCATGTCGTGCTCGCCATAGGTGATGAAGATCTTGGTACCAAAGAGCTTGTAAGTACCATCACCTTCCGGCACCGCGCGCGTGCGCACCAGCGCCAGGTCGGAGCCGGCCTGCGGCTCGGTCAGGTTCATGGTGCCGGTCCACTTGCCGGAGATGAAGTTGGCGATGAAGGTTTCCTTCTGTTGCTGCGTGCCGGCCGTCATCAGCGCTTCGATGGTGCCATCGGTCAACAGCGGGCACAGCGCGAAGGAGAGATTGGCCGAGTTCAGCATCTCGATGCAGGGCGTGGCCAACAGCTTGGGCAGGCCTTGTCCGCCGAACTCCACGGGATGCTGCACGCCTTGCCAGCCGGCCTCGCCAAACTGGCGGAAGGCTTCCTTGAAACCGGGGCTGGTGGTGACCTTGCCGTCGGCCCAGCTGCTGGGTGCCTTGTCGGCAGCATGGTTCAGCGGGGCGATCACTTCGCTGCAGAAACGGGCGTTTTCTTCGAGAATGGCCTCGGCCGTTTCAGGCGTCGCATCCTCGCAGCCGGGCAGCGCATTCACGGCGGCCAGACCGGCCAGTTCGTTCATGACGAACAACATATCCTTCACGGGCGCGGTGTAACTCATCTCCAACCTCCATTGGGAACGCTCTGCCGGCGTTCCTTGGGTACACGAAAATACCCCGGCCTGAGCCGGGGCGGGTATTGCTGTGTGCTGCCGATCAACCGAGCTGCCTGACCAGCTCCGGCACCACCTCGAAGAGGTCGCCCACCAGGCCGTAATCGGCCACCGAGAAGATCGGCGCTTCCTCGTCCTTGTTGATGGCGACGATGACCTTGGAGTCCTTCATGCCGGCCAGGTGCTGGATCGCGCCCGAGATACCGACGGCGATATACAGCTGGGGCGCCACGATCTTGCCGGTCTGGCCGACCTGCCAGTCGTTGGGCACGTAGCCCGCGTCGACCGCGGCGCGGGAAGCGCCCATGGCGGCGTTAAGCTTGTCGGCCAGCGGCTCCAGAATCTTGAAGCTCTCGGCCGAGCCCATGCCACGACCACCGGAAACGATGATCTTGGCAGCGGTCAGTTCCGGACGATCCGACTTGGCCACTTCACGGCCCACGAAGCTGGACTTGCCCGAATCGGCCACGGCCGGGATGCTTTCCACGGCGGCCGAACCGCCCTGCGCGGCCGGATCGAAACCGGTGGTGCGCACGGTGATGACCTTGATCGGATCGATCGACTGCACGGTCGCGATGGCGTTGCCGGCATAGATGGGACGCTCGAAGGTATCGGCCGACTCCACCTTGGTGATGTCGGAAATCTGGCCCACGTCCAGCTTGGCGGCCACGCGCGGCAGGATGTTCTTGCCGTAGGCGGTGGCGGGCGCCAGGATGTGGCTGTAATCCTTGGCGATGGCCAGAACCTGTTCGGCCACATTCTCGGCCAGGCCATCGGCGAACTGGGGGGCATCGGCCAGCAGCACCTTGGCCACGCCTGCCACTTGTGCAGCGGCGTCGGCAGCGGCCTTGGCATTGGCACCGGCGACCAGGACGTGGACATCGCCACCGGCTTGTGCCGCAGCGGTGATGGTATTGAGGGTGCTGCCCTTGAGGCTGGCGTTGTCGTGTTCGGCAATAACGAGTGCGGTCATGATCAGATCACCTTGGCTTCATTTTTCAGTTTGGCGACCAGGGTCGCGACATCCGGCACCTTCACGCCGGCGCTGCGCTTGGCCGGCTCGGCGACCTTGAGCGTCTTCACGCGCGGAGCGACGTCCACGCCCAGTTCCTCGGGCTTGACGGTATCGAGCTGCTTCTTCTTGGCCTTCATGATGTTGGGCAGCGTGACGTAACGCGGCTCGTTCAGGCGCAGGTCGGTGGTGATGATGGCCGGCAGGGTCAGGGCCAGGGTTTCCAGGCCGCCGTCCACTTCGCGGGTCACGGTGACCTTGCCGTCTTCCAGCACGACCTTGGAGGCGAAGGTGGCTTGCGGCCAGCCCAGCAAGGCAGCCAGCATCTGGCCGGTCTGGTTGCAGTCGTCATCGATAGCCTGCTTGCCGAGGATGATCAGCTGCGGCTGTTCCTTCTCGGCCAGGGCCTTCAGGATCTTGGCCACGGCCAGCGGCTGCAGTTCGACATCAGCGCCCACTTCAGCCAGGATGCCACGGTCAGCGCCGATGGCCATGGCGGTGCGCAGGGTTTCCTGGCACTGGGTCACGCCGGCGGAGACGGCGATCACTTCGGTCACCTTGCCGCCTTCTTTGAGGCGCACGGCTTCTTCCACCGCGATTTCGTCAAACGGGTTCATCGACATCTTGACGTTGGCGATATCGACGCCGCTGCCGTCACTCTTGACACGCACCTTGACGTTGTAATCCACGACGCGCTTGACTGGTACTAATACTTTCATCGCATGGCCCTTGCAAAAAGGAATTGACGTAAACGTAAACTTCCGCAGGATTATAAAAGCAAAACGGGGTGCCTACCGGTTTTTAGCACGATCGTTCTTTTTGATGTTCGAAGCATACACCAAAGATTCACGTGAGCGGAAGAGGAAATGAAGGGAAGGCGCAAAAATTCCGCGCAGCGGAACGGCAGCAGCCTGCCCGCAGGCAACACCGGGCTGTTTACACCGCCAGGTGGGGCAGCGGTTCGCCGCGCAGACCGGCCATGAGATTGCTTACCGCCAGTTCGGCCATCGCCAGGCGGGTTTCATGGGTGGCCGAGCCGATGTGGGGCAAGGCCACCACGTTGGGCAGTTGCAGCAGGGGAGAGTCCGCCGGCAGCGGTTCAACCTCGAACACATCCAGGCCCGCGCCGTAAATAGTCTTGTCCTGCAGCGCGGCGGTGAGGGCCGCCTCATCGACGATACGGCCGCGCGACGCATTGATGAAGATGGCGCTGCGCTTCATTAGCGCAAATTCGCGCGCACCGATGAGGCGTTCGGTCTCCACCGTCAGAGGCAGCATCACGCATACGAAGTCAGCCTGGCTCAGCAACTGGTCCTGACTGACGTAGCGCGCATCCAGTTCGCGCTCGGCCTGGGGATCGGGACGCCGGTTGTGATACAGGATGGGCATGCCGAAACCATGATGCGCCCGCCGCGCCACGGCGCTGCCGATGCGTCCCATGCCGATCAGGCCCAAGGTCTTGCCGTGTACGTTCACGCCGAACTGGGCTTGGCCGATACTGCCCTTCCAGCGTCCGGCCTTGACGTATTCGGCCAGCTCCACCACGCGGCGCGCAGTGGCAAGGATGAGTGCAAAGATGGTGTCGGCGGTGGCTTCGGTCAGCACGCCGGGCGTGTGCGCCAGCATCAGGCCGCGCTGGCGGAAGTAAGCGAGATCGAAATTGTCCACGCCCACCGAGATGGTGGAGGCGATCTTGAGTTGCGGCGCGCCCTCCAGCATGTCGTTGGTGATCGGCAGGCTGGCCCCGATCATGCCGTGGGCGGTCTTGAGTGCCGCGAGGAAATCCGCGCGATTGTCTGGCGTAATACGGTCGAAGAGCGTGACGTCACATTCCGCCTGCAGGCGCTGCAGCAGATGCTCGGGCAATTGCTTGTAGACGACTACGCGCGGCTTCATCGGTGTTCCCATCAAATCAAAAAGGACGGTGACGCAAAGCACATCCCAAATTACCGTTCGGACTGAGTAGCGGCGCAGCCGCGTATCGAAGGCGCTCCGGCAGCTGCGCCTTCGATGCGGCCCTGGCGGGCCTACTCAGTACGAACGGATTGCGGTGTGTTCAGACGGGCTTACGAGGCCGCCTCCAGCTCGGCCCGGGTAGGCAAGCCCTCCATGTCGCCTACCACCTGGATGGCCAAGGCCCCGATGCGGTTGCCGCGCATGACGGCTTGCGCCACCGGCAAGCCTTCCAGCATCCCGCTGATGACGCCCACCGCGAAGCCGTCACCGGCGCCCACGGTATCGACCACTTCCTTCACTGGCACCCCAGCCACCCTGCCCTCGCCTTCACCATTGCGCCAGTAAGCACCCTCGGCGCCCAGCTTGATGACTACCATCTTCACACCGCGCTCCAGGTAGAAGGCGGCAATCGCGCGCGGATCTTCATATCCGGTCAGAATCGTCCCTTCCGACAAACCCGGCAGCACCCAGTCGGCCTTGAAGGCCAGGGCGTTCAACTGCTGCGCCATCACCTCCCTGGACGGCCACAGCATGGGCCGCAGGTTGGGGTCGAAGGAAATCGTCTTGCCCGCACCGCGCATGAAATCCATCGCGTGATGGGCAAAGGCCAGGGTCGTGGGCGACAGGGCCGGGGCGATGCCGGTGGCGTGCAGGTGACGCGCCGCGCCGAAGTAGGCGGCATCGAAATCGTCCAGCGACAGATGGCTCGCCGCCGAGCCCTTGCGGTAATACTCGATGGCTGGATCAGCCCCGTCGACCGCCTTGGCCTTCAACTGGATGGCGGTGCGAAATTCCATGTCGGTCAGCACGCGGCTGACATCCACGCCCTCCTGCGCCACCCGCTTGCGGATGAAGCGGCCGAAGGCATCATTGCCCACGCGGCTGGCCCAGCCCACTTTCAAGCCCAATCGCGCCAGGCCGATGGCCACATTGGTCTCGGCACCGGCGAGGCGGCGCGTGTATTTTTCCACTTCCTCGAAGGGGCCGACTTCATCGGCTACCAGCAGCGCCAGGGCTTCGCCCCAGGTCACCACGTCCAGTTGCATCGTCATTGTGCTTGTCCTCAGACTGCCGCCAGCATCGCCACGTGGCGGCGTGTGGTCTCTTCAAGATCGCTGCCGATCAAGGGGAATTCGATGGCACGCAGGATGCCCGAGGGGAAATGTCCCAGCATGTCCTGCCAGTGGCTGTCCTGCGCCTGCAGCGGCACGGCCTTCAGTTTGCCGTGACTTTCCTGCACGCCCTTGCAATGCACATAGCGCACATGCGGCGCCAGCGAACGCGCGGCCGTCTCGGGATCGACACCCTGCCAGCGCCAGTTGCCCATGTCGAAGGTCATGCCGAAGGCATAGCCATTGCCGGTGCACAGCGCCAGGAAGCTCACGATGGGTTCGAGCCGCCCGCCTTGCGGGGTCTGGTCGTTTTCCAGCAGGACTTCGATGGGAGAATGCGAAACAAAGCGCAGCAGCGACTGCAGATCACTGCCCGCAGAGAAATGACCGAGCGACACCTTCAGAAAACGCGCGCCCACTTCTTCGGCCTCTTCCATCACCTGGCTCATCTGCGCGCGCTCAAAGCGCCCATTGGCGCCAAACAATTCCAGCGGCGCGGAATAGACCGAGAACAGCTTGTGCTGCCCCAGCAACTCCCGCAGCCCGCCCAGGTCCTTGGGACCGTCGAACAACTCGCGGCGTATCTCCAGCCCCGCTGCCCCGGCCGCCGCCACCATCGGGATCAGGTCGGCATGGCCGACCCGCCGCACCAGATCCGCCCCATAGGCCGAGGCGGCGACCAGGACCGGGCTCATTTGATCGACCCCGCGCCGATGAACTGCCGGGCTTCCGGCGTCTGCGGATCGGCGAAGAATTCCTCCGAGGGCCGTGCTTCCCACACCTTGCCCTGGTGCATGAAGACGGTGAGATCCGCCACCCGGCGCGCGAACTCCATCTCGTGCGTCACCAGCAGCATGGTCATGCCGCCGCGTGCCAGCTCTTCCATGACCTTGAGCACTTCAGCGGTCAGCTCCGGGTCCAGCGCCGAGGTCACTTCATCGAACAACATCACCTGCGGCTCCATCGCCAGCGAGCGGGCAATCGCCACGCGCTGTTGCTGGCCGCCGGAGAGCTGTTCGGGATAGGCATCGGCCTTGTGATCCAGGCCGACCTGCTTCAAGACCTTGAGCGCGGTCGCGCGCGCAGCCTCGGTGGCGGTCTTCTTGACGATGCGGGGTGACAGCATGATGTTCTCCTCCACGGTCAGGTGCGGAAAGAGATTGTAATGCTGGAACACCATGCCGACATCCTTGCGCAGCTCAATGAGGTGCTCATGCTTGTTGGTGAGCTTGTGCCCGGCCACGGTGATGCTGCCGCCATCGATGGTCTCCAGCCCGTTAATGCAACGCAGCATGGTGCTCTTGCCCGAGCCCGAACGACCGATGATGGCCACCACCTGACCGCGTTCGACCGACAGCGAAATACCGTTCAACACCTGGTTGCTGCCGAAGCGCTTGGTGATGTTGTCAATCTCAACGATGGGCATGGAATTTCCTCTCTAAGGCAAAGGCGAAGCGCGACAGCGGATAGCAGAAAACGAAATAGATACCGGCCACGATGGGGAAGACCAGGAAAGGCTGGAAGGTCGCATTGCTGACCAGCTTGCCGGCCTGCGCCAGTTCCACCAGACCGATGATGGAGGCGATCGAGGTGTTCTTGACGATCTGCACCAGGAAGCCCACGGTCGGCGGCAGCGAAATACGTACCGCCTGCGGCAGGATCACGTAGCGCAGCTGCTGCCAGCGCGTCATGGCCAGGGCGGTCGAGGCTTCCCACTGCGGCACCGGCACGGCCTCGATGCAGCCGCGCCAGATCTCGCCCAGATAGGCGCTGGAATAGATCGTCATGGCAATGGTGGCGGCCACCATGGGCGGGAGCTTGTAGCCGAAGATCGCCAGTCCGTAGAAGGACAGGAACAGGATGATCAGCACCGGCGTGCCCTGGATGATCTGGATGTACACCGCCGAGAGCAGCCGCAGCGGCGCGAGGTGCGAGGTCCGCATCAGCGCCACGATGAAGCCGGCGATGCCGCCACCGACGAAGGCCAGCGCCGACAGCAACAGCGTCCAGCGCGCCGCTTCGAGCAGGAAGAGGAAGTTGTCCCAGGAAAATTCAGCGAGCATCACATCCTCCTCGGACGAGCCACGCCCAGACGGCGACGGCGTTTGAAGACCACCAGCCCGATCAGCCAGAAGGCCAGGCGGAACAGCAGGGCCAGCAGGATGTAGAGCACCATCACCACCAGGTAGATCTCGAAGCTGCGGAAGGTTTCGGCATCCAGCAGATTGGCGGTGGCGGTCAACTCTTCCGCCGAGATCGCCGAGACGATGCTGGAGGCCAGCATCATCAGCGTGAACTGGCTGGCCAGCGCCGGGTAGACCTTTTCCAGCGCGGGCGTCAGGACCACGTGCCGGATCACCTGTCCACGCGTCATCGCCAGCGCCTGCGCCGCTTCGATCTGCGAGGGGTGGATGGCCATCATGCCGGCCCGCACGATCTCGGTGGAATAGGCTCCGAGGTTGACCGTCATCGCCACCAGCGCGGCGATGTTGGCATTGACCTGCACCCCGATGGAGGGCAGGCCGAAGAAGATGATGAACAACTGCACCAGAAAAGGCGTGCTGCGGATCAGCTCCACGTAGGAAGTGACCACCAGCCGCGCCGGTCTGCTGCCGTGGATGGAAATGATGGCGCCGAAAATACCGACGGCCAAACCGCAGATCATCGACAGCGCGCTCAGCCGTATGGTGAGCAGCGCCCCGACCAGCAACTGATCCAGATGCTGGAAGATGAACGCGAACTGAAAATCGTATTGCATCGTGTGCTCCTCCGACAAACCCGCGCCGTCCGTTCAAGCCATGCACGGCGCGCGATCTGTTCTACCCAGGCTGCGCATGCGCTACATCACGTGCATGCGCAGCCACTTCTGCAAGACAGTTTGCGTGGATCAGAACACCGGCAGGTTGGGCAGCGGACCGGCCCACTTGCGCGAGATCGCATCGAGTTCGCCGTTGAGCTTGACGTAGTAGATGAAGTTGTTGAGCCACTGCTGCAGCTCATAGGAACCCTTGCGCACGGTCATCGAATTGGGTTGCACCGAGTACGGGAACTTGACTTCGATCTTGCCCTGACCACGGCTCTTGACGATCTCATTGGCCATGGTGTTGGGAATGGAGATGGCATCGACCTGGTTCGACAGCAGCGCCTGGGTCACCGTGGAGTCATCCTCGAAGCGCACCAGCACCGTGCCGGCCGGGGCCAGGCGGGTCAGTGCGGTGTCGTTGGTGGAGCCACGCGAGACGCCCACTTTCTTCTTCACCAGATCATCCAGCTTCTTGTAGCTGGTGCCGACCGGACCGACGATGGACAACTCGAAACCGCTGTAGGGAATCGTGAACAGCACCGACTTGGCACGCTCGGGCGTGGGGGCGAGCGTGGCGGCCAGCATGTCGACCTTGCCCGACTCCAGCGCCGGGATGCGCGCCGGCGGCACCAGCGGCACGATCTCCACCGGCAGGCCGAGATACTTGCCGATCAGGTTGGCCACATCGACGTCATAACCGATGGGCTCGCCCTTGGCATCGACCGAACCGAACGGCGGCGTGCCACTGACCACGCCGATGGTGATCTTGCCCTTCTTGGTCAGCTCGGCGATGCTCTGCGCGCTGGCACTGGCGGTGGTGGCCACTGCGCAGGCGGCCGCCAGCGTCAGTGCGACGAGTTTTGCGTTGAAAATTTTCTTGATGCTCATCCTGGTCTCCTGATCATTGCCGTGTGGACGGCAGTCCGTTGGGTACGACAGGCGTCGGATCCTGCAGCGTGTCGGATGTCGCCGCGTGGAGTCCTGTGCCGCTCTTTGTTGCTGCCTGCTTGTGCTTGCTGTCTGCAGGTCTGTAGATGGCCCGTAGGCCGTGATGCTGATTCGTGCAGCTCTTCCGTCCTGTTCCGAGGTCTTACCACTGGTCGGTGGAAAGGCCTGGATCAGGTGGTACCGGTTTCAATCCTGCTCAGGCAGGGATGATCTGACCCGCCGCCGCGCTGATCCGGGCGGCGGTCTGCGCCACCAGGGCACGTGCGGGTTCCCCCTCGACACTGGCACTCGATCCACGGCAGATCAGCCGTGGATCCAGCAGGATTTCCATGCGCACCGAGCGCTCACCGCGAATGCGTACCAGCAGGCGCTCGATGGCCGTAAAGCCGATGTCATAGGTCGGTTGTTCGATGGTGCTGATGCCGCTGCCTACCAGCGGCGACCAGGCCAGTTCATCGAAGCACAGCAAGCCCACGTCATCCGGAAAGCGCAGCTGCATGCTCTGCAAGGCCAGCGCGATCTGCAGGGATACCATGCCGTTTCCCGCCAGCAGGGCCAGCCGCCCCGTGCTGCCCGCGGCCGCGCGGCCGAGGAAGAATTCGCGCAGTGCCGTGGCGACATGGCCGGGCTGGCGCACATCCACTTCCAGCGTCTGGCCGTGGCAATCGGGGCGCTCCGCCATCGCCTGCAGGAAACCGGCCTGCCGTCCCTGGCGCGAACTCACGCCCACCAGCGGCTGCACCACCAGAGCGATGTCGGTATAGCCCTGGGCCAGCAGGTGGCGCGTGCCCAGTTGCGCGGCCTTGACGTTATCCAGTCCGACCAGATCGAAATCACAGCCCTCCACGTGGCGGTCCAGCAGCACCACCGGAAAGGCCGCCTGCCCCAGCTCGCGCAGCGGCGTCACGTTGCGGCCCTGGGTATTGAACAGCAGGCCTTCCACACTGTAGGAATGCAGGGCCGCCAGCGACTGCTTCTCGCGCGCCTCGTCATTGCCGGTATTGCACAGCATGAGCGTATAGCCATGCTTCTGGCAGGCCGCCTCTGCGCCATGCAGCACGGCCACCGAATAGGGATTGAGAATGTCGGCCACCAGCATGCCGATGAGCCGCGTCCGTCCGCCCTTGAGCCCGCGCGCCATCTGGCTGGGCTGATAGCCCAGGCGCGCAATGGTCTTGCCGATCTGATCGCGCAGGCGTGCCGAGAGCGCGTCGAAATCGCCGCCCAGGTAACGCGATACGCTGGTCTTGGACACCCCGGCCTCCCGCGCGACCTGCGCGATGGTGACCCGGTCGGTGCCGGTCTTGGTGCTTTGTCTCACTATTGCCCGCCAAATCGTTGAACTGCGTCGGTGATTTGTGCTTCCAGTTCCGGGCTGCTCATTTATATGAATCTTTTGGAACCGGTTCCAAGATAGCAGCGGGATTGGGACGGGTCAAACTTATTTCAGATGAAATATTTGAGCGGCAGGGATGAGAGTAACTATCAGATTCCCGTGTATCGATATGAATGAATCAGCTTCCAAGAAAGATTTTTTCGGGAGCGCTTTTCCGCAGCCATCCCCTTCCCAAGTCTCTGCTCATGAGTCCCGCGACGCACCACCTCACGGACGCCAACCTGAGGCGACAAGATGCAAGCTATCAGTAAAAAATTGTTGCCAAGCACAAGAATGCGATATCATAAATAGCAATTATTCTCATTATTGATTGATTCATGCCCTCTCTCTCTCCCGGCGCCCTCGCCGTCCTGCTCGCTTTTTCCATCCTGCCCGCTTCGACCGCCCTGGCCCAGACCGCCACAACGCAAGGCAACACCACCTCCACCCAGCTGCCCACGGTCAACGTGGTCGCGGATGGCGTCAACGACACCCAGTTCAAGGCCACCCGCAGCCAGGTCAACAAATCCGACACGCCGCTGTCGCAGACGCCGCAATCGGTATCAGTGGTGACCCGGGCCATGCTGGACAGTCAGCAAGCCGTCTCCCTGGCCGATGCCCTGGAAAACGTCCCCGGCGTGGTAGCGCAGCAATACGGCCGGCGCGGCTGGGATGACCTGATCATCCGCGGCCAGGTGGCGTCCGATTCGCTGTATCTGGATGGTCTGCGCACCACGGCCAGCTCGCGCGTGGCCGAGCAGCTGTCCGGGTTGGAGCAGGTGGAAGTGCTCAAGGGACCGGGCTCGCTGCTCTATGGACTGGTACTGCCGGGTGGCCTGGTGAACATGGTCAGCAAGCGTCCGCAAGGGACCGATTTTGCCAACGTCGACGTGACCGCAGGCAGCCACAACTTCTACCAGAGCACGGTGGATCTCAACAAATCGCTGTCGGAAAACGGCAAGCAGGCCTTCCGCATCAATGGCCTGATTTCCAATTCGGACGATGCCACCGACAAGGTGTGGTTCAAGAACCGCTACATCGCGCCTTCGCTGTCGCTGGACCTGGGTGCGCGCACCGACTTCACCATCCTGACCAGCTATCAGGAGCGCAACTACGTGCGCCAGCAAGGCCTGCCGCTGTCCGGTTCCATCAACAGCAACGTCAACGGCGCACTGCCGCGCAGCCTCTTCATCGGCGAACCGGGCGCACGTCCTTATGCCGCCAACGAGACCCGCATCGGCTATGCGCTGACGCACCGCTTCGATGATGGCTGGACGCTCAACAACAACGTGCGTTATCAGCAGTTCGAGATGAGCGGGCAACTGGTGGCCAACAACGTCCTGTCGAGCACCGGCCGCAGTCTCACGCGCACAGGTACGGACCAGACCTATGAAGGCCAGACCTTCAGCATGGATACCAACGTCCAGCGCACTTTCAACACGGCGCTGGGCAAACACGCGATCACGCTGGGCACGGACTATCTCAATTCGCGCGAGGACACGCTCTCCTACACCTGTACGGTCGCCGCGCTCAACGTCTACAACCCGGTGTATGGCGCGCGCCTGAATTGCCCGACCAAACCCAACACCGCCACCTCGACCAGCATCCGCGATACCGGTCTGTATGCGCGCGACCAGATCAGCTTCGGCGAACGCTGGCAATTGCTGACCGGCCTGCGCTACGACAACGCCTCCACCTACTCCACCAACCTGAACACGGGTACGCACACCAACACCCCGTCCAGCGCCACGACGGGATCGGCGGCATTGATGGTTGAGTTGTTCCTCGGCGTGCGTCCATACATCAGTTATGCCACCTCGTTCTACCCGAACAGCGGCACCGATGCCAATGGCGGCACCTTCAAGCCCGAGACCGGCAAGCAGTGGGAAGCGGGCGTGAAGTTCGACCTGGACGAAGGCCGCACCAGCCTGAACGTAGCGGTCTTTGACCTGCGTCGCCGCAACGTGCTGGTGAGCGATCCCAGCAACACCGGCTTCAACATCGCCGTCGGTGAGCAACGTTCGCAAGGCGGCGAGATCAGCGTGACCTCTGACTTGCGCAATGGCCTGAGCCTCAATGCCGGCTATTCCTACACGGCGGCCATCGTCACCGACGACGGTGGTCAGCGCAGTACCACCGTGGGTCAGTGGCTGGACAACGTACCCCGTCACAACTTCACCACCAGCGCGCGCTACCGCTTCAAGGGCGCGCTGGCCGGATGGGAGTGGAATGGCGGCGTGCATGGCCAGAGCATGATGCGCACCAATGGCTATACCCTGCCCGGCTACGTGCTGGCCGATACCGGCGTGGCCTACAACGCCGAGCGCTGGCGCGCCGCGCTGAACGTGAAGAACATCTTCAACACGCATTACTATGCGGGCGGTCTGGCGCGTGCGGTGGCGTTGGGGGATGATCGGACCATTTTGCTGACGCTGGGGTATCGTTACTGATCCCGCATCGAGATTCGTGCGCATCAAGGTCGGCCGCTTCATGCGGCCGATTTTTTATCTCGACAAAGTTCGAGAACAACACTCATCTTTTTTAGACCAGGTTCACTTTCGAACCTTTTCGAATCGAAATTTTGTAACCTAGCGGCTCATTCCAAACGCCGCCAGCCCGCCCCCCCCGGCCAGTCAGCCCAGCGTCACGCGTGCTGAGCGCTGAACATTACATTTCCTGACACCTCACCGAATCTCCCTTTATAGCGGGCAGAATCAATGCGCGCCGCAGCAGGATGAATTCATCGCACGGACTCAGGAGATTGATCCCGAAGAGAACAAGGAAATCCAATGAACCAATCCCTCATCGCATTCTATGCAAGCACAAATCTCATTTCTTTTAACGCCCTGATCGCATACCTGCTCGCCAATTTCATGTGTCGGGCATTTGTCATTCCGTGGAAAAGCGCCGGGAAGGTGGCGATCATTTTTGCCTCGTTCGTTTTTTCGATACACATCTTCGTATCCACGTATTTTTTTAACGAAAGTGCTCTGAAGGTAGGGATGGCGATCGGCTTTTCCATACTCCCCTATCCGACCGCAGCACTGCTGCTGCGCGCAAGAAAAAGGGCGCACCAAAGCAATGACATCAAGTGCAGGTCCTAGACTTGATCACCACACTCATCTTGCAGTGAGTCGCCGTACCTCTGGCAGCGGTCGCACCACAGAACAAAGACTGATCCTGAACAATCTCTCCGCCCACCTGACAAGGAAAAATGTATACGCGATATCTGCTATGGCAATGGACAGCCCTCATCACGGTCTTAACTGTCTTGGCGATCTTCGCCACCCCTGTTTTTTGGGTATATCTGCGCTATTCATTACTGGCGATCTTCCTCTGCATGGCATTGGCTCGGTTCGTACCCAAAACCTACAGGCGACATTTCCAATCACGTAGCGTGTGCTGGGACGTAATATTCCCCATCAGCACCGCGTTGGTCTGTACGGTCTTGCGAATTAAGGGGAACGAGTTCCACTACCTGGAGTATGTGCTTCCAATACGAATAGGTTTGAACCTGTTGCATGGGTGGGTTCCGAATCGCGAAGCCAATAAGTCAGATGGAAAAACTAACTGAAATCAGCAGAGAAAAAGTGAGGACGCAATGAAGATCCCAAAGATTCTGTACCTTCCCTTGATGCTCACCTGCTCGCTTGCGGAAGCCTCTGCGCCCCCTGCCGATAATATGGCAGCTCTGAAACGCACACCCACCTTCGCCCTCGGCCAGGTCGGCTTCATCGGCCACATCAGCGAGAGCGAACAACGCTATCGCCGCTTGCTGCAATCCCCCGCCGCGCTGGCGCTCTTCACGCAACTGATCGACGACACTTCCGCCACCAAAGAAGCGCGGCTCTATGCGGCCTGTGCCCTCCACAAGCTGAGCGCGGCGCAATTTGAACAACTCACGAACGGACTGCGCAAGGAAGGCGGTCATGTCTCTGTCCTGCGTACAGACATCCTCCAACGCGAATCCATACAAGATCAATTGCAGAACATCGCGCAGCACGGCTGTGCCGATGTCCATTGGCCTTAGGCGTCGCGCCGCATCGGCAGACGCCATCAACAAGCCGCAGAAAAAAAGAAGACATTCCCCGTCCCATACCGACGACAGCGAAAGATAAAAGAAAAAGAAAAGTGGCGGACTCCCGAAGAAGTCCGCCCGAAATGAAGGCCAGAAGGAGCCTGTGACGAAACTGAACAGGTGTTCCCGTCAATTCCGGCCTTCATCGTAGTCAGCTCCTGCCCTGCATGGCAAATCCGCCCCGCCGATTAGCCCCATCAATACTGCAAATACTCCTCCACTCAGTGCACCAGCTCTCTCGCGTTTAGTGCAGGATGGCTCAAAACGCCCGTCCCGTGCGGCTTTCACGCATCATGCAGGTGCACCATGTACACGCCTGCGCGCAATCACGGAGCGGTCTAATCATTATTACTAATATTCATCCGGCGGATTCCTAAATAGAATTTGACCCTGCTTTGCCGCACGGACGACACTCAGCTACCTTCTTTCAACCAAAGTGGTGTGCCATGAATTCGATCACGCTCGATGTTTATCCCGTCCAGAAAAAAGTCGTCACCGCCACCCCGCCGCACGCCCACTCTCCCGAGATGGATGTCCTCATCGCCGAGGTGAGCGCGCGCCGCGATGAGTTCGATCAGTTGGGCCACGTGCCGCGCGATGTCGTCGCCACCATGAAGAAAGCCGGCATCTTCCGCAGCGGCACGCCGCGCAAGTTCGGTGGCGAGGCGCTGGCACCGGCGGCCTTCCTGGCAATGATCGAGCGTATCTCCATGGCCGATGGCTCGGCCGGCTGGGTCGCCGCCTTCGGCTCGGCCAACACTTACCTCGCGGCACTGCCCATCGACACGCAACGCCAGATCTACGCAACCGGTCCCGATCAGGTCTATGCGGGCGGCCTCTATCCGCTGCAAGAAGCCAGGGCCGTGAACGGCGGCTGGGAAATCACCGGACGCTGGCACTTCGCCAGCGGCTGCAAGGGCGCGGACTGGATCGGTGTCGGTATCAAGGACAGCAGCGGCCCCGACGATGGCACGCAAAAGCCCGCCCTCATGGCCGTGATGCCGGCCTCGGAAATCGAGATCATCGACAACTGGAACGTGGTCGGCATGCAAGGCACCGGCAGCCACGATACCCGCTTGAAAGACAAGTTCGTCGCCCGCGAATGGACCTGCGCGCGGGGCGCTGCCGGCCTCATCGACGAGCCGCTGTATCGCTACCCCGCCCTGGCCTATCAGGCCGAAGTGCACGCCGCCGTCAACATCGGTCTGGCGCGCACGGCGCTCGATATCGTCACCGACATGGCCGGTGGTGCCAAGATCATGCCGGGTGCGCTGCGCCTGGCTGACCGCGCCTACTACAAGATCAAGCTGGGCCTGTCCGAAGCCAAGTGGCGCAGCGCCCGCATGTTTTTCTATGACGCCTGCGAGCAGGCATGGGAGCAGATCGTGGCCGGCAACCCCGTCACCGAAGAGATCGACATGATGCTCAAGCTCTCGGCCACCTACGCGGCACGGGTCTCGATGGAGGTGGTCAACGACGCCTATCAGGCGGCCGGCATGGCGGCCATCCAGCGCAGCCACCGCCTGCAGCGCATCGTGCGCGATGCGATGGTGGTCACGCAGCACGCCGCGCTGTCGGAACTGAACTACGAAAGCGCTGGCGCGCTTTTTGCAAAGCTGGGCATCAAGCGCTGATGCGCCTGCCCCGCTGACGTCTTGCCTGCGCTCATGGCGCAGACGCATGCCTTCCGAAGTTTGCCTTTGTCATTGCCGTGCCTGCCAACTCCACTGGCGTTTCACCAACTTTACAAAGAGGACCCAGCCCGTGACCCACCCCACCGTCTCGCCACAACGCCGCAAGCTCCTGCTCGGCGCCACCTCCATGCTCGCTGCAGGCCTTGCGCCTGCCCTGCCAGCCCTGGCCCAGGGCGCGCCCGTCATCATCGGTGTCGGCGCCGATCCCGTCTTCACGGCCTTCTTCGTGGCCGCCAATGAAAAACTCTTCGCCAGGCATGGCGCGCCCAACGTCACAGTGCAGTCCTATACCGATGGCGGTGAAGCGCTCAATGCGCTGGTGGCCAACCAGGTGCAACTGGGCTGTGCCGGCGAACCCACGCACATCGTGCGTCTCTCGCGCGCCGAACTGCGCCCGCTGGCCGTGACCTATCAGTCCAAGACCTACGTCAAGCTGGTGGCGCGCAAAGGGGTGGCCTCGGTCGACAAGATCAGGAAGTTCGGCATCGTCGCCGGCTCGGTCTCGGAATACGTCACCGGCCTGACCCTGAAGACCCTCAACATCGATGCATCCAAGGTGGAGATGGTGCGCTCCGGTCCGCCCGAACTGCCTGCCCTGCTGGCACGCGGCGACATCGATGCTTACTTCGTGTGGGAACCGTGGCCTACGCTGGGCGTGCAGCAAGGCGGCCATATCCTCATGACTGCCGGCGACGTCGGCTACACCAGCACCCTGTGGCTCTCGGCCAATGCCAACTGGCTGGCCGCCAACAAGGAAGTGGCCGGCAACATCCTCAAGGCGCTGGCCGAAGCCTCCGAGATCACCCGCAAGGATCCGCCGCGCGCAGCGCAATCGGTGCAGGCCATCACCCGCATCCCGGTGCCGCAGACCTTGAATTCGCTCAAGGATATGGAACCGGTCGTGCGCGACTTCACCGACACCGATCTCAAGACCGCCAATGCCATCGGCGAATTCCTGCTCGCCAAACAGGCCATCAAGACGCCGGTAGACATGGGCAAGATCCTGCAGCGCGGTTTCTACAAGGGGTAGGTCATGGGACATGGATCTTCAGTTTCCATCAAGCGCGTCGGCCTGAGCATCGGCAACAACGAGATCATGGCGGGCATCGACCTCGACATCCGCGCAGGAGAATTCATCTGCCTGCTCGGCCCCTCCGGCTGTGGCAAGTCCACGCTGCTCAATGCCATTGCCGGCTTTCAGGAGGTGGCCGGAGAGATCAGCGTGGCAGGCCGGCGCGTCACCGGTCCGGGGCTGGATCGCGGGGTGGTGTTCCAGTCTTCCGAGGCGCTGTTCCCGTGGTTGTCCGTGCGCGAGAACGTCGAGTACGGTCTCAGGCTGCGCGGCATCCCGGCCGCTGAACGGCGTTCCGCAGCCGAGCGCTATGTCTCGCTGGTCGGCCTGAAACACGCCATCGACAAGTTCCCCGCCGAGCTTTCCGGCGGCATGCGCCAGCGTGCGCAGATTGCCCGCGTGCTGGTCAATGAACCCTCGGTAGTGCTGATGGACGAGCCCTTCGGCGCGCTCGATGCGCAGACCCGCGAAGTGCTGCAAAGCGAGCTGGACCGCATCTGGAAAAGCACCGGCTGCACCATCGTCTTCGTCACCCACGACATCTGGGAAGCCATCCTGCTGGCCGACCGCGTGGTGACCATGACGGCCGGTCCGCGTGCCCATATCAAGACCATCGAAGCCGTCGACCTGCCGCATCCGCGCGATCCGGCCGACCCTGCCTGCATGGCCCTGTATGCGCGCATCCGCGACGACATCGGCGCCGAAGTCACCCGCGTGCTGCGCGCACAAGGCCTGATCGAAGAGGAATCCCTATCATGAGCCAGCTCACCCAGACAGCCAGCCCGACCGCGCAAGCGTCGGCCATGCCCTCCAGCTTCGGACGCCGTATGAAAGCCGCCCGCCCCATCCTGATCCCGGTCATCGCCATCGTCGGCGGCCTGGTGCTGTGGCAACTGGTGTCGATGACGACCTCGCCGCTGTTCCTGCCATCGGTCCCGATGACCTGGGCCGCCGCACTCGAACTGATCGGCGACGGCACCCTGCAGCAATCGATACTGGCCTCGTCCGGGCGCATCCTGGCCGGCTGGGGCGCGGGCGTGGCCATCGGCGTGCCGCTGGGCATCTTCATGGGACGTTTTGATCTGGTGCGGCAGTTGCTCGATCCCTACATCGAGTTCTTCCGTTTCATCCCGCCGATTGCCTTCGTCACCCTGGCGGTGATCTGGCTGGGCCCGGGCGAACTGTCCAAGATCGCGCTGATCTTCTACACCACCGTCTTCATCGTCACGCTCAACACGATTGCCGGCGTGCAGTCGGTGAACCCGCTGCGCCTGCGGGCGGCGGCCTCGCTGGGGGCCGGGCAATGGAAGATCCTGAGCACCGTGATCCTGCCCTCGACCGTGCCTTACATGGTCACCGGTGCGCGCATCGCGATGGGCAATTCCTTCCTGACGGTGGTGTCGGCGGAAATCGTCTCGGCCCGCGAAGGCCTGGGCGCCCTGATCTGGACGGCGCGCAACTTCAGCCGTACCGAATGGGTCTTCGTGGGCATCATCGCGCTGGGCCTGCTGGGCTACCTGTTCGACCGCGTGCTGCGCATCGCCACCCGCAAGCTGCTGGCGCGCTACCTGTAAAACCGCTTTCGCGCGGCGATGCACTGATCGCCGCCGCCAACCATGTGCTTGTATGCATGGTTGGTTTTCCCTATCCCTACAAGATTACGAGATCACAAGAGACCAGATACCATGAGCGACTTCACCCAGGAAATCCAGCAACTCAAGCGCCGCCTCGACATCCTAGAAGCCGAAGCCGACATCCGCCGCCTGCAGGCGCGCTACATGTTCCTGTGCGACACACCCTGCCCCGAGCCGGTGGCCGATGATGATGAACGCATCGAGAAGATCCTCGAACTCTACGCCGAGGATGCCATCTGGGAAGGCGTGGGCGCGTACTACGAAGGCCAGTTCGGCCAGGCCGTCGGCAAGGACGCCATCCGCAAGCACTTCCAGGCGTTCTGGGGACAGAAGAAGGATCCGGCGCTGCTCTTGAACGTGCACTACCTGACCTCGGAGCAGATCCACGTCCATGCCGACTGCACCCGTGCCGATGGCCAGTGGGTCCATTGCCAGCCGTGGATTTTCGGCGATGGCTCATCGCTGCTGCGCTCCAGCCGTTTGAACAATCTCTTCACCCGGGTGGATGGCGTCTGGAAGATCGCCCGCACCCGCACCGAAAACGTCTTCGTGGCGCCGCTTGCAGCGGGCTGGGCCAACAATGTGCCGGGCTATTCGGTGCTGATGAAGGAATGATGTTTCATCTCGTCTGTAACCGCCGCCCCGCCTGCCTTTCCGGAGACCCGCATGGATACTGAGCCGCGTGCACTACGCCGACAATTCATCCAGACCACTGCCGGTGCGCTGCACGTAGCCAGCATGGGCGACGGCTTTCCGGTACTGCTGCTGCACCAGACGCCGCGCTCCTGGGATGAATACCGCGACGTGCTGCCTTTGCTGGGCCAGCGTTACCGCGCCATCGCCATCGACACCCCCGGCTTCGGCGACTCCTGCAAGCCGCCCTTGTCCACGCACAGCATCGGGCGCTGGGCGCAACTGGTGCGGGAAGTGATGGATCGTCTTGGCATCGCCAGGGCCGCCGTGGTCGGCCATCATACCGGCGCGGTCACGGCCATGGAAATCGCCGCCGCCGCACCCGCGCGGGTGGCGGCACTGGTGCTGTCCTCCTGCTCCTACAACGATGCCGCGCGCCGCAGCGCCCATGCCGGCAAGCGCGCCATCGACGAGGTGGAGGTCCGCGCCGACGGTAGCCATCTGCAAGAAATGTGGCAACGCCGCCAGCCCTACTATCCGCCGGGGGATACCGCACTGCTGTCGCGCTTGATGGTGGATGCCCTCAAGGCAGGCGAGATGGCCGCGCATGGCCACGTGGTGGTGCGCCACTACGTGATGGAAGAACGCATCGGCCTGGTGCGCGCGCCCACGCTGGTACTGCGCGCCGGGCGCGATCCGCATGCAGCGCCTTCTGCGCCACGCATCGCCGCTGCCATCGCCGGCAGCCAGTTGCACACGCTGGACGAAGGCATGGTGCCGATGCCCGATCAGATGCCCGAACAGTTTGCGCAGGCGGTGATGGATTTCCTGCTGCGCACTTGCTGAAGACCATGCCGCGTATCGCGGGAAGGATGGAACTCAGTCGCGGGTGAAGGCGTAATCGCGCTCGACCTTGCAGATACGTGTCTTGTAGGCCTGATACCACTGCTCGCGGCCCAGGCGCTGGGCCATCTGGTGGTCCAGATCGCGTTTCCAGGCGGCGATGGCTTCCAGGCTGGACCAATAAGACACCGTGATACCCACTTCTTCGCGCGCCGATTCCACGCCCAGGAAACCGGGCTGGCGCGAGGCTGCTTCCACCATGGTATCGGCCATCTGACCATAGCCATGATCGCCCTCGGTGCGCAGGGACGTGAAGATGACGGCGTAATAGGGAACGTCTCCGGTGACGGCAATGCTCATGGTGTGGCTCCAGTCAAAAAATGAACAATCAGTCGCGTTTCGGATCAGGCCGTCTCGGCCTCGCGTCCGAACATTTCGATCAACAGGCTGCGCAGCCACTGTATGCCCGAATCCGCCGCAAAGCGCGCATGCGTATAGAGGCTCACCGGAATGCGTGGCATCTCCAGCGGCAGGTCCAGCAGCACGCAGGCCTCATCGAGGTTGTGCCGCTCGGCGATGCTGCGCGGCAGGAACAGCGCCAGATCGGTATTGCGCACGATCTGCGGGGCCACCGTGAAATGCGGCATGCGCAAGGCGAAATCACGCCGCGCACCGGCGTTGCGCAGCACATCTTCGGCCAGCTGATGACCGGTGGTGTTGGTGCTGGCGTAGACGTAGCGCAGCTGCAGCAGGTTGTCCATAGTCAGCGGCTGGCCGGCCAGCGGATGGGTCTTGCGCAGCATGCAGACGTAATCATCGTAGAGCACCAGCTGGCTCTGGCAATCCTCGGGCAGGCCCGGCAGGTAGCCGAAGGCGAGATCGATGTCGCCGTTGCGCATGGCGGCACCGAGGTTTTCCATGGCCATCTGCTGCACCTCCAGGGACACATGCGGAGCGGCATGTGCCAGCTCTTCCATCAGCAGCGGCAGCACGTGACTGCAGGACATGTCCGACATCACCAGGTGAAAAGTGCGGGTAGCGGTAGCAGGATCGAAACTGGCGTGGCTATGCAGGGCCTCGTTGATGATGCCCAGGGCGCGGGCGATGGGTTCATGCAGGCGGATCGCGGTTTCGGTGGGCACCATGGCACTGGTGCTGCGCACGAAGAGCGGATCATCGAACATCTCGCGCAGGCGGCGCAGCGCGTGGCTGACGGCGGGCTGGGTGAGATGCAGGCGGTCCGCAGCGGCGGTGAGGCTGCGCAGCTCCCAGATGACGATGAAGGTCTTGAGCAGGTTCAGGTCCACTGCGCCGATATTCATTTGCTTCATGCGGAACATTCCAGACTATCATTTGACCCGCGATTTGCTCAGGGTCTATTGTTCATCCCAGGACGCAGGCTTTCATAGGCGATGCGTTCTCCCTCTCACCTGCTGATCGACATCCGCCTGACGGCGCCGCAGACCACATTGCTGATGGCGCAAAGGATACGAAGCCTTGTACCGGATGTCATCTCTTTTTTGGACGGACCTACCATGAAGCAAGACTTTCGCGACGCCATGGCGCGTCTCTCGGCGGCGGTGAACATCATCACCACCGATGGCCCTGCAGGACGCGCCGCCATGACGGTCTCGGCCGTCAGTTCAGTCTCCGACGACCCGGCCACGGTACTGGTGTGCATCAACGTCAAGAGCGCAGCCCATCCCATCCTGGTGGGCAACGGGCGCCTGTGCATCAACATCCTGGCCGGACATCACGAAGAAGTGGCGCGCATGATGGCCGGCATGACCGGGCTGGCGGCTGAAGAACGCATGGCGCAGGTGCAGTGGGAGAGCGGCGAGTATGGGCAGCCCGTGCTGCCGGATGCACTGGCGGTGCTGGAGGGCGATATCGTTTTGCAGCAGCAGGCAGGGACACATAGCGTGCTGTTCGTGGAGATCCGCCATATTCGCCTGGCGGCGTCGCAGGCCGATGGACTGGCTTACTTCGGGCGGCGGTTTCACCGGATTGCGGCGGAGGTCGCGTTGGCGGCGTGAGGCGAGCGCTGCCGGCACGATCCGCCATGAAAAAAACCGCCCAGCGAACTGAGCGGTTTCATCGAATTCACGGGAAGGCAGCCCTACACCGCCAACTGCTGCACATGCCGGTTGACCGCCTCCAGCACGATGGCATCGACGCCCTCCCCTTGCGTCTTCTCGATATGTTCCAGGAAGGCCTTGCGCATGCGCGGCTCCCAGAAGCGCTTCAGGTGCGTCGCCAGATCGGCAATGGCCTGGTCGCGATCGGGCATGGTGGAAAAGAAACTGCCAATCTGGTTGGCCATCTTGATCAGGTGTTCGGTATTCATGGGTCGTCTCCTCCTGCTCGGTTCGTCTATCGTTTCAATCAGCCAGCGTATCAGCGCAAGCGATGCGGCCGTGCATACACCACATGGCCCTGCTTGCGCACGAAGCCCAGCAGCGTCACATCGGTCTCTTCGGCCAGCCGGATCGCCAGCGCGGTCGGGGCCGAGACGGCGGCGATGAAGCCGATGCCGACCGTGGCCGCCTTCTGCACCATCTCGTAACTGGCACGACTGGTGATGATGGCCGCGCCATGCGCAAAATCGGCATCCTCTTCGGCCAGTGCACCGATGAGCTTGTCCAGCGCATTGTGGCGGCCCACATCTTCACGTACCAGCACGATGCGTCCGGAGGCATCCATCCACGCTGCCGCATGCGTCGCGCCGGTGGCCTGCTGCAACTGCTGCCCCGCCTGCATCTGCGCGAAGGCCGCATGGACCTGCTCCACCGAGAACGATGCGCCGCCCTGCACCGCCTGCGGATGGCGTACCGCCTGTTCCAGCGTCTCGGCACCACACAGGCCGCAGCCGGTGCGGCCGGTCAGGTTGCGGCGCTTTTCCTTTAGGGCGACGAAGCGCTCGGTGGCAATGCGCATCTGCACTTGCACGCCTTCACAGCCGGGGACGATCTCGCATTCATACAACTCGCCCGGGGAGGCCAGAATGCCTTCGGTGAGCGAGAAGCCCAGCGCAAAATCTTCCAGGTCGGCGGGCGTGGCCATCATCACTGCGTGCGAGATGCCGTTGTATTCGAGGGCGATGGGGACTTCCTCGGCGACCACATCCTCGACCGTCTCGCGCTGGCCATCGCGCCAGCGGTCCACTTGCACGCGGGCGAAGGTGGCGTAGTCGCCGGTGCTGTCGTCGATGAGGGGGCTGCTGTGCTTGCTTGTGTTCATGCTGTCCTGCCTGCGGCTTGATGGGTTGGGCTCGTGTCTGCGCAAATCATGGCAGCACGAGCCCGCTACGCCCATGCCGCTTACTTCGTCACCAGCGGTTCGGCCGGCACCTCGCCCTTGAGCAGATCGAGCTGCGCACGGTTAAAGCGCTCGTAGTGCTGCTGCCATTGCGAGGGCTGCGTCACCGGCATCACCTGCACCGCCGTCACCTTGTACTCGGGGCAGTTGGTGGCCCAGTCGGAGTTGTCGGTGGTGATCACGTTGGCGCCCGATTCCGGGAAGTGGAAGGTGGTGTAGACCACGCCCGGCTGCACCTTCTCGGTGACGGTGGCGCGCAGCACGGTCTGGCCTGCACGCGACTCCACGCCGACCCAATCACCCTCGCGGATGCCACGGTCCTCGGCATCGTGCGGGTGGATTTCCAGCCGGTCTTCGCTATGCCATTGCGAGTTCTCGGTGCGGCGCGTCTGCGCACCCACGTTGTACTGCGACAGGATACGGCCGGTAGTCAGGATCAGCGGGTAACGCTGCGTCACCTTCTCGTCGGTGGCGAAATACTGCGTGTTGATGAACTTGCCCTTGCCACGGATGAAGCTGCCCACGTGCATGATGGGCGTGCCTTCCGGCGCCGACTCGTTGCAGGGCCACTGGATGCTGCCGAGTTTTTCCAGCTTGTCGTAGCTCACGCCGTGGAAGCTGGGTGTCAGGGCGGCGATCTCGTCCATGATTTCCGAGGGGTGATTGTACGGCATCGGGTAACCCAGCGCTTCGGCCAGCGCCACCGTGACTTCCCAGTCGGACTTGCCGGCCTTGGGCGGCATCACCTTGCGCACGCGCGAGATGCGGCGCTCGGCGTTGGTGAAGGTGCCATCCTTTTCGAGGAAGGACGAGCCGGGCAGGAACACGTGCGCATACTTGGCCGTTTCGTTCAGGAACAAGTCCTGCACCACGATGCATTCCATGGCCTGCAGGGCCGCTGCCACGTGCTGGGTGTTGGGGTCCGATTGCACGATGTCCTCACCCTCGCAATACAGGCCCTTGAAACTTCCGTCGAGCGCGGCATCGAACATGTTGGGAATGCGCAGGCCCGGCTCCGGATTGAGCGTCACACCCCAGGCCTGTTCGAACTGACTGCGCACGGTGGAGTCCGAAATGTGGCGATAACCCGGCAGCTCATGCGGGAAGGAACCCATGTCGCAGGAGCCCTGCACGTTGTTCTGCCCGCGCAGCGGGTTCACGCCCACGCCTTCGCGGCCGACGTTGCCGGTGCACATGGCCAGGTTGGCGATGCCCATCACGGTGGTCGAACCTTGCGCATGTTCGGTCACGCCCAGGCCGTAGTAGATCGCGGCATTGCCACCGGTGGCATACAGGCGGGCCGCGCCACGGATGATCTGGGCGGGCACGCCGGTAATCGCCGCCATGGCTTCGGGAGAATTGTCTTCGCGCAGGACGAATTGCTTCCAGTCCTGGTAGGACTGCAGATCGCAGCGCTCCTGGATGTAGGCTTCGTTCTGCAAGCCCTCGGAGAGGATCACATGGGCCAGCGCGGTGATGATGGCGGTGTTGGTACCGGGGCGCAGCTTGAGGTGATAGTCGGCCTTCAGATGCGGTGACTTGACCATCTCGGTGGTGCGCGGATCGATCACGATCAGCTTGGCACCCTGGCGCACGCGGCGCTTGATCTGCGAAGCGAACACCGGATGGCCGGCCGCCGGGTTGGCCCCCATGATGAGGATGACGTCGGACTTCATCACCGATTCGAAGGTCTGCGTGCCGGCCGATTCACCCAGGGTCTGCTTGAGGCCATAGCCGGTCGGCGAATGGCACACGCGGGCGCAGGTATCGACGTTGTTGTTGCCGAAGGCGGCGCGCACCAGTTTTTGGACCAGATAGGTTTCTTCATTGGTGCAGCGGGACGAGGTGATGCCGCCGATGGAATCCTTGCCATGCTTGGCCTGGATGCGGCGGAACTCGCTGGCCGCGTACGACAGCGCTTCTTCCCACGACACTTCGCGCCAGGGGTCATTGATGCTCTTGCGGATCATGGGGTTGAGGATGCGGTCCTTGTGGGTCGCATAGCCCCAGGCGAAGCGGCCCTTGACGCAGGAGTGACCCTGGTTGGCCTTGCCGTCCTTGTATGGCACCATGCGCACCACTTCATTGCCTTTCATCTCGGCCTTGAAGGAGCAGCCCACGCCGCAATAGGCGCAGGTGGTGACCTTGCTGTGCTCGGCCTGGCCCAGCATGATGACGGTCTTTTCGGTGAGCGTGGCGGTCGGGCAAGCCTCGACGCAGGCACCGCAGGAGACGCATTCGGATTCCATGAAGGCTTCCATCTGCCCGGCCGAGACGCGTGATTCGAAACCACGGCCGTTGATGGTCAGCGCAAAGGTACCTTGGGTTTCTTCGCAGGCTCGCACGCAGCGGTTGCAGACGATGCACTTGGAAGGGTCATAGGTGAAGTAAGGATTGGATTCATCCTTCTTCATCTTGGTGTGGTTCTCGCCCTCGTAGCCGTAACGCACTTCGCGCAGGCCGACCACGCCGGCCATGTCCTGCAGTTCGCAGTTGCCGTTGGTGGGACAGGTCAGGCAATCCAGCGGGTGGTCGGAGATGTAGAGTTCCATTACGCCGCGCCGGATCTCGGCCAGCTTGGGGGTCTGCGTCTGCACCTTCATGCCCGCTTCGCAGGGCGTGGTGCAGGAAGCCGGATAGCCTTTCATCTTGCGGCCATCCTTTTCGATTTCCACCAGACACAAGCGGCAGGAACCGAAAGGTTCCAGGCTGTCGGTGGCGCACAGCTTGGGCACATTGATGCCGGCCTCGACCGAGGCGCGCATGACCGAAGTACCGGCCGGGACCGTCACTGCCACGCCGTCGATCTCCAGCGTGACCATCTGTTGCGAGGCACGTGCGGGGGTGCCGTAATCCGTTTCATTGAGCTGGTTCATGGTGCAACTCCTTGCATTCGCTGATGCGCTATTGCGCTGATTCGCTGATTCGCTGATGGGATCAGGCCGCCTGTTCGCCGGGCGCGCCGAAGTCTTCGGGGAAATGGTTCAGGGCCGACAGCACCGGGAACGGTGTCATGCCGCCCATGGCGCAGAGCGAGCCGTTGACCATGGTGTCGCACAGGCTCTTCAACAGATGGATCTGCTGCGCTCGTTCCTCGTTGGCGATGATCTTGTCGATCACTTCCACGCCGCGCGTGGAGCCGATGCGGCAAGGAGTGCACTTGCCGCAGGATTCGACGGCACAGAATTGCATGGCATAGCGCGCCTGACGGGCCATATCGACACTATCGTCAAAGGCCACCAGCCCACCGTGCCCGATCATGGCGCCTATTGCGGCGAAGGCTTCATAATCGAGCGGTGTATCGAATTGCGAAGGCGGCAGATAAGCGCCCAGCGGTCCACCCATCTGCACCGCGCGGATCGGCCGACCGGTGGCGCTGCCGCCACCGAAATCTTCCAGCAACTGGCGCAGCGTGAGGCCGAAGGCTTTCTCCACCAGTCCGCCCTGTTTGATGTTGCCGGCCAGCTGGAAAGGCAGCGTGCCATGCGAGCGGCCCACGCCGTAGTTCTTGTAGAACTCCGCGCCGCGCGCCAGGATCACCGGCACCGAGGCCAGCGAGATCAGGTTGTTGATGACGGTCGGCTTGCCGAACAGGCCTTCCAGCGCCGGCAGCGGCGGCTTGGCGCGCACCACGCCGCGCTTGCCTTCCAGGCTTTCGAGCATGGCGGTTTCTTCGCCGCAGATGTAGGCGCCTGCGCCCTTGCGCACTTCCAGATGGAAGGATTTGCCGGAGCCCAGGATGTTGTCGCCCAGGTAGCCGCGTGCATTGGCAATGGCGATGGCCTCGTTCATCGTGGCAATCGCGTGCGGATATTCCGAACGCACGTAAATGAAGCCCGCTGTCGCCCCTACCGCCAGACCGGCGATGGTCATGCCTTCGATCAGCGTGAAGGGATCGTCTTCCATGATCATGCGGTCCGAGAAGGTGCCGGAGTCGCCCTCGTCGGCATTGCAGACCACGTACTTCTGCGCCGACTGCGCACGCAACACGGTCTGCCATTTGATGCCGGTCGGAAAAGCGGCACCGCCCCGACCGCGAAGACCGGAGGCGATCATCTGCTCGACGATGGCCTCGGGCGTCTTGACCAGGGCATTCTTCAAACCGACAAAACCTTCATACGCCAGATAATCCTCCAGCGAGAGCGGATCGATGATGCCGACGCGGGCGAAGGTCAGGCGCTCCTGGTTCTTGAGGAAACCAATTTCTTCAGTCAGGCCCAGATGCAGCGTGTGCCGGCCTCCTGCGAGCAAGCCGGCATCAAAGAGGCCGGGCACATCTTCGGGGGTCACAGGACCATAGGCCACGCGCCCGGCCGGGGTGGCCACTTCCACCAGCGGCTCCAGCCAGAACATGCCGCGCGAACCGTTGCGCACCAGCTTGATGGACTGGCCGCGTTTTCCGGCTTCGGCGGTGATGGCGGCGGCCACTTCATTGGCGCCCAGGGCCAGCGCGGTGGAGTCGCGCGGGACGTAGATGGTCACAGCGTCTTGGGTGCTCATCATGCCTCCCGCTTGGCCTGAATCAGGCGCTTGAATTTGTCGGCATCGACGCGGGCGTGCAGTTCGTCGTCGAGGGTGAGGTTGGGACCGATGGTGCACTGGCCCAGGCAATACACAGGCTCCAGCGTGAACTGCCCATCGGCGCTGGTTTCATGGAAACCGCAGCCCAGCACGTTCTGCGCATGCTCGGCCAGGGCCTCGCTGCCGCGCGCCTGGCAGGCCTCGGCGCGGCAGACCTGCACGACGTGACGGCCGGCCGGTTCCTGGCGGAAGAAGTGATAGAACGAGATCACCCCGTGGACTTCAGCGCGCGAGACGTTCAACTCGCCCGCGATCATCGGGACCGCATCGGCCGGGATGTAGCCGATCTTCTCCTGAATGCCGTGCAGGATGGGGAGCATGGCACCGGCCATGTCACGGCGCTGGGCGATGATGTCGCGCACCGCCGCCACGTCGAAAACCTGTTGCCTCTTCATTGTTGCCTCCTGTGTTGCTGCGATGCGGACCTTGTCCTTCTCCCGGAGGATCTTCTGCGGACCGCGCAAATGACGAATGAAAGGAAATAGCCGCGCCTAGGGAGGTGCAGCCTGTGGAAAGCAGATCAAGGGACGGGAAGAACAATGCGGCGGCATGACGCAGACCCGGTGAAGGGCGCGCACGGCCGTGCGTGGTGAACCAGCTGGTCTCCGTTGTTGCATGTTCGCCCTGCCTTGATGGGTTGGTGTGAACACTGCGGATGCTGGCCTGCCCTTACCGGGGGACGGGCCATGCTCCTGTTTTTTGATAGTCGCTGACACAAGCCGCCCTGGTTCACGGGGCCATGGCAGCTTGTGTCAGCGGCTTTCGCCGCTGGGGTCCTGCGTGCAGGCCGGGTGGAGCCGGCCTGCGGATGAAACGAAACGACTGACTTGCGCGATCAGCGGAACAGCACGGCCGACTTCTGCAGCACCAGGGTGATACCCCAGATCAGCGGAATGCCGACGGCGGCCCATGCCAGGCCGATCATCACCGGGTTGCCGCCGGTGCCGATCTGCGACATGTCGCCCGAACCGGCCGTCGCCACTGCATCGGCGGCCGACTTTTCGTGGGCCAGCTGCTTTTCACGGGCCAGTTCTTCCGGCGTCATGAAGTGCTTGGCTGCGACCGGGCGGATCAGCAGGTTGCAGATCAGGCCCAGCACCAGCATGCCGGCCAGGATGTACATGGTGGTGTTGTAGACCTCGTTCTTGGGCATGCCCAGGGACAGCTGGTACTCACGCATGTAGTTCACCACCACCGGACCCAGGATGCCGGCGGTTGCCCACGCGGTCAGCAGGCGGCCGTGGATGGCGCCCACCATCTGGGTGCCGAACAGGTCGGCCAGGTAAGCAGGGACGGTAGCGAAGCCGCCGCCATACATCGACAGGATGATGCAGACTGCGCCGACGAACAGCGGGATGTTGCCGGCCTTAGCCGACCACGGCAGGCTCACGTACAGCACGAAGCCCAGCACGAAGAAGATGGCATAGGTCATCTTGCGGCCGAAGAAGTCCGAGCACGAAGCCCAGGCGAAACGACCACCGATGTTGAACAGCGAGATCAGGCCGGTGAAGCCGGCAGCCAGTGCAGCGATGGCCGCCTTCTGCTCGACCGACAGGTCATTGAAACCGATGTCCACACCCAGCAGCTTGCCGCCGAAGACTTCCTGCAGCATCGGCGAAGCGATGCCGATGACGCCGATACCGGCCGACACGTTCAGGCAGAGCACCAGCCACACCAGCCAGAACTGGGGAATGCCCCACACCTTGGAGACGTGCACGTGGTTCTGGGTGATCATGGTTGCCGAGGACTTGGCCACCGGCGGGGTCCAGCCAGCCGGCTTCCAGCCGGTCGGCGGCACGCGGTAGCCGAAGGCACCCGCCATCATGAAGACGAAGTAGATGATGGCCATGACCACGAAGGTTTCCCACACGCCCACGGAAGTGGGGGAGGCAAACTTCTTCATCAGCGCATCGGCCAGCGGGGTACCCACCAGCGCACCGCCGCCGAAGCCCATGATGGCCATACCGGTGGCCATGCCGCGACGGTCAGGGAACCACTTGATCAAGGTCGACACCGGCGAGATGTAGCCCAGGCCCAGGCCGACGCCACCGATGACGCCCGAACCCAGCCACATCAGCCAGATCTGGTGCGTCTTCACGCCCAGGGCCGAGATCAGCAGGCCGCCGCACCAGCAGATGGCAGCCACCACACCGGCCTTGCGGGGACCGGCGTGTTCCAGCCAGCCGCCCCACAGTGCTGCGGAGATGCCCAGCAGGACGAAGAACATGGTGTACATCCAGCCCAGCATGGAGATCTTCCAGTCACAGGAGGACGAGAAGACCTGGGCGAAGAAGCCGACATCGGCGCCACAGGCAATAGGCGCGGTGATGCCCAGGGCCTTGGACAGGGGCAGCCAGAATACGGAGAAACCGTAGGCCATGCCGATGCACAGGTGGATTGCGAGCGCTGCTGGCGGAACCAGCCAGCGGTTGAAGCCAGGCTTGGCGACTGTATGTTCCTTGTTCAGGAAATCGAAAGCCATTATTCCTCCGAAATTTTATGAGTGTGTGGGTAAATCGAAGGAAGGATTGCATCGCAAAGCCGGTAGGGCCGGATCGTGACACCAGCCCATCTTTGCGGCGATATCCTTCTCTTTTAATTTATTTATTTATGTACAACACCGCATATATTTCCTATCATTTATGCGGAGTGACGCGAAATTATCACCGATAAACGGCCGTTTCAATATGCTTTCTTTCACATAAATGTTCAAAGTCCACATCAAACCTCACTGGGAAATCGCCTATGACAACGAGGCGGCGCTGGACACGGCGAACCTGTTGACTCTGCTCACGGCGATCCAGCAGAGCGGCTCCATTGCGCGTGCCGCGCAATTGACTCGCTATTCCTATCGCCACGCCTGGGGCTTGTTGCGCGAGGCAGAGCGCCTGTTCGGCAATGCCCTGATCGAGAGCGGACGTGGCCGTGGCACCACACTCACCGATTTCGCCAGCAAGCTGCTGTGGGCGGACCGTCTGGTGACGGCGCGCCTGTCGCCCACGCTCGACAGCCTGGCCTCGGAACTGGAAGTGGAACTGGGCAAGACGGTCGAAGGCAAATCCGAGAAGGTGCGCCTGAACGCCAGCCACGGCTTTGCGGTGGCGGCGCTGCTGGACAAGATCAACGAAGCGCGCCTGCCGGTGGAGGTGCGCTACCGCCACAGCACCGATGCCGTGGCCGCGCTGTCGCGCCAGGAATGTGATCTGGCGGGCTTTCACGTACCGCTGGGTGAATTCGAGAAACCGGCCATCGCCGCCTATGCCAAGTGGCTCAACAAGCGCAGCGACTGCCTGATCCACCTGGCCATCCGCAACCAGGGCCTGTTCGTCGAACCAGGCAATCCGAAGGGCTTGCGCGGACTGGCTGACCTCACCCGCACCGACCTGCGCTTCGTCAACCGCGAAGCCGGCTCGGGCACGCGCATGCTGCTGGAACTGATGCTGGCCGGCGCCGGCATCAGCCGCAAGAATATCAACGGCTTCGAGAATACCGAGTTCACCCACTCGGCAGTGGCTGCTTTCATCGCCAGCGGCATGGCCGATGTCGGCTTCGGCGTGCAGACGGCGGCACATCGCTTCGGCCTGGCCTTCATCCCGCTGGTGCGCGAGCGTTATTTCTTCGCCCTGCCGGCCGGGTCGCTGCAGGATCCGCTGATCCGCTCGGTGATCGATATCCTGCAATCGGATAGCTTCCGCAAGGTCGTCAACAACCTGGCCGGCTACGATGCCAACGACATGGGCAAGATCCAGACCATCAAGGAAGCCTTCGGCTAAGCCTCACCCGCGCCACGAAGCACACTGCCCCAAGCGCCGCTTGTAGGCGCCCTTCGAAGAGGCTACACTCGCGCCCCTGGCCTGCTGCCGTCCTGGCGGCAGGCCGTTTCCTCTTCGCTGCCATCGCCTCATTGCGCCATGAATTCCGCTGCACGCTTTACCGCCCTCTTCCCTCCTGCCTTCTCCGCACTCGCCGGGATGGATGTACGCCTGCTGCGCCTGCTCGATGCCGTCCTCGATGAAGTCCATCTGGCGCGTGCCGCCGCGCGCGTAGGCCTGCCGTTGCCGGCCGCGGCCAGTGCGCTGGAGCGTTGCCGCCAGTTGCTGCGCGATCCGCTGCTGGAAGACGGCGGCGCCCAGATGCGCCTGACGGCCACCGCGCAGGCGCTGCGCGAACCGCTGCGCCTGGCGCTGGCCGGCGATGCGAATGCGCCGATGGCCAACCCCTCGCAGCAGTTGCCATCGCAAGGCGCAGTAGTGCAGCGTGTGCGCATCCTCATGCCGGACTATCCGGCGCAAGTGGTGGCGCATGCGCTGTATCAGGAGCTGGCCACGGCCGCGCCCTCACTGGACCTGGAATTCCAGACCTGGCTGGGCGATGCCGATGCGACCGCCCGCCTGGAACGCGGCCAGACCGATCTGGTGCTGGGCAGTGCTGCGCCAAGCGGCCAGGTGCGCGGGCGCGAAGTCCTGCAGGAGCGCTGCGTGGCCGTCATGCGGCGCGATCATCCCGCGGCCCATTCGCTGACGCTGGCGCGCTGGCTGTCTTATCCGCACCTGCAGATCGCCTGCCACGACACGCTCAACCGCATGATCGACGAACAGATCGCCATGCAGGGACTGCGCCGCCGCATCGGCATGGTGATCCCGAATTTCCTGATGGCCCCGGCGCTGCTGCAAGGCTCGGACCTGATCGCGGTCATGCCCATGCATTGCGTGCCGGCTGCTACCGCCGCACATCCGGTGGCGGTGGCACTGGCCTGCCTGCGCCCGCCCCTGCCGCTGGAAGCACCGCCGCTGCGACTGTTGCAGCATCGCCGTTACGCTGGCGATGCCGACGATGCTGCCGTGGCGCTGGTGGCGCAGGTGCTGGAACGCATCGTGCGCCAGCGCTTCGACGGGCGCTGAACGCAAGTCTCGCCTCTGTGTAGCGCAACATTTCCCCGTTCGGACTGAGTAGCCGCAAAGCGGCGTATCGAAGGCGCACCGTGCGCAGCGCCTTCGATACGCACCTCACGGCGCAACCCGGTCCGAACGTGGAGCGGAAGATGCAAAGAGGCTATCGCCCCCTCACGCCGTGGCCGAGGATGCCGTCACATCCAGATGCTTCTGCAGGAAGCGCACGCATTCGCGCACCTTGGCCGAATTCTTCAGCTGCATGGGATAGACCGCACACAGGTCGGCCTCCTGTGCATACTGCGGCAGCACCCGCACCAGCCGCCCGCGCTTGAGACTGTCGGCCACGTCCCAGATCGAACGCAGGATGATGCCGTGCCCGTCCACCGCCCACTGGTGGATGATCTCGCCGTGGTTCGACGCCAGCCCGCCCGAGACCTTCACCGTCTCCTGCCCCTTGGGCCCCATCATGCGCCAGATGCCGAAGGACTGGTTGCGCTCGCGGATCACCAGGCACTGGTGCTGACGCAGCGCGGCCAGGTCGGCCGGTGTGCCGTGCTTCTTGAGATAGGACGGACTGGCGCACAGCACCCGCTGGCTGGGCAGGATGCGCTTGGAAAACAGATGCGGCTCATGCCCCGCCCCCACGCGGATATCAAGATCGATCCCTTCGTTGACCAAATCGATCTGCCGGTCCACCAGCTCCAGCTGTATCTTCAATTCCGGATGCTCGCTGGCAAAGCGCGACAGCAAAGGCGAGACCACCTTGCGCCCCAGCCCGAAGCTGGTGCTGATCTTGAGCAGCCCGCGCGGCACCCGCTTGGCGTTGCTGACGGTTTCCATCATCTGCTCCACGTCATCGAGGATCTTGCGCGCCCATTCGTGGACGTTGCCACCCTCCTCCGTCATGACCACGCTGCGCGTGGTGCGGTGGAACAGCCTCACACCCAGCGCCTGTTCCAGCAGGGCAATGCGCTTGCTGATGTAGGCCGGCGAGGCACCGACCTCGCGTGCCGATTCGGCAAAGTTGCTGTGGCGCGCCACCACACAGAACAGGCGCAGGTCTTCCAGCAGAGGAGAATTGTTCACGATATGTAGTCATTAAAATCTACGATGTGTGGATTATAGCGCCGCCACCCACGCCTGTTTCAACGCTGGCGAGACGTGGCGCATCGCCGGCAAACCGCGCCGGATCTCCCGCAACGGCCCGAATTGTGGCAGTCTTGCGCAATCGCAATGTATTCCTTTGGAGTGACCGGCATGAGCCTCATCGACGAGCAGGAAGTCCCCCCCGATCTTCCCCATATCCAGCGTATCGAAGTCAATCAGCTGCAATGCCTGCGCGTGCAGACCGAACGGGCCGAACTGCTCATTGCCGAGCAAGGTGCCCAGGTACTGCGCTACCAGGTGCACGGCCAGGAGCCGGTGATCTGGATGAGCGAGGAAGCCGCCTTCGAGGCCGGCAACTCGGTGCGCGGCGGCATCCCGGTGTGCTGGCCGTGGTTCGGCGACCTCATGCGCAATCCGCCGCAAGTCCAAGCCCTGCACGCCGGTGGCCGCCTGCCGGCGCACGGCCTGGTGCGCGGCATCCCGTGGCTGCTGATGGAAAACGCCATCGAAGGCGACACCGTGCGCCTGGTGATGGCCATCCCGCCCACGACCGAATCGCCCGCGCTGCGCCACCTGCCGCCGGGCATCGAGCTGCGCCTGGAAATCCTGCTGGATGATCGCCTGCACCTGAAACTGACCACCCGCAACGGCAGCGAGCAGCACATCGCCCTCACACAAGCGCTGCACAGCTACTTTGCGGTCAGCAGCATCCACAACGTGACGGTCGAAGGCCTGGAAGGCCACCGCTACATCGAAACCCTGGAAGGCTGGGCCGAGCGCGAGCAGAAACGCGCCTTGGTCGTGAGCAGCGAAACCGACCGCATCTATCTGGACCTGCCGCCGCAACTGGCCATCCGCGACGAGGGCTGGAACCGCCGCATCCATATCGAAGCCAGCGGCTCGACCTCGGCCGTGGTCTGGAACCCCTGGGTGAGCAAGGCGCGCCGCCTGTCGCAGTTTGCCGATGACGCCTGGCAGCGCATGCTGTGCATCGAAACCGCCAACGTCATGGAAGACCTGGTAGAGCTGGAGCCGGGCGCCGAGCACACCATGGGCGTGAGCCTCTGGAGCGAGGCGCTGGGCGGCTGAGCCAGATCACTCCGCAGTCAGCAAAGGCAGTGCCGTGAAGCGGTCACTGCCTTTTTTCATGCCTTGACGTTTTCTGCACTGTTCACGAATCGTGTTTTATAAAATCACCAGTTCGTGGATGATCCTGTAGGCGAAGCGATTTATGATGGCCGCAGTTTTCCATTGAACGGTCATCCCTTTACCCCGGAGGAGCAGCAACGATGAGCAAGACCCACAGAATCGCCGTCATCGCCGGCGACGGCATCGGCCAGGAAGTCATGCCCGAAGGCTTGCGCGCGGTCGAGGCCGCCAGCAAGAAGTTCGGCATCGATATCGAATTCACCCATTTCGACTGGGCGCATTGCGGCTACTACGCCAAGCATGGCCAGATGATGCCCGATGACTGGTTCGAGCAGCTGAAGGGCTTCGAAGCCATCTTCTTCGGTGCGGTCGGCTGGCCGGCCACGGTGCCGGACCACGTTTCCCTGTGGGGTTCGCTGATCAAGTTCCGTCGCGACTTCGACCTCTACGTGAACCTGCGTCCGGTGCGCCTGATGCCGGGCGTGCCCTGCCCGCTGGCCAACCGCAAGCCGGGTGACATCGACTTCTACGTGGTACGCGAGAACACCGAAGGCGAATACTCCGCCATCGGCGGGCGCATGTTCGAAGGCACCGAGCGCGAGACCGTGATCCAGGAATCGGTGTTCAGCCGCAAGGGCACTGACCGCATCCTGAAGTTCGCCTTCGACCTGGCGCAGAGCCGTCCCAAGAAACATCTGACCTCGGCCACCAAATCCAACGGCATCGCCATCACCATGCCCTACTGGGATGAGCGGGTTGAAGCCATGGGCGCCAAGTATCCTGAGGTGCGCCGCGACAAGTACCACATCGACATCCTGACCGCGCACTTCGTGCTGAACCCGGACCGCTTCGATGTGGTGGTGGCGTCCAACCTGTTCGGCGACATCCTCTCCGACCTTGGCCCGGCCTGCGCCGGCACCATCGGCATTGCGCCCTCGGCCAACATCAATCCCACGCGCGAACTGCCCTCGCTGTTTGAGCCGGTGCATGGTTCGGCACCGGACATCTTCGGCAAGAACATCGCCAACCCGGTGGCCACCATCTGGTCCGGCGCGATGATGCTGGACTTCCTGGGCAATGGCCAAGGCAAGTACCGCCAGGCCCACGACGCCATGCTGGCGGCCATCGAGCATGTGCTGGTCAATGGCCCGATCACGCCCGACCTCGGCGGCAAGAGCAACACCACGGACGTGGGCAAGGCGATTGCAGCGGCCATCTGATCGCTGGCATCCTCTTGTGGTAGCAAACAATGGCTCGCCTGGTGCGAGCCATTTTCATGTTGTGCTGCGATGTTCAATCGTAAAGAGCATGTTAGGATGGCCGCACTTTCATTTTTCGCGATTGACGAGTTGGACATGGCTGCAAGCCTGCGCATGACAGCACACCGCTTGCTGGCGGAACTGCTCTTCTGGAGCATCACGCTGGTGCTGCTGCTGGAAGACGATGTCGCCATGCTGGCCATGATGCTGACCTGACGCGATGCCCAGCCCGACATGGATTCACGCTCCTTCTCACTTTCCCCGATCCGCTGCCTGTCCCTGCTGCTGGTCACTGCACTGGCTGCGGCCTGCCTGCCGGCACATGCCCAGTGGCAGCCGCTGGGAGAGAACAACATCGGCAGCTTCTTCATCGACAAGAGCAGCATCACCACCACGCGCGGCGTGCGGCAGGCGCAGATCCTGCTGAACTGGAACCGTCCGCAACTGCTGATGGGCCAGGGCAGCAAGATTTATTACCTCTCCGAAGTCTCTACGGCCTACTTCGACTGCAGCAGCCGCCAGCTCGGCTTTGGCAGCCGCAAGATGTATGCGCAGGCCGATGGCAAGGGCCAACTGCTGCTCTCGCCGCAGCTGGCCTATGCGGACGTGAAGCTGCAGGATCCCATTCCCGGCTCGACCGGGGAGCGGGCCATGGAGGCGGTGTGCGGTAAATAATTTTCTCTTGGCTTTATTCGGCGGCGTTGAGGACTTGCTCCGAAAAGCGAAATCGGTAATAATCGCTGGCTCGCGTCGCCGGGATGGCGGAATAGGTAGACGCACGGGACTCAAAATCCCGCGCCGCAAGGCGTGCCGGTTCGATTCCGGCTCCCGGCACCACAAAATTATTCGATGCTGTACAGAGATGTTTGAAAGCCCGCGTGTCTGGTGACACCGCGGGCTTTTCTTGTTATCTGACGCCCGGGAACGTGGCCTTGCATCCAGGATCAATTCGTTCAAAGACGGTATGTCCCTGACTGACTATCGATCACGCACGGCACATGTTCTACATTTTCCAGCCCTTACATCATCTAAACCGCATTTCGGAGTGGGTCAAATCCCCGCTTCTGATGATTGCTTCTTCAATACACCGCCCGGATTAACGGCGAGCCAACCCAAATCAGTAAAACTTATAAATCATTTTCTTTTTGCGGCGAGTTCACGAAGGTCACTCAACAATCACCCAACACGCAGAATCTCAGCGACGTCAATTTCAAGCACTTCATCATCGCCCCTCAATCCACATCTCGTAAATATTTGAAATCGTCAGCTTGCTGACCAACCCTGTAGATCCTGGGCGTTCTCTAACTTGTTCGAGAAACAGATCGGCAAATATCGATACTCATCCCACATAAATTCGAAGGTGCACAAAAAGCTGAAGACGAGTACTCCAAAGCGGCTTCGCGCATCGTATAGAAAAATCCGATGCCCACCGCCACAGTCTCGCGGTGGAGCCGCCTCACGCCGTCCAACATTCGATATGAAATTTCCGCCCCGCATACCGGCGGCATCGCGGCCGATTCCTCGCTCAAGGCACTACAAGATGAAGGCCCCTTCCTGACGGCGAATCCAATGCTGCAAAAGCAAACAGCCTTCTGGGCTGAACAGTGAAGCGCACGGCATCTACCCCTGATCCCATAGCGTTCCGACCAGCTCGAATTCAATCGTGTTCTTGACTATTGTTGTGGAACCGACTGCGGCTAACTCTTGACTTCCCCGACTCACTATCTTGGCGGACAGGAAGAGTGATGCAGGGAAATTGTAGGTTATTTGTCAGGGCGCTGTAATTTTGCGTGACAATTATTTGTACTAAAAATAAATATTAGTTAATTTGTTGTTCACATCGTGAGTCGCTCGCGGACCGTTTATGGTTAGCTTTGCAATGCCGTCATTGCTTGCTTTGAAACGCGTCAATACTCGAACGGCAAGCTCTACAATTGCAACTACCCTGCCGATCTTTCCGGGCGTTTGGCTGCCCGCTCCTGCCCGCTTGCCAACATTCTCTCCGCTCCTGAGAACTTTACGCCTGATTGCCTGTCCTTAAGGCGCTGACGCCAACACGGCGCACAGTGATTGCAACATCTGTCCTCGCGACGAGGCTGCGCAAACCACCCTTCGCCAGCCGATGAAGAAAATGACAACGACAATGGGGCCAAACGCATGATTTACTCATCCCTCACCTTCCCGGGCACAGGTCGGTTGCCATGAGCCTGCCCATTTCCGATGCACTCTCCAGGGTCATCTCGACCGTGTTCGGCGCCGGTCTGTCACAGCACGCGCGTCTTATCACCCTGCACTCGGCGCAATCTGGCGATTTGCCGGAGTCGCTGGTGGTAGAACGCTTCCACGGCCAGGAAAGCATCAACGACAACTTCCATTTCGACATCGATGCCCTGTCCCTTTCCACCGACCTGGACCTGAAGCAATTCATCGGCAGCGAGATCACCCTGCGCCTGCTGCAAGCCGACGGCAGCACCCGCGCATGGCACGGCTACTGCACCCAGGCGTGCTGGCTGGGGGCCGACGGAGGGCTAGCACGCTATCGCTTGCGCATGGAATCATTCCTGTCCTTGCTCGACTTGCGCCGCGACAGCTACCTGTTCCAGGACATGACGGTGACCTAGATCGCCGCCGAACTGTTCAAGGAATACCCGCAAGCCAACTTCGCACTTGACGTGAGCCGCTCGCTGGCCAGGCGTGAGATCTGCACCCAATACCGCGAAAGCGACCTGGCCTTCCTGCGCCGCATCCTGGCTTCGGAAGGCCTGAGTTTTCGCTTCGAGCACGAGCAGGATCAGCATGAACGCCCCCGCGATGAAGGCCAGGCGCAGGCGCGCCACAAGTTGATCATCTTTGCCCCAGATGCCGCGGCGCCTGCCATGCCGGGCGGCTATGACAGCATCCGCTTCCACCGCACCGCCGCCATGGAGGAGAGCGACGCCATCACGGACTTCAGCGCCGTGCGCAGCGTGCAGCCCAATGGCGTGGCCTTAGCGAGCTGGCATCCCGAAAAGATCTCCTCCCCGTCCGCCGAAGACAGCTCCGCACTGGAGGCCGGCGAACTGCCCTCCCTGCCCGTCTATGACGGCACCGGGCAGCAGGACTTCGCCGACCAAGACGCGGCCTCGACCCACGCACGGCTGATGCTGCAGGCCCTCGAGATGCAGAACAAGCGCTTCGAAGGTGCAGGTTCGGTGCGTCAGCTGGCAGCCGGAGCACGGTTCTCGCTGCTCCGGCACGAACGATATCCGGATGGCCAAAACAGCTTCAAGGTCATCAGCGTCAGTCACGCCGCCCGCAACAATTTCGACACCAATATTGCCCGCATCCTCGACGACATGGCGGCCCCGGCCGCGAGCGGCCTGTCCGGCAGCGCCGCCGCAGACGAACTCAAGTCCGGCACCTATCGCAACCGCTTCGTGGCCGTGCGCGCGGCGGTGCCGGTGGTTCCGCTGGCCATCACCCAGCGACTCAAGCCGACCGCGCGCGGTACGCAAACTGCGCTGGTGACGGGCTTGCCCGACGCTGCCGTCACCACCGACCGCAATCATAGGGTCAAGGTGCAATTCCACTGGCAGCGCGGCGAGGCCCCCAATCCCGGCGGCCTGCGCGAGACCGGCAACCTGGAGGATCAGAACGGCAACGCCCCCGGCAATGACGCTTCCGGCACCTGGGTGCGGGTGGCCGAGGCGCAGTCCGGCCCCAACTGGGGCAGCCAGTTCGTCCCGCGTGTGGGTAGTGAAGTCCTGATCGATTTCATCGAGGGCGATATCGATCGTCCGGTCGTGGTCGCCCAGCTCTACAACGGCCAGGATGCACCACCTTTCCCGGCCGGTATCGATTCCGATGCCAATCATGCCGGCACGATTTCCGGCTGGCACAGCACCGCGCACGACGGTAGCGGATTCAATCAATGGGTGGTCGATGATACGCAGTCACAACTGCGCATGCGACTGGCCTCCAGCCATGCCAAATCACAGCTAAACCTGGGCCACCTGGTCGAGCAGGCCGATACCGGTGCCCAGCGGGGCAGCTACCGTGGCCAGGGCTTCGAGATGCGCAGCGATGGCTGGGGCGTGGTACGCGGCGGCGAAGGCCTGCTGCTGTCGTCCACCGCACGACCTGCCAGCGGGGCCAGCGTCAGCGGCACGCAGATGAACGCCAGGGAAGCGGTCGCGCAATTGAAGGGCGCGCGCCAGTTGGTGCAGGCCATGAACGAGGCGGCCGCCGGGCAGCAGGTACTGCACAGCGCCGCTGCCTTGCAGGCCAAATCCGATTTCATCTCGGTCATCGACCCGGCCGACCTGGGCAAGCATCCGGCCAGCGTCAATGGTCAGGATGCCGTCAAGAGCGATGGCAGTTCCCGCCAGACCGATCCATCGCAAGCGGTCGAAAAATTCGCCAAGTCGGCGGTACTGATGGAATCCCCGTCCAACATCAACTGGGCCAGCAACGCCTCGACCCTGCTGTATGCAGGTGAAAACCTGCAGTGGACCAGCCAGGGCGACACGCATTGGACGGCCTCCGATACCATCAGCGCGGCCGCGGGCAAGGCCGCCAGTCTCTTCGCACATGATGGCGGGATCCAGGCCTTCGCCGGCAACGGGCCGGTGTCGCTGCAGGCGCACACCGATGCGCTGGAGGTGCTGGCCGACAAGGAAGTCGTGATCACCAGCGTCAACGACAGCATCGAGATCAAGGCCCGCAACAAGATCGTGCTGCAGGCCGGCCAGTCCTCGGTGACCCTGGAGGGCGGCAACATCACCTTCGCCTGCCCGGGGACGTTTTCGGTCAAGGGGGCAGGTCATGCGTTTGCGGGCGGGGCCAGCGCCCCTGCGATGCTGGGGGATTTGCCCGAGGGCGAACTGCCTCAGGACACTCTCTATCTCGACCACCGCTACCACGACGAACAGCCCCTGGCCGGTGCGAGCTACTTCGCCCGTCTGGCAGATGGCAGCACCCGCACCGGGCAATTGGATGGACAAGGGCGTGCGGTGGTCTCCGGTGTGCCGGCAGGCGCTGCGCAGGTGTCTTTCAGCCCCATGCCTGGTGCTTACGAACGCGTCGACAAGACGCCCATGCCCAACTATGACCCTCATCCATCGGAGAGCAAGATCGATAGCCTCATCAGGAAATACTACTCGGGCACTAACGGGGGTGATGGAGGCGACAGTGCAAGCTAAGGGGGAGCAACACCAATGAGCAACAAGCAAAGTCCACCTGCCGGGTGGACCTGGAGCCATTTTCGGGCCGTCTGCGCCGATGTCGGAAGCTGGACCTGGGGAACGGTCCAGGGCGCCTTCAATGAGAAAGCCAGCCTGTCGCAGATCATCGTCGACGCCATCGTCGGCATGATCCCCCTGCTGGGCGATGCCACGGCGGTGCGCGACCTGATCGCCGTCATCATGGGCATGGTAGACGAAGAAGAAAAACGTAATTCGACCTGGCAATGGGTGTTGCTGGTGGTCTTGCTGTTCGCCTTGATCCCGGTACTCGGAGGCGCCATCAAGGGCGTAGGCAGACTGCTCATCAAGGCAGCCGAAGAAGCGGCCCATCTGGCCGGCGCCGCCCGCCTGGCACACATGGGCCAGGCAGCCAAGGATATCGTCGCCTTTCTAAACCGCATCGGTTTCAAGCATGCAGAGAAGTGGCTGCTGTCGCTGCGCTTCAGCAGCTACCAGGCGCAGATCGTCAGCAGATGCCTGGACGTCATCGATACGTTCTCCAAGGCCCTCTTCAAAATCAAGAAGTCGATCGGCGCAGCCTTGCCCGGCAACCTGGTCCAGCGAATCGACGCAATCCAGCTGCAATTGGGCAAGATAAGAACCAAAGCCTCCGAAATGATCCCCACAGCGATCAAGGAACTGGATAACAAGCTGCGTGAGATCCAGACCTTCATCCGCACCGGCGGGGAGACTACCAGCCGCGTCGCCACGCGCGAGATCGCCACCGGTAAACGTGCGGTCACGCGTGCCGATGAGGCACGGGTCATCGAGAATGAAGTACCGCCGGTGCGCACCCGGCGCGGTGGTCTCAAGCAGAATCCGGCGCGTGCCGACAACCCGGATGCATGGAAAAAATACTACAAGAAGCCGCCCAAGGGTTCCGGTTATCCCGACCTGACCGAATGGGACAGCAACGGGGTGTTCAAGGACCTGCAGGCCTTTTCAGGGAAGGTAAGCAATCGCCCGCTCAGGGAGGGCGAGAGAATATTCCGCTTCTTCGGACCGGAGGGCCTCACACGTGGTGAACCGGTCGGGGCAGCCTCGGCAAAAGGCCGCTGGTGGGGCATCGGCCCGGCGCCGAGAACAGCCAAGGAATGGCGTCAGCAAGCCGCTGTGCTGGACGAATTCAATCGCGACGGTTTCGTGATCGAAGGAATCGTCAGGGCCAAGACTGGCCCCAAGGCCGCAGTAGGAAAAGTGTCCGAGCAGATGAGTTCGAAGATTCCCGGACAATATCTGCCCGGTGGGGCGACCCAGGCGGTCATGGACATGCATGCGCTCACGCGCGACAAATTGGCATCACTGGCCGAGCAAGTGATGAAAACCAAGAAGCCCGCTCACTATCTCGACCCTGCTTCGGGCATAGAATTCACCATCCGCCCCACCGGCTGGACCGACGCCAATGGCGTCTGGGGCTACGTGGAATCCGCGCACAGCCTGCAGACCACGGTGAGCCGACTGGGCGCCCGCGAACGGGCCCCCAAGACCAATGACGGAAAACCCTTACCATCACGATAATGCGTACCTCGACTTCCGCCGCCCCACTGCCTGATGCGCACGAGCGCCAACAGATCTTTTATCTGCTCAAGAAACTCAGTTCCATTACCGCCTGGCAGCGCATCTTCCACTTCTACCAGCAATGGGCCAACATGGCCGAGGCCAGCGTGAGGGATGCCGTCAACCAGGGCTGGGGCAAACTGACGGGCCTGCCCGAGCGTGACTATGGCCTGATCCTCAAGGGTCTGGCGCATTGCGAGGAAGGCGTGAACCGGCTGCGCCAGGGCAACAAGCTCGTCTTCCATTACGATGCCAACGGCGAATTCGTGATGGCACGTCGCCCGCTGACTTACTTCCATGAATTCGTCCATCGGGTGCAGACCGGAGACAGCGACATTGACCTGGCGCGTACCCCGCGCTGGGATGCATTCTGCGCCATGACGTCCATGCTCGACAGCGCCTGGTCTGAATGCGCAGCCCTGATCCTGGAGAGTCAGTACCTGGATCAACCAGCTCCGCTGGTATTCAACCAGACCTGGCGCGACAAGCTCAACAAGCTGCCTTTTCCGGACAGCCTGCCTCCCGTGCCCGAGCCCTTGCGCAATACCGTGGTGGCCAGTGGAAAGGCACTGCCGTGCTCGGGAATATGGGAACCGGTCGAACTCCCGATGCGCAAAAACGCACCCAGTCTTTTCTCGCGGTCAGCCGAGGCACCTGATGGCCCCTTGCCGCCATTCGGGTGCATGAACTACCTCCACGGCGGCTCCGACGCTCCCACCATCGAAGTATTCGATGCTGACGATGAGATCAAGGAGGTCGCTACCCAATGGCGGCTGATCTGGAAGGATGATCGCTATCTCGACGGCACCATTCCCGACGAAGAGTCTGCTTACACGTTCACCGAGCCGAGCCCGAATGCTGATGCGCCTGCCACTGCTGCACCTGCCGCCAGTGCAGATGGCATCCTCTGGGCCATGAGCGGCGACCCTGCGCCAGTATCAGGCCGCTGGCTGGTGGAATCGGACCTGGCAGCCAGCATCGACGCCAAGAGCGGTGACAGGCTACCCCTGCATCAAGGCCGCCAGGTGCGCTGGGTACTGGGCGATTGAGTGGCAGAGGTGCTCCTCTTCAAGAAGATCAACCTGGTCCGCTTGGCGCCGTGGGCGAGCCAGTGACGGTGGGGCTAGCACCAATCCGGCTATCCATTCATCCGCGAAGACCTGCCCTCCCCGGAGCGAAAATAATTTTCTGAAAGCAAGCAGTATCATTTTTCCGACGACGGCTATATAATCGCACCCTCTTCGAAAAAAGACCCCGCAAAAGCGCCCCTGAGCGCATGCCGTAAATGGGTTTTTGGACAAGATGCGAAGGCCGGTCAGAGCAACAAGTTGCGCCCCGGACTGCACAGAACAATCCACAAAAAGGCCCTCGCAAAGCGAGGGCCTTTTTTATGGCCAACGGATTTGCAAATAATTTGCGCAACCTCGCCAGAACCCGCTTCACAGCTGGAAACTTATCCCCGTTTTATGTGCATAAACTTGTGGATAAGCCACATCCGCCCGACGCAAGCACCGTCCCCGCCTGCCCTCCCAATAAACCGCACAAAATTTAAGCAGCAAGCGTTATCAGAAAATTATTTACGCGGCTTGCTGGCCATGGCTTCCCGCAGGGCTTGCGCCAGCGTCGCGGCAGCCGGTTTGAGCACCCGTCCCTTCAAGGTGATCAAGCCCATGGCCCGGCTCAAGACGGGGCTCGTGACCGGCCGCGCCACGATGCCCTTGTAGGGCGCGTTGCGAATGGCCAGCTCCGGCAGCAGCGCCACCCCAAGACCAGCCGCCACCAGGCTGATGGCGCCGGCCACGTGATTGGTTTCATACTGGATCACCGGCCGCTGCGGCACGCGCGAGAAGGCATTGTCGATCAGGCTGCGGTTGCCGCTGCTGGAGGACACCGACACCAGCTTCTCCCCCGCCAGTGATTTCCAGTGCAAGGTACTCTGCGCGGCCAGCGGATGATGGGACGGCATCACGGCCAGGTAGCGCTCGCGCGTCAATGCCTCGAAATCGATCTCGGCTTCCTGCGCGCCGATGAAATTCACGCCGAAATCAGCCTCGCCCTTGCGCACGCTCTCCAGCACGTCCGCCGCACTCTCGTCGATGATGCGCACCCGCACATTGGCATGAGTGCGCGCATAGGGCTTCAACACCAGCGGCAACAGGTTGTTGGCCACCGAGGGCACGCAGGCCACCGTCACCTGTTCGCGCCGGTGCGCCATGCCCTGCTCGACGCTCTTGACGGCCAGCTCCAGTTCCTCCATCACCGCCTGGGCGTGCACCAGGAACAGTTCGCCCGCAGGAGTGAGCGAGACGCGCCGGGTCGTGCGATCAAAGAGCCTTTCCTGCAAGGCTCGCTCCAGGTTCTCGATGCGGCGGCTCAGCGCCGGAGCGGTGATGAACAGGCCTTCGGCGGCCGCGCGAAAGCTCGACTGGCGTGCCACGGCGATGAAGGCCTGCAATTCGGCGGTCTCGATATTGATGCGCATTTTTTATCAATCCTCAGATTAATTGCAATTAACTTTTCAGCCGATTCTACGCAAACTGCCGGGTCTCATCCCCAAAACGTCGAAATAACACGCCAACAGGAGATCCGCATGATCCGTTCCGCTCCCACTGCGCGCACCCTGCGCACTTCGCTTTTCCAACGCAGCGTCCTGACCCTGGCCCTGGGCGCGATGACTTCCCTGGCCGCTGCCGCCGACCTCCACGTGGTCAGCTCCGGTGGCTTTGCCGCCGCCTACAAGGCACTGGCCCCTGTCTTCGAACAGAAGACCGGTCACAAACTCATCTCCGGCTGGGGCCCCTCCATGGGCGAAACGCCGCAAGCCATTCCCAACCGCATGAAGCGCGGTGAGCAGATCGATGTGGTCATCATGGTGGGCGACTCGCTGGACAAGCTGGTGGCCGAAGGCAAGGTCTCCAAGTCCGGGCACAAGCTACTGGCCCTCTCGCGCATCGGCCTGGCTGTCAAGGCGGGCGCGCCCAAGCCGGACATCTCCACGATCGATGCCTTCAAGCGTACGCTGCTGACCGCCCATTCTGTGGTCTACTCCGACAGCGCCAGCGGCGTCTTCCTCTCCACCAAGCTGTTCAAGCGTCTGGGCATCGACCAGCAGATGGCCTACAAGGGCCGCATGATCCCGGCAGAACCGGTAGGCGAAGTGATCGCCCGTGGCGAGGCCGAAGTGGGCTTGCAGCAGATCTCCGAACTCAAGCCGATCAAGGGCATCGACATCATCGGCCCCATCCCCGAGAGTGCCCAGCAGCTCACGCCCTTCTCCGCCGGTGTGGTGGTCGGCACCCATGAGCCCGAAGCGGCCAGGCAATTGCTGGACTTCCTCTCTTCCCCGGAAGCTGAGGCGGCCATCAAGGCATCCGGCCTGGATCCGGCGCGCCGCTGAAGAATGTGAAGGAACGCGTCGAAGTACTGCCTTAAAGAGAGAACGAGAGAGACCGACATGAACACAACAACCAAAACAAGCAGCACCGCCAAGCATTCCAAGCTGTCCACCGTCCTGCGCGTGACCAGCGGCAACTTCCTGGAGATGTTCGACTTCTTCCTGTATGGCTTCTATGCCAGCTACATCTCCAGGACCTTCTTCCCGTCGGACAACGAGTTCGTTTCGCTGATCCTGACCTTCGGCACCTTCGGTGCGGGCTTCCTGATGCGGCCGCTGGGCGCCATCATCCTGGGCAGCTACATCGACCGCGTGGGCCGTCGCCAGGGACTCATCGTCACGCTGGCCATCATGGCCATCGGCACCCTGTTGATTGCCTTCGTGCCCGGCTATGCCACCATCGGCATGGCGGCACCGATCCTGGTGCTCACGGGGCGATTGCTGCAGGGCTTTTCGGCGGGGGTGGAGCTGGGCGGGGTGTCGGTCTATCTGGCCGAGATGGCCACGCCCGGCAACAAGGGCTTTTACGTGAGCTGGCAGTCGGCCAGCCAGCAGGCGGCCATCATGGCGTCCGCCTTGATCGGCTATCTGGTCAGCCAGTGGCTCTCGCCGGCGCAGATCAGCGAATGGGGCTGGCGCATTCCCTTCTTCATCGGCTGCATGATCGTGCCGGCTATCTTCATCATCCGTCGCTCCCTGCAGGAAACGGAAGAATTCCTGGCCCGCAAGCGTCATCCGGGCTTTGGCGAAATCATGGCCTCCATCGCCCAGAACTGGAAGATCGTGGTGGCCGGCATGATGATGGTGGTGATGACGACCGTCTCGTTCTATCTCATCACGGTCTACACGCCGACCTTCGGCAAGAACGTGCTCAAGCTGTCGGCTTCGGACAGTCTCATCGTGACCTTCTGCGTGGGCTTGTCCAACTTCTGCTGGCTGCCCGTCATGGGCGCGCTGTCGGACCGCGTTGGACGCCGTCCGGTGCTGGTGGCCTTCACGCTCTTGACCTTGCTGACGGCCTATCCGGTGATGTCATGGCTGGTATCGGACATCAGCTTCAAGAACCTGCTGATCACCGAACTGTGGCTCTCCTTCCTCTACGCCAGCTACAACGGCGCGGCCGTCGTGGCGCTGACCGAAGTGATGCCGGCGCACGTGCGCACGGTGGGCTTCTCGCTGGCCTACAGCCTGGCCACCGCAATCTTCGGCGGTTTCACGCCGCTGGTCTCGACCTGGCTGATCGAAACATCGGGTGACAAGGCCGCGCCGGGTTACTGGATGAGCTTTGCGGCGGTCTGCGGCCTGATCGCTACGCTGGTGCTGTATCGCGGCAAGGAGCTGGCGACGGCTGCTCCCCGGAACGCCTGATCCCACAGCTTCGGCAAGAATGAAAAATGGCGGACCCGAGGGTCCGCCATTTTTTTGCTGCTGCCGGTCGCTGCTTACTTCTTGCGCTGCGGCGGCAAGTCCGTGCAATGCCCTTCTGCCACTTCCGCCGCCATGCCCAGGGACTCGCCCAGGGTCGGGTGCGGGTGGATGGTCTTGCCGATATCGACCGCATCGGCGCCCATCTCGATGGCCAGCGCCACCTCGCCGATCATGTCGCCAGCGTGCGTGCCGACGATGCCGCCACCGATGATGCGATGGGTCTCGGCATCGAAGAGCAGCTTGGTGAAGCCTTCCGAACGGCCATTGGCCACGGCGCGACCGGAAGCGGCCCACGGGAAGTGGCCCTTCTCGATCTTGATGCCCTTGGCCTTGGCTTCGTCTTCGGTCACGCCGACCCATGCCACTTCCGGATCGGTATAAGCCACCGACGGAATGACGCTGGCGTCGAAGAAGCTCTTCTCGCCGGCAATCGCCTCGGCTGCCACGTGGCCTTCGTGCACCGCCTTGTGCGCCAGCATGGGCTGACCCACCAGGTCGCCGATGGCGAAGATGTGCGGGACGTTGGTGCGCATCTGCTTGTCGACAGCGATGAAGCCGCGATCCGAGACGATCACGCCAGCCTTGTCGGCCGACAGCTTCTTGCCGTTGGGGCTGCGGCCCACGGCCACCAGCACCAGGTCGTACAGTTGCGGCTCGGGTGCGGTGGCACCGGCTTCAGCGGCTTCGAAAGTGACCTTGATGCCTTCGGGCAGGGCTTCCACGGCCACGGTCTTGGTCTTGACCATGACGTTATCGAAGCGCTTCTCGTTGAACTTCTGCCAGACCTTGACCATATCGCGGTCGGCGCCCTGCATCAGGCCATCCATCATCTCGACCACATCGATGCGCGCACCCAGGGTGGAATAAACGGTGGCCATTTCCAGACCGATGATGCCGCCGCCGATGACCAGCATGCGCTTGGGCACCTGACGCAGTTCCAGCGCACCGGTCGAATCGACGATGCGCGGATCCTGCGGCACGAAGGGCAGGTTCACCACCGAGGAACCGGCGGCGATGATGGCGTGCTTGAACTGCACCACCTTCTTGCTGCCATCCGCAGCGGTGACTTCAATATGGTTGGGACCGGCGAACTGGCCGTCGCCATTGACCACGGCCACCTTGCGGGCCTTGGCCATGCCGGCCAGACCACCGGTCATGGTGCCGATCACCTTGTCCTTGTAGGCGCGCAGCTTGTCGATGTCGATCTCGGGCTTGCCGAAGGTGACGCCATGCGAAGCCATTGCCGCCGTCTCGTCGATCACGGCGGCCACGTGCAGCAGCGCCTTGGAGGGGATGCAGCCGACATTGAGGCAGACGCCACCGAGCGTGGATTCACGCTCGACGATGACGGTGTTCAGGCCCAGGTCGGCGGCGCGGAAGGCGGCCGAGTAACCACCGGGGCCACCGCCCAGCACCATCACGTCACACTGCACGTCGGCGCTGCCGCCGAAGCTGGCTGCCGTCGGTGCGGCAGCGGGAGCGGCTGCCGGAGCAGGCGCTGCGGCTGCAGCCGGGGCTGGGGCTGGTGCTGCGGCCGGAGCCGGGGCTGCAGCGGCTTCGCCGGCCGCTTCCACCAGCAACAGCAGCGAACCTTCGGCCACCTTGTCACCGACCTTGACCTTCAGTTCCTTGACCACGCCGGCCTGGCTGGACGGGATTTCCATGCTGGCCTTGTCGGATTCGACCGTGATCAGCGACTGGTCCACCTTGATGGTGTCGCCGACCTTGACCATCACCTCGATGACTTCGACTTCCTTGAAATCCCCGATATCGGGGACCTTGACTTCAGAGAGACTCATTGTCCTGACTCCGTAATGTTCGGTGGTGGCTTAGAGGAGCGACTTGCGCAGATCGCCCAGCACGTCGGCCAGGTAGGCCGAGAAGCGCGCGCCCATGGCGCCGTCGATGACGCGATGGTCATAGGACAGCGAGGTCGGCAGCATCAGGCGCGGCACGAACTGCTTGCCGTCCCACACCGGCTTGGTGATCGACTTGGACAGACCCAGGATCGCCACTTCCGGCGCATTGATGATGGGCGTGAAGGCGGTACCGCCAATGCCACCCAGCGAGGAGATGGTGAAGGTCGCGCCTTGCATGTCGGCGGGCTTCAACTTGCCGTCGCGGGCCTGTGCGGACAGTTCGCCCATTTCGGTGGCGATCTGGCCGATGCTCTTCTGGTCGGCGTTCTTGATGACCGGGACCACCAGGCCATTCGGGGTATCGGCAGCGAAGCCGATGTTGTAGTACTTCTTCAGGATCAGGTTCTCGCCCTTCTCGTCCAGAGACGCATTGAAGGCTGGGAATTTCTTCAGGGCCGAGACGCTGGCCTTGATGACGAAGGCCAGCATGGTCAGCTTGACCGGCGACTTGGCCTTGGCGAAGGCGTCGTTGGAGGTCTTGCGGAATTCTTCCAGCTCGGTCACGTCGGCTTCGTCGAACTGCGTCACGTGGGGGATCATCACCCAGTTGCGATGCAGGTTGGGGCCGCTGATCTTCTTGATGCGCGACAGCGGTTGCAGTTCGGTTTCACCGAACTTGCTGAAGTCCAGCGACGGCCACGGCAGCAGGTTCATGCCCGAGCCGCTGCCATTGGTCGCCGGTGCGGACGCCGCCACCGGGGTGGAACCGGCCATGACGCCCTTGACGAAGTTCTGCACGTCCAATTGCAGGATGCGGCCCTTGGGGCCGGTGGCCGGCACGCGCGACAGGTCCACACCCAGTTCACGGGCGAACTTGCGCACGGAAGGCGAAGCGTGGGCCTTGCCACCGGTGCTGGTGGCCGAAGCGGTGGCGATGGCCGGCACGGCGGCAGCCGTTGCGGGTGCAGCGGCAGGAGCCGGTGCAGCAGCAGGGGCGGCTGCAGGCGCAGCAGCGGGAGCCGCGGGAGCCGCAGCAGGTGCACTGCCTGCAGCTTCGATGGTGGCGATGATGCTGCCCTTGGATACCTTGTCACCCAGCTTGACCTTCAGTTCCTTGATCACGCCGGCGTGGCTGGAGGGGATCTCCATGCTGGCCTTGTCGGATTCCACGGTCAACAGCGACTGCTCGGCCTTGACGGTATCGCCGACCTTGACCATCACTTCGATGACTTCGACTTCCTTGAAGTCGCCGATGTCCGGGACTTCGATCTCGACGGTACCGCCGGCAGCGGCTGCCGGTGCAGCGGCAGGGGCAGGTGCTGGGGCAGAAGCCTGCGCGGCGGCAGGCGCAGCAGCGGCGGCTTGCGGTGCGGCGGCGGGAGCAGCAGCGCCCTCGCCTTCGACGATCACCAGCAACGAGCCTTCGGCCACCTTGTCGCCGACCTTGACTTTGATTTCCTTGACCACGCCCGCCTGGCTGGACGGGATTTCCATGCTGGCCTTGTCGGATTCGACCGTGATCAGCGACTGGTCGACCTTGATCGTGTCACCGACCTTGACCATCACCTCAATGACTTCGACTTCCTTGAAATCGCCGATGTCCGGGACTTTTACTTCGACTTGACTCATCTGATGCGCTCCGTTGTTCTGTTCCCAGGCGCTGGGCCGGGAGAAGTATTCGCTTAGGGAAAGTGCTGCCGGGGCAGCGGACCTCCCCGTTGGGGTGGCAGTTCCAGACACGACACATCCCCGCGATCAGCAGGCTGAGGCGGGGATGGTCGGTCAGGCAGTCCTTACAGGGTCACCGGGTTCGGCTTGTTGGGATCGATACCGTACTTGGCGATGGCTTGCGCCACCACTTCCGGCTTGATCTTGCCTTCATCGGCCAGCGACTTCAGGGCGGCCACGGTCACGAAGTAACGGTTCACTTCGAAGAACTCACGCAGCTTGGCGCGGGTGTCCGAACGGCCATAGCCGTCGGTGCCCAGCACCTTGTACGAACGGCCCTTCGGCACGAAGGCGCGGACCTGCTCGGCGTAGGTGCGCATGTAGTCGGTGGAGACCACGATCGGACCTTCGCTGCCTTCCAGCGATTGCTCGAAGTAGCTCTTCTTGGGGGCCTCGGCCGGGTGCAGCATGTTCCAGCGTTCCACGTCCTGGCCATCGCGCGCCAGCAGGGTGAAGGACGGTGCGGACCAGACGTCGGCGTCGACCTTCCAGTCATCACGCAGCAGGTCGGCGGCGGCGATGACTTCGCGCAGGATGGTGCCCGAACCCAGCAGTTGCACGCGCAGCTTGTTTTCTTTGCCGCCTTCGTTCAACAGGTACAGGCCCTTGATGATGCCCTCTTCCTGGCCCGGCTTGATGCCGGGGTGGCCGTAGTTCTCGTTCATCACGGTGATGTAGTAGAACACGTCCTCCTGGTTGGCCACCATGCGGCGCAGGCCGTCATGGATGATCACGGCGACTTCGTGGGCGAAGGTCGGGTCGTAGGGGATGCAGTTCGGAATGGCCGAAGCGAACACGTGGCTGTGGCCGTCTTCGTGCTGCAGGCCTTCACCGTTCAAGGTGGTACGGCCGGCGGTGCCGCCGATCAGGAAGCCGCGTGCGCGCATGTCACCCGCTGCCCAGGCCAGGTCGCCGATACGCTGCAGACCGAACATGGAGTAGTAGGTGTAGAACGGAATCATCACGCGGTTGTTGGTCGAGTACGAGGTCGCCGCAGCGATCCACGAGCTCATGCCGCCCGCTTCGTTGATGCCTTCCTGCAGGATCTGGCCGGCCTTGTCTTCGCGGTAGTACATCACCTGGTCCTTGTCGACCGGTTCGTACAGCTGACCGACCTGGCTGAAGATGCCGATCTGGCGGAACAGGCCTTCCATCCCGAAGGTACGCGACTCGTCGACCATGATGGGCACCACGCGCGGGCCCAGGTTGGGGTCGCGCAGCAGTGCGGTCAGCACGCGCGAATAAGCGGCGGTGGTGGAGATTTCACGGCCTTCGGCAGTGGGTTCCAGCATGGCCTGGAAGGCCGACAGTTCCGGCACCGGCAGCTTTTCGTCGGCGTGCACGCGGCGTTGCGGCAGGTAACCACCCAGGGCCTTGCGGCGCTCGTGCAGGTACTGCATTTCCGGCGCGTCGTCAGCAGGCTTGAAGAACGGGATGTTCGGCAGTTCAGCGTCCGAGATCGGCAGCTGGAAGCGGTCGCGCATGGCGCGGATGGCTTCGTCGTCCAGTTTCTTGGTGTTGTGCGCGGTGTTGCGCGCTTCGCCGGCCTTGCCGAAGCCATAGCCCTTGATGGACTTGGCCAGGATCACGGTGGGCTGGTCCTTGGATTCCTGGGCGACCTTGAAGGCAGCGTAGATCTTGTGCGGGTCGTGGCCGCCACGGGTCAGGCGCCAGATGTCGTCGTCGGACATCTTGGAGACCATCTCCAGCAGCTTGGGGTGCTTGCCGAAGAAGTGCTTGCGCACATAGGCGCCGTCCTTGGCCTTGTAGTTCTGGTACTCGCCGTCGACGGTTTCCATCATGACCTTCTGCAGGATGCCGTCCTTGTCCTTGGCCAGCAGCTCGTCCCAGCCGCTGCCCCAGATGACCTTGACCACGTTCCAGCCGGCGCCGCGGAAGTCGGACTCCAGTTCCTGGATGATCTTGCCGTTGCCGCGCACCGGACCGTCCAGGCGCTGCAGGTTGCAGTTGACCACGATGACCAGATTGTTCAGTTTTTCACGGCCGGCCATGCCGATGGCACCCATCGATTCCGGCTCGTCCATTTCGCCGTCGCCGCAGAAGGCCCAGACCTTGCGGTTGTCGGTCTTGGCGATGCCGCGGGCGTGCAGGTACTTCAGGAAGCGCGCCTGGTAGATCGCCATCAAGGGGCCCAGGCCCATGGAGACGGTCGGGAACTGCCAGAATTCCGGCATCAGCTTGGGGTGCGGGTAGGAAGACAAACCCTTGCCGTCGGCTTCGCGACGGAAATGGATCAGCTGATCTTCGGTCAGGCGGCCTTCCAGGAAGGCGCGTGCGTAGATACCGGGCGAGGAGTGGCCC